>CAJUNQ010000121.1 GCA_910587835.1 uncultured Oscillospiraceae bacterium | reverse complement strand
GCGACTACCAGTGTTTCAGACCACATTTCATCATTGCGCAAGAAATTGGGACTCAGCGCCAGAGATAATCACTACATTCAAACTGTCCGTGGAGCTGGGTATCGTTTTGCTCCTCCTGAATAATTCAGAAATATAAGGCGCAGCGGATGTTCAAAATCCGCTGCGCCTTATATTATTCTATTTGTCGATTTTAGAGGAAACGTGTTGGATGATTCCACAAAACCTCCTATTTAGGGTCTACTGAAAAAGCAAAAAGCCACAATAAAAATACGGGGATATGAAATACAGGAAATGAAAAAGGGGTAAAAAGGTAGAATAAAGTTCAAACATCTGGTATCATAAAGGGGGCTAAAAGCAGAGGGATTCCACAAAATCCAGGGGATATGGGGGTAAAAGCGATGTATTACCGTAACGATCAGGACCAGCTATCCTTGGAGGAATTTTCTCTGCCCTTCGGCGGCAGACTGCTGCGGGATAACCGCTGGGTGCGTCTGGCAAGCATCCTGCCCTGGGAATACATCGAAGAGATTTACGCCCAAAATATGAGCGATGAAACCGGTCGCCCGGCCATTTCATCCCGGATTGCGTTTGGGGCTATTTTCATCAAGGAGTATTGTCACATCACAGACAAGGATACGGTGACCAATTTGCAGGAGAACTCCTATATGCAATACTTTGTTGGACTGCATGAATTTCATCCGGAACCGTTGTTTGACCCATCTATGATGGTGCATTTCCGCAAGCGGTTCCCAGTGGAAGAAGTGGCAAAAATCAACGAGTACGTCTGCACCGGGAAGTGGCCGGAGGAGCCGCGGAATGTGGACCGGAACGATCATTCTGAGGATGGGGACGAGCCGCCCTGCGCAGGTGGGGGAACCGGGTCCAAATCGTCTGCGCAGAAAGGGAAAGCAAACCCGAACACGTCCAAAAAGAAGAAAGCGCGCAGGAAGAAGAATCGCGGCAAGCTGATCCTGGACGCCACGGTGGCCCCCGCCGACATCAAGTATCCTACAGACATCGACCTGCTCAACAGGAGCCGGGAGCACTTGGAAACAGCGGTGGACATTCTCTGGCCGCACGTATCCCACACCAGCCATAAGCTGCCGTATTCGGCAAAAAAGGCCCGAAAGGCCTATCTGAAACTGGCAAAAAGCAAGAAATGGACCAGAGCGAACTGCCGCAGGGCGATTGGCGAGCAGCTGCGATATATTGAACTGGCATCCAAACAGCTTCGAGAGCTTTCGTCCCAGATTCCGAACCACGAAACGCTGTTTCCCCGCTGGCTCAGGGACCGGCTCGCTGTGATCCCGGTGGTGTACCGCCAACAGAAGATGATGTATGACAACTACACCCATATCTGCGAGGACCGGATCGTTAGTCTGGAGCAGCCCCATGTGCGTCCAATCCAGCGGGGCAAACGTCCAAATCCCACCGAATTTGGACAAAAACTGCACCTTTCCGTGGTGGATGGATACACCTATTTGGAGCAGACCTGCTGGAGCAGCTTCAACGAAGGCACTGACCTTGAAGCCGCTGTGGAAGATTATTTTCGGAAATTCGGCTGCTATCCCAGCGCAGTTCTGGCGGACAGAATCTACCAGACCCGCCGCAATAAGATGTTCTGTGCCCAGCTTGGCATCCGGCTGTCCGGCCCACCCTTGGGTCGCAGAAAAACCTCTGAGACAGACACCAAAATCAAGCGCCAAATCTATAGGGATGCCTGTGAGCGCAACGCCATTGAGGGACGAAACGCCAACGCGAAACGCCGCTTTGGTCTTGACCGATTATTCTCTAAACTGGATGAAACGGCAAAGACCGAGGCTGCTCTCATCATCCTGGCCATGAACGCCAGCCTCCGGCTGGTGCGTTGGCTTGCCCTCTTTTTCCGTTCCATTCTGTTCTTGTTCCCTTATGTGCTTTTTTCAGCAAGCCCTACTTAAAACCTCATTCTTTTCCTGATATGAGCGGCCCCGGTTTTGGGGCCGCTCATATCAATGTTTATACCGGCTGGCTGGGCCTGC
>CAJUNQ010000120.1 GCA_910587835.1 uncultured Oscillospiraceae bacterium | reverse complement strand
GGGCTCCTGACATTGCCCTTCGGGCAGAGTCACCCGATGTGGAACTTCGTTCAACATCGCCGTTTGCCTCGACTCCGAAGGAGTCGCCTTTTGCTTCGCAAAAGTACCGGCAAACTCCTACCGGTAGTCTCTCAACTACCTAGTGGTAGCAATTCACCCGCCCTGCCCGACGCTTAGGGATTAAGGGCATTGTCGAATGACCGCTTCGCTCCCATTCGATAGGGAACCCCTTACGGGGGGTGAGCGTCTGCCGGTGGCAGACAAGCTGCGAACCGACCGAGGCGAAGCCGAGACCCCCTACCCTCCTGCGTTTTTGGGTGTTTTAAGGTCAAGGTCAAGTTCGCCTCCGGCGGCTTAAGAAACTTTCTGTAGAAAGTTTCTTAAGAATCTTCAAAGACTTTCAATTCGCGCACCCACCGCGTTGGTACAGGCAACTCTCTGTCCCGCGATACCAGCTCTGCCCCCAAAGCCACCGCCAAACGCCCTAAAAAACTCCGCTGGCCCCACCAACCCCCAAACCGCGACTACGAACCTAGCTACCCGCACCCCTCCGCGTTGGCGTGCCAACGCGCCCCGCGAATTGCCCGCGGGGGCACCCCGCGTAAGGAATTTGTAAGAAATTCATCGTGCTGTACTTAATTTGTTCATATTATGCTTATAGCAAGAACATACAGTCAAGCTGGAAAGGACGGGAACTAATGAAAACCCTCTCATATATCAACCTCATCATCGCGGCGGTGATCGCCGCCTGCTGCTGCTACCAGGTCCTCTACCTGCTGCTCCGCCTGCGGGGGGCCGGCCGCCGCTTTCAGGCCAAAAGCCTGGGCCGCTTCGCCGTGCTCATCGCCGCGAGAAATGAGGCCGCTGTCATCGGCCAGCTCATCGACAGCATCAAAGCCCAGAATTACCCCGCCCAACTGGTCGATGTCTTTGTGGTGGCCGATAACTGCACCGACAATACCGCCGCCGTGGCCGCCTCCCGGGGGGCCGTGGTCTGGTCCCGCCGCAACCAGACCCAGGTGGGCAAGGGCTACGCCCTTGAATTCCTCCTGGGTAAAATCGCCCAAAACTACCCCCACGAAAAATACGACGGCTTCTTTGTCTTCGACGCCGACAACCTCCTGGACCCCAACTACATTGCCGAGATGAACAAGGTGTTCTCCAACGGCTGCCAGGTGGTCACCGGCTACCGCAACGCCAAAAACTTCGGCGACAACTGGATCAGCGCCGGCTATGGCATGTACTTTCTCCGGGAGTCCGAATACCTCAACCGCCCCCGGGACTTTCTGAACAGCAGCTGCGGCGTGTCCGGCACCGGCTTCCTGTTCTCCGCCCAGCTGCTGGAAAAGGTGGGCGGCTGGCACTACTTCGCCCTCACCGAAGACCTGGAGTTCACCCTGGACCTGATCTGCCGGGGCGAAAAGGTGGCCTACTGCGGCTCCGCCATACTCTACGACGAGCAGCCCACCAGCTTCCGCCAGTCCGTGGTCCAGCGCGCCCGCTGGATGCGGGGCCTCATGCAAATCATGGGCCGCAACGGCAAAGAGCTGGTCCGCGCCATCATTTGCGGGGGCAGCTTTGCCTGCTACGACATGCTGGTCAACTCCCTGGCCTCTGTGCTCATGGGCCTGGGCTTTATCCTCAATGTCATCATGTTTGCCGTGGGACTGGTGAGCCACAGCATGGAGACCGGTCCCGTGGTGCTCACCGCCCTGGCAGCATTGGGCGGCACCTATGTGGGGCTCTACTTCACCGGCCTGCTGGTGCTCCTCACCGAGTGGCGGCGCATCCCCTGCCGTCCGGGCCGCAAGCTGCTGTATAGCTTCACCTACCCCTTCTTCATGGCCAGCTTTATGGCGGCTCTGGCCGTGGCCATGGCCGGCAGCGCCGAGTGGAAGCCCATCCGCCACACCGTAGCCGTCACCCTGGGCGACTTAAACCCACCCCGCCGCTAAAAAGCCCCACCCCCACCGCGAGCCAACAACCTCCCCTCCCCCCCCCCAAAACGCGAAAACAGGAGTCCAGAGGGGCAGGCCCCTCTGGTGGGTTCTTAGGGCGAAGCCCTAAGCCGCCGGAGGCGACCTTGCCCTTGTGCCGCAGGCCAAACCATCCATCAAGCGCGAAGCGCCCCATTTTCATTTTCGCAGAAAATGAAAATCCACTCTCCCCCCCATCCCACTTTTAAGACAGGCAAGAACCTCGCCAAACAAAAAATTCTCATATTCCCCCACTCCCGGGCAACACTATTGACAAAATGACTTTCACCGGGAGGAACGCCCATGAAGCGCATCGGCAAACAGACCTTACAATTTGAAACAGCCCCCACCATTCTGGGCCGGGGAGCCGTGGGAGGCCGCAAAGAGGCGGCAGGCCCCCTGGGCGGCGACCTGCACCAGACCTTTGACGACACCACCCTCAACACCCAAAGCTGGGAAAAGGCCGAGGCCCAGCTCCAAAAAGAAGCGGTCTCCATCGCCCTGGCCAATGCCGGGCGCAAGCCGGAGGACATCCACATGATCTTTGCCGGCGACCTGCTGAACCAGTGCATCTCCTCAACCTTCGGCCTCATCGACTACCACATCCCCCTCCTGGGCCAGTACGGGGCCTGCTCCACGATGGCCCAAACCCTGCTCATGGCCTCCATTATGGTAGACTGCGGCGCGGCAGACCTGGCGGCGGCAGTCACCAGCTCCCACTTCTGCTCCGCCGAACGCCAGTTCCGCACCCCCCTGGAATACGGCGCCCAGCGCACCCCCACCGCCCAGTGGACAGCCACTGCTTCCGGCTGCGTCATTCTGGGCCGGGGGGGCAAGGTCCGGGTGCTCCACGGCCTGGCGGGCAAGGCCCTGGACCTGGGGGTCAAGGACCCGGCCAATATGGGGGCCGCCATGGCCCCGGCCGCGGCGGACAGCATCTATCAATACCTTACCGACACCCACACCAGCCCCAACGACTACGACGGCATTTTCACCGGCGACCTGGGCGCGGTGGGCTCCCAACTCATGCTGGACACCCTGAAGGACAACGGCGTCGACCTGAAGGCCGTCCACCAGGACTGCGGCCTGCTCCTCTACGACCGGCAGGCCCAGGACGTGCACGCCGGAGGCTCTGGCTGCGGCTGCTCCGCCAGTGTGCTCTGCGGGCATCTGCTGGGCAGAATGGAGCGGGGCGAGCTGAAAAACATCCTGTTCTGCGCCACCGGGGCCCTCATGTCCACCACCTCCCAGCAGCAGGGGGAGGGCATTCCCGGGGTGTGCCATGTGGTGCACCTGGCGGTCTGACACGGCCCGGCAGCAAGCCGCAAAGAGAAAAAGCACGCCTCCATCCCTCCCCAAAACGACTCAATCATGAAATTCCTGAAGCCCCCGGCCTCACCTTCCCCCTTGCCGGAGCCTTCAGGAATTTTTGACGTTTTCTCCCCTGTTCATAAAATCTTAACGAAATCTCCCCCTCATTTTCAGAAATTCACCCTTCCCTTTCCCGCCGGTATCGGGTATACTATATAAATACCAATCAAAACCAAGACCCGCACGAAAAGGAGGAATCCGCTGGTGAAAAAACTCGACTGGAAAAAATCCATAGCCGCCGCTCTGGCTGTTCTGCTGCTGATTTTGCCCCCCCTGCCCGCCGGGGCCGAGGGCTTTACCTATAATTGGGACTCCGACCAGGAGGACGACAGCAAAGAGCCCCACTGCAAGTCCCTCTACATGCTCAACCTGGACACGGATACCGTAGTCTACACCCTCAACCCGGACCAGGAGCTGCCCATGGCCTCCATGACCAAAATCATGACCTTTATCGTGGCCTGCGAGACCATCCCCGACATTGAGCACGCCACCATCACAGTCCCCCAAAGCGTGGCCGACGACCTGGAGGGCACCGGCAGCTCCCTGGCCGGGGTTCAGGTGGGCGAGCAGCTCACCGGGCTGGAGCTGCTGAACCTGCTCATGGTCCCCTCCGGCAACGACGCCGCCCTCACCCTCATGGAGTATGTGGACAGCCTCTACGCCCAGGGCCGCATCACGGCCCAGGACGCCCCGGACCCGGAGGACCCCGGCGCCCCGGAGGACGGCTCCACCCCCGCCCCTGCCGTACAGCAGGAGTACGGAGCCACCATTGACTACAGCGAGACCAGCTTTTTCGTCCAGCAGATGAACGCCAAGGCCCGGGAGCTGGGCTGCCGCAACACCCATTTCTCCAACCCCCACGGCCTGCACAACGAGAATCACTATTCCACTGCCCGGGACATGGGCACCATTGCCCAATATGCCCTCACCCTGCCCAACTTTGCCGAAATCGTCAGGCAGGCAAACTACCCCAAGCCCCCCACCAATCTGAACCCGGACAAGGAGAACCACCCCAATACCAACAAGCTCCTGCGCAACTATCCGGACGAAAACGGCAACACCTATTTTTACACCTATGCCAATGGCATCAAAACCGGATCCCACGACCAGGCGGGCTTCTGCGTGGCGGCCTCCGCCACCTACTCAGGGTATACCTACATTGTCATTGCCATGGGCGACATGGAGGGCTACGCCCAGGGCGTCCACAACGAGATGCGGGACGCCCGCACCCTGTTCCGCTGGGCCTTCACCAGCCTGGGCAAAAAGACCATAGCCACCCAGGGCGACATCCTCAGCTCCGTGAAGCTGGAATACGCCTACCAGCAGGACGAGCTCCGGCTGGCGGCGGACCGCAATGTCAGCGTCATGCTCCCCAACTCCGTCGACCAGAGCTCCATCATCGTTACAGTGGATAAGCCCGAAAGCGTCCAGGCCCCGGTGCGCAAGGGCGAGCAGCTGGGCACCGCCACCCTGAGCTACGCCAACGAGGTGGTAGCCACCGTCCCCCTGGTCGCCGCCGAGTCCGTGGCCCGCAGCGACCTCATCGCCGGCTGGGAGCAGGGCCGCTCCCTGCTGACCTCCCCCTGGTTCATTGCCGTTATGGCGGTAATCGCCGCCCTCATCGCCGTCTACCTGATTCTGGTGGTCTTCTACAAGCGCAAGCAGCGTGCTCTGCGCCGGGTCAAAAAGTTCCGCGACCTGTAATCCTGCCGAACTCCCCACCCGCTGCCCCTGACAAACGTCCTTGATTCTGTGGGGGCGTCCTCCAGCGGGCGATTGACCCGCATAGAGCTACCTCACACGGCGCTTTGCGTGGGCTCTACCGTCGGCGGCTCTTTGCTCGCCTGACATTGCCCTTCGGGCAAGTCAGGCTCGCCGGGCCGCCGAAGCCAGCGGCAGCGCCCCACCCCACCCACCCCCAAAGTCCAGAGACCCAAGCCCCCCACCCGAAAAACGTCCCACCGGGACGTTTTTCTACCCCTCTCTCAAAAAGAAAACAAACAAAACGGCCCGGGACACAGAGCTCCCGAGCCGTTTTCTTTTGCCTCAAATCTCGCAGCCGCACTCCTCGCAGGCCGGAATCTCCCCCACAATGGGCGTGGGGTCAATCCCCTGCCGCTGGTAATAGTCCGAAACCGCCGCCTTAATGGCCTGCTCCGCCAGCACCGAGCAGTGCACCTTCACCGGCGGCAGCCCGTCCAAGGCCTCCATCACCGCCTTGTTGGTCAGCTTCAAGGCCTCGCCAATGGTCTTGCCCTTAATCAGCTCCGTGGCCATGCTGCTGGTGGCAATCGCCGCCCCACATCCAAAGGTCATAAAAGAGACGTCCGTAATCACGTCCCCCTCCACCTTGATGTACATGCGCATAATGTCCCCGCATTTGGGGTTGCCCACCTCGCCAACCCCGCTGAAATCCTGCATTTCGCCCACATTGCGGGGGTTGGCGAAATGGTCCATCACCTTTTCACTGTATGCCATTTTTCTCTGTCCTTTCCTGTTGAATTTCACCGGCCCGCCGTTTCCCGGCAAAGGCCCGGCAGCTCTGCACCAAAAGGTTGACCGCCAGCGTAGGCAGACTAAAAAGCGCTGCCCGCAAAAGAACCCCAGGCCAAACCCTCCTGCCCTTTCCGCCCACGTCCGGCTCCCCCTCCCGAAAAGATAATAGACCTCTTGCGAAATAGGCGCCTTTACGCAAATTGCGCGGTCAAGGGGCGTCAGGCCCCTTGCGGGGTTTGGGGCAGAGCCCCAAGGTCTTGCCGTAGGGCGCAATCTTTGCGCCCGAAGGCCTTTCATTACACAATATTTTTATTTTTGCAAGAGGTCAAATAGACATCATAAAATGATCCCCAAGGGCACAACAAAACCTCTGACCGTCCACCCGGCCCATCCGCGTCCCACAGTCCTCAAGTGCACCCAGCAAATCCCAATCCACTCCAACTGTCAAGCGAACCCCTTGCCACCCGTGCTACATGCCGACTACGCCCGCGAACTACCAAGCATCCACAAACCAAAACAAACAAAGCATCTGACCGTCCACCTGCCCCATCCGCGTCCCACAGCCCCAAGCGCACCCGGCAAATCCCAATCCGCCCCAACTGTCAAGCGAACTCCTTGCCGCCTGCACTACATGCCGACTGCTCGCCGCGAAAAAAGAAATATCATCCAATCACAACAAAATGTTTGACGAGCCTCCCAGACCCATCACCAATCCCAAACCACGCAAATCCACCGGAAAATGCCCACTTGAACCATGTGAAAAATAGGCTATCAACTACTTGCGTGTCAGCAAAATATCACGGTTAAAACAAATATCACACAATAATATTAAAACAAATACTATTTCCGACTGCCCTTTTCCCATGCTTGCGGAAAAAAGCAGGCCCAATTTGTCCCTAAACAGGTCCCCATTTGAAGCAAAACCGCCCCAAAACCACCTTCCGACAGCAACCTTATGCGGCAAAGCAGGCCCAGTCAAGGTGGAAATACTATCACAATTCAGATGATAGTACAATTTCAAAAATTACAATAGAACCCGGCCAGCGCATTCCAAGCCCCCTGTCCGCCTCCTTCGTAGAGCCCGACAGGCCTCCGGCCGCGCCACCCCGGCAGCCTCATTCCCGAGCATGTCCGCCTTCCGCAGACAGGGTCAATCTCTACCATCCCTTGTATATGATTTCACAATTTCCCCCACATATACCTCATGCAGGTCCCGTTCCGGGTAGCAGCTGGCCAGAATCGACTTGTCCAAAAAGCCCTCCTCCGCCAGGGGCGCCCGGTACAGCTTGCGGCATACCAGCGTGAGCCGGGCCTCCTCAAAGCCGGTGAAGCCCTCCCCAAACCAGGGGGTCAGCCCCACTCGGGCCACCTTGTCCTCGTCCCGGCCAGAATGACTGCCCAAATAGCTCAAATCTTTCTTCTTGTCTCCGTCAAATATAGTAATAGTGAACAAATCCTCCCGGTCCAAAAACACCTTCGTGTACCGCTGGGGCCGAACATAAACCACCGCGCTATACTTCCCCCACAGCGACCCCAGGTGCCCCCAGGAGACGGTCATGGTGTTAAAGCCCCGGGCCTCTGTGCCGGCGGTGAGCAGCATCCACTCATCCGCAATGGCGGTCATGGGGTTCAAAATCAGGTCCTGAATAGGTCTCTCCCGCATGTCTGCGCCTCCTTTACATATAGGGGTCATAGTTAACGCTGCCGGTTTTTATGGCGTCCCACAGGGGCGACATATTGCGCAGCCGGTCGATAATCTGGGGCAATACCCCCAAAATATAGTCCACGTCCTCCTCGGTGTTATAGTCCCCGAAGCTCAGCCGCAGCGAGCCGTGGGCCACCTCATGGGGCAGGCCGATGGACAGCAGCACATGGCTGGGGTCCAGGGAGCCGCTGGTGCAGGCCGAGCCCGAGGAGGCGCTGATACCCTTCATGTCCAGCATCAGCAGCAGGCTCTCCCCCTCCACCCCCTGAAAGCAGAAGCTCACATTGCCAGGGAGCCGGTGCTCCCGGCTGCCGTTCAGGCGGCTGCGCTCAATTTTCAGCACCCCGTCAATCAGGCGGTCCCGCATGGGGGTCAGCCGGGCGACGCGCTGGTCAATGGTGTCGGTGGCCCGCTGAATGGCTGTGGCAAGGCCCACAATTTCGGCCACATTTTCCGTGCCGGCCCGACGGCCCCGCTCCTGGGCTCCGCCGTCCATAAAGTTGTCGACGGCAACGCCCGACCGGATATAGAGGGCGCCCACGCCCTTGGGAGCGTGTATTTTGTGCCCGCTGAGAGAGAGCATATCAATATTTTGGGCTTTCACATCAATGTGTACATTGCCGATGGCCTGCACCGCGTCGGTGTGGAAAAGAACCCCATGGGCCTTGCACACCTGGCCAATCTCGGGAATAGGCTGAATGGTGCCAATCTCGTTGTTGGCGTACATGATGGTGACCAGGGCTGTGTTCTCCGTGATAGCGGCCTCCAGCTCCTCCACCCGCACCAGGCCGTCCTTATGAACCGGCAGGTAGGTGACCGTGAAGCCCTCCCTTTCCAGGGCCTGACAGGTGTGCAGCACCGCGTGGTGCTCAAAAGCCGAGGTGATGATGTGGGGTTTGCCGTGCTTTCTGCGCTGGGCCCGGGCCGCGCCCTTAATGGCCCAGTTGTCGCTCTCGCTGCCACAGCTGGTGAAGTAAATTTCATTGGGCTTTGCCCCCAGACAGGCGGCGGTGGCAGCCCGGGCCTCTTCCAGAGGGGCCTTGGCCTGCTGGCCCAGCTCATACAGGCTGGACGGGTTGCCGTAAACCTCCTTGAAGAAGGGGAGCATGGCCTGCAGCACCTCGTCGGAGACAGCGGTGGTAGCGGCGTTGTCGGCGTATACTTTTCTGACAGTGTTGTCCATGTTTTCAGCTACTTCCTTTCTGCTGGTCGGGGGACTGCCAGCGGTCGGTTACCGCTAGGATTTCCCCCTGCAAATAAATATATACCATTTTAGTATACTTTGTCAAGCCCCTGGGTGAACTTTTTGTTTTTGGGAGAGGGAATAACTGGGAGTCGGGGCGGGGAAGCTAGGGGGGAGAAGGGGGAGCGGGGGGCTGGGCAGCTTCCAGGCCTGCAAGGGGAGAGGGCTTTTGCTTTGCGGGGTGTAAGCCTTGCCAGGAGTGTCCCTTTTGCAGATTTTATGCAGGGGCAGGTTATGATCCGTCTACTCCCTGGAGGGACTGGGCCTTGGGAGAGATGGGGGGACACGCTGGCCTGCCCTTACAAGGCCCCTGGCCGTGAATCAAATAAATTGCGCGGTGTGACACTCCTAGCTTTGCCTATGCTGTTGACATGGTTTGGCTGGGACATGGGGCGTTTTTTGTGGGGGTGTCCTTTGGTGTGCGGTTGGCCCGTGTAGAGATACCGCACACGGCGTTTGGTGTGGGTGGCGGTTCGGTGGCTCTTTCTTCGCAAGCTTCGCTTGCTCAGGCGGCCCCCGAGGCCAGCGGCAGCGGCCCGTCCCGCCCGCCCCCGACGCTTAGGGCTTTAAGGGCTTTGTCGAATGTCCGCTTCGCTCCCATTCGATAGGGAACCCCTTACGGTGGTTCCCTACGGAAAACGTCCCACTGGGACGTTTTCCTACCCTCCTGCGTTTTTGGGGTGTTTTAAGGTCAAGGGATTAAGGTCGCCTCCGGCGGCTTAAGAAACTTTCTGTAGAAAGTTTCTTAAGAATCTTCAAAGACTTTTTATTCGCGCACCAACCGCGTTGGTAGAGGTAACTTTTCTTCCCGCGATGTCAGGCTTCTGGTGTCAAAGTCACCGGCGAACACCCCCCAAAAAGTCCGCTGGTCTAACCAACCCTCAAACCGCGGCCACGAACCCCGCTACCCCCTCTCAGTAGCGTTGGCTGTGCCTATGAGTTGGCTTCGCCAACTCACCGCCCCGCGAACTGGGTCCAGCGTCACGCTGGTGGGGTTGACAAGGTGGGGGGAGATATTGTAAAATAGGATGAATAACTATTGGCTGATTGCGGTGAACGCCGCTTTTTGTGTATAGGGGACCTTCGGCGGACTGCCGGGCGTTCTCACTTTTCGGAATGTTTCCGGAATATCAACGAAATGAAACCGCCCTCCGGAAGGGCTTGCTTTCGTCTACCCTTTGGACGGCGGAACAGAATCAGGAGGTACATGTGACAGCAATGGAAAAAAAGAATAACAGGCCCCGCCGGCAGCCTGCCGGCAACCGCGCCCAGGACCAGAACCAGGGAAAGGGAGAGGCGCCGAAGATTGGGAAGATTGCCGGGCCAAGAGCCTCCGCTGGGGAAAAGCCGGGGGGCAAGCGTCAGCCTGCCCAGAAAAACCACGCAAAGCCCGGGAAAAAGCCGGGCCGGCAGTCTTCGCCCAGGCGGCAGAGCATGGGCACCGCGCCGATTGCCGCAGCACAGCTGGCCGCGGCCCGGTCGGCCCAGGGGCAGAATGCCCAGAGCTCTCAGCCCACCCAGAAGCGGGGCAGGGGAAGACGGCGCTCGAACAAGCCCGCCATTAAGGTGTATTTTCTGGGGGGGCTCAATGAAATCGGCAAGAACTTTACCCTTTATGAGTGTCAGGACGACATGCTGATTGTGGACTGCGGGTTGGCTTTTCCGGATGAGGATATGCCCGGCATTGACCTGGTGATTCCTGACTTTGCTTTTGTGGAGAAGAACCGGTCGAAAATCAAGGGCGTGGTTATTACCCATGGTCATGAGGACCATATCGGCGCGGTGCCCTATCTGCTGAAAAAGCTGAATGTGCCGGTGTATGGCACGGCCCTTACCATTGGACTGATTGAGAGCAAGCTGAAGGAGCACGGGCTGACCGGCTCGGCCCGGCTGAATGTGACCCCTCCGGGCTCCCGGATTAAGCTGGGCTGCATGGAGGTGGAGCTGGTGCATGTGAACCACTCTATTGCGGACTCGGTTTCGCTGGCCATTCACAGCCCTGCCGGGGTGGTGGTGCACACCGGCGACTTTAAAATTGACTTTACCCCTGCCGAGGGGAAGATGATCGACCTGGCCCGGTTTGCCCAGCTGGGAGACGAGGGCGTGCTGGCCTTGCTGGCGGACTCTACCAACGCGGAGCGGGCAGGGTATACCCAGACCGAGCAGACGGTGAACAACTCTCTGGACTCCCTGTTTAACCGGGCCCAGGGTAAGCGCATTATTGTGGCGACCTTCGCCTCCTCCATCAGCCGGGTGCAGATGATTATTAACTGCGCGGTAAAGTATGGGCGCAAGGTGGCGCTCTCGGGCCGGAGCATGGTGAATGTGATGGGCATTGCCAGCGAGCTGGGGTATCTGGACATCCCCCAGGGGGTGCTGATTGACCTGAACCTGATTAACCGGTATGAGCCGGGGCAGCTGGTGCTGATTACCACCGGCAGCCAGGGCGAGCCCATGTCCGCCCTGACCCGCATGGCCTTTTCGGACCACCGGCAGGTGGCTATTGGGCCCAACGACTTTATTATTCTCTCCGCCCGTCCCATTCCCGGCAATGAGAAGACCGTGGGGGCTGTGGTGGACGAGCTGCTGAAGCAGGGCTGCACGGTGATTTACGAGTCGATGTATGAGGTGCATGTGTCGGGCCATGCCTGCCAGGAGGAGCTGAAGCTGATTCATGCCCTGACCAAGCCCAAGTTTTTCATCCCTGTCCACGGGGAGCAGAAGCATTTGCAGAAGCACGCGGGCCTGGCAGTAGCTATGGGTATGCCCAGAGAGAACATCTATATTGGGGACATTGGCCATGTGCTGGAGCTGCATGAGGACCATATGCGCCGGCTGGGAGATGTGCCCGCGGGCAGCGTGATGGTGGACGGCCTGGGTGTGGGCGACGTGGGTAGCATTGTGCTGCGGGACCGGAAGCATCTGGCCGAGGACGGGCTGATTGTGGCGGTGTGCTCCATTGAGGCGGAGACCGGCCATGTGGTGGCCGGGCCGGATATTGTTTCCCGGGGGTTTGTGTATGTGCGGGAGTCGGAGGAGATGATGGCCGAGGCCCGCCGGGTGGTTTGCAAGGCCCTGGAGGACTGCGCCAACCGCCGGGTGCGGGATTGGAGCGGCCTGAAGCAGAGCGTGAAGGATGAGCTGTCCAAGTATCTTTACAGGAAGACCCAGCGCAGCCCCATGATTCTGCCAATTATTATGGAGGTTTAGAGACTGCCGGAGGGCCGGCTTGCCCCAGCGGCGAGGGCTGGCGGGGGCGGCTGTGCCGGGCCTGGTGTGCGGTAGGTTTCTTGGGCTGGTCTGTCGGTTGGCGGTGAAAGGACTTTGCGAAGGCCAGGAAAGCGGCGGCATGTCTGCGGCGAGAGTTGGCGGGGCGGCTGTGCCGGGCCTGGTGTGCGGTAGGTTTCTTGGGCTGGTCTGTCGGTTGACGGTGAAAGAGCTTTGTGAAGGGCCAGGAAAGCGGCGGCATGTCTGCGGCGAGAGCGGCGGGGCGGCTGTGCCGGGTGGTGTGCGGCAGGCTTTTCGGGCTGGTCTGTCGGTTGACGGTGAAAGGACTTTGCGAAGGGCCGGGAAAGCGGCGGGCGGCATGTCTGCAGCGAGAGTTGGCGGGGCGGCTGTGCCGGGTGGTGTGCGGCAGGCTTTTCGGGCTGGTCTGTCGGTTGACGGTGAAAGGATTTTGCGAAGGGCCGGGAAAGCGGCGGGCGGCATGTCTGCGGCGAGAGTTGGCGGTATGGTTATTTCTCCAGGAAGCGAGGAGCTGAGAGAGGATGCGGAGGAAAAAGGTTTGGGTCACTTCCCCATTGATGTACCTGATGGCTGCGGTTATGGTGGCGATGGCTGCGGCCAGCTACCCCTTTAACCGGGTGATGTTCGCGGTGGAGCTCACTGCCGCCGGGCTGTGCAGTCTGGCGGTGGCGGTGTCGGGGGTTGTCTACCGGCAGAACGCTGCCGCGGCAGTGCGCTCGGCAGGGCGGGTGCTCTCTGCTGAGGAGGAGGAGTCGCTGCGGGAGTTTCCGATGCCGGTGGCGATTGTGGCCCCGGCCGGGGACCTGGTGTGGGTGAACGCCGCCTTTGAGGAGACCCTGGGGGCGGTCCGGCCCGGCCTGGGGGAGAGCGTGCTGCGGTATATCTACCCCAAGACCTTCCGGCAGGTGATGGAGGAGAAGGGCACTGCCGTCTCTTATGGGGGGCGGGAGTACACGGTGTATGGAGCCAGCGCCGAGCACGGGTATATTCTGTATTTTGTGGACGACACCCACTTTAAGACCATTGCCAGGGAGTTCCGGGAGCGTCAGCCGGTGGTGTGTCTGGCGGTGTTTGACAACCGGGACGAGATGGCCCGGGACGGCGCGGGAGGCGAGGAGTCCCGGATCACCGCGGAGGTGGAGGCTGTGCTGCGCACCTGGGTGGTGGGAGAGCTGGGGGGCTTTATCCGGCGGCTCTCCAACGGGCGGTTTCTGTTTATTACCGACGACGCCCACATTGAGGAGGCCAAGCAGAAGCGCTTTCGGGTGCTGGACAGTGTGCGGGAGGTCAAAAACAGCCGGGGGAATATGAGCGCAACCATCTCCATTGGCGTGGGCCGGGGGGCGGCTGCTGTGGCGGAGAGCGAGCGGTGGGCCCGGCAGGCCCTGGACATGGCTCTGGGCCGGGGCGGCGACCAGGTGGCGGTGACCCAGGGAGGGGATACATACGAATTTTTCGGAGGCCTCTCTAAGGGTGTGGAAAAGCGGGACAAGGTGCGCACCCGGGTGATTGCGGCCACCCTCACCGACCATGTGTCCGCCAGCGACCGGGTGTTTATTATGGGCCATGCCAACTCGGACCTGGACAGCGTGGGCTCGGCAGTGGGCATGTGGGCGGCTATTCGCAAGGGGCTGGGCAAGCAGGCCGACATTGTCATCAACCGGGGGTCGACCCTGGCCGGGGCTTTGGTGGACATGGTGGACGACAGCTACCCGGGGGAGGACGTGTTTATGGACCCGGCTGAGGCTTTGGCCCTGGCCACGGAGCGGTCGCTGCTGATTGTGGTGGACACCCATTCCACCAACTATGTGGAGAGCCGGGAGCTGCTGGAAAGGGTGGACCGGGTGGTGATTATCGACCACCACAGGATGATGGTGACCCACATCAAAAACGCCCTGATCTTTTATCACGAGCCCTTTGCCAGCTCGGCCAGCGAAATGGTGACAGAGCTGGTGCAGTATATCCGGTCGTCGGCCATTGACCGGGTGGACGCCCAGGCGCTGCTGGCGGGCATCAGCCTGGACACCAAGAACTTTGTGCTGCGCACCGGCGTGCGGACCTTTGAGGCCTCGGCCTACCTGCGGCGGCGGGGGGCGGACACGGTGACGGTGAAGAAGCTGTTTTCCAACTCGCTGGACAGCTACAAGCGCAAGGCCCAGCTGGTGTCTGGGGCGGAGATTTACAAGGGCTGCGCCATTGCCACCACCAGCTGGGAGCTGGACGACATGCGGGTGGCCTCGGCCCAGGCAGCGGATGAGCTGCTGTCTATTCAGGGAGTAAAGGCCTCGTTTGTGCTGTATAAGACGGGGAGCGGGGTGAGCATGTCGGCCCGGAGCCTGGGGGATGTGAACGTGCAGCTGATTTTGGAGGCCTTTGGCGGCGGCGGGCACTTTACCATGGCAGGGGCGCAGCTGAAGAATGTGAGCATGGGCGAGGCCCGGCGGCAGCTGATTCATGCCCTGGATGAGAAGCTGGAGGAGACCACGGTAAGCGAGTAGCATCGCCAAAGGGGAGCAAAATAGGCGGGTCCAGCGCCGCCGAAGCGCTGGCGAGGTCCAGGGCGAGGAGCCCTGTCCGCCGGAGGCGACCTTGACCTTGACCTTAAAAGGCGGCGCAGACAGTGATGGCGCGAGGCAGTATCTCGCCCATAAAGCGCAGTTGGGACGGGGGAGAGCTGCGCCGCCGGGGAACGTAGCGAGGCCGCAGGCCAGCGGACGGTTTGCTGCCGGTAAATTTGGAGGAAGACGCTGGTTGCTTCTTCCGTCAATGGAAGACAAACAAAAAAATAAATAAAAATAATAATTATTTTTTTATTCCAGCGGACGGTTGCTGCCGGTAAATTTAGGAGGAAGACGTTTGTTGCTTCTTCCGTCAATAGAAGACAAACAAAAAATAAATAAAAATAATAATTATTTTTTATTCCAGCGGTCTGGTTACTGCCGTAAAATCAGGAGAAGGAGCCTGCTGCTCACCCGCCCAGCGAGCGCAGACGCGCGTTCTTTGCGCGGATGCTTGCATTTGCGCAGCAAATGCTCCGTTTTGCGCGGAACGCGCAAAATGCGAGCGTCTGCTTGCAGAGCGGCATATGCAGAGGAAGAGGCCTGGTGTTTCAAGCTGAGCCCGCGAGGAAGGAGAGAGGTGATCTGGTATGCTGTGCAATGAATTTGACCCGGAACGCCGGGCCATTATTAACCCGGAGGACTGCTATCACCACCCGGAGGAGGGCTTCCCGGAAATCTGCGTGGGTATTTTTTCTAAGCCCATTATGGAGTGGGTCCTGGCGCAGCACGGCGGCGAAGAGATCAGCCACTTTGGGTGCTGTATCGGGGCTATCCCCATTTATAAGGTAAAGGCCTTTGACACGGAGATCGCTCTGTTTATGCCCCTGGTGGGTGGGCCGGGCGCGGCCTCTACCATGGAGGAGAGCATTCCCCAGGGGGGCAGGTGCTTTGTGTACTTTGGCGCGGCGGGGGTGCTGGTGAAGGGCGTCTCTCACGGGAAGCTTTTGCTGCCCACTGCCGCTGTGCGGGACGAGGGGCTCTCCTACCACTATCTGCCCCCGGCGGACCAGGTGGAGCTGGACCCGGAGAGCGTGGACGCCTGCCGCGGCGCGCTGGACGGGCTGGGCGTTCCCTATGTGGAGGGCAAGACCTGGACCACGGACGCGTTCTTTCGGGAGACCCGGGGAAAGGCCGCCCGCCGGAGGGAGCAGGGCTGCGTCTCGGTGGAGATGGAGTGCGCCAGCCTGGCGGCTGTGGCGCAGTTCCGGGGGGTGCGGTTTGCTCAGTTCTTCTACGCCACGGACACGGTGGACGACGGGGGATGGGACAGCGGCATCCTCCACGAGAAAGGGCTCGGGCTGGAGGAGGTCTGCTTTCAGGCGGCGGTAGAGACAGGCAAGCGGCTGGCGGCGCTGGATAAGTCAGAAAAATAAGGAGGCTGGAGCATGTATATTATGTCTCAGGATGGGAAGACGGTGGGGGAGTACCAGCTGGTCACTGTCAAGAAGATGGTGGGGAAACGGTTTGGGCTGTATGGATACTGTCACACGGGGAATGTGGACAGGATGCTGGCCGACCCGCCCATCGGGGAGTATGACCAGGAGGAGCGGGCCCGGCAGGAGCTGGAAGCGGTTTTTGCAGCTATGGAGCGGGGGGACCGGACCTACCGGCTGAAATAAAGGTTTTGGAAAGAGGGCGGGGACATGTATATTATGTCTCAGGACGGTGGGGGAGTACCAGCTGGTCACTGTCAAGAGGATGTTGGGGAAGCGGTTTGGGCTGTATGGACACTGTCACACGGGGAATGTGGACAGGATGCTGGCCGACCCGCCCATTGGGGAGTATGACCAGGAGGAGCGGGCCCGGCAGGAGCTGGAAGCGGTTTTTGCAGCTATGGAGCGGGGGGACCGGACCTACCGGTTAAAATAATAATTATTTGGAAAGGATGAGTAGCCATGAAGGTAGTGCTTTTGCAGGATGTGAAGTCCATTGGAAAGAAGGGGGAGCTGAAGGAGGTTTCGGATGGGTACGCCAGGAACTTTCTGCTGCCCCGGAAGCTGGCCAAGGAGGCCAATGCTCAGGCCATGAACGAGCTGAAGAACGCCGAGGCGGCCAAGGAGTATAAAATCAAGACGGAGACCGACCAGGCCCGGAAAAACGCGGAGGCTCTGAACGGGAAGACGGTGAAGATTTTTGCCAAGGCCGGGCAGGGGGGCAAGCTGTTTGGCTCGGTGACTGCCCGGGAGCTGGCCGAGGAGCTGGGCCGGCAGCTGGGCGTGAAGGTGGACAAGCGGAAGATCGTGCTGGAAAACGAGATTAAGGCCTATGGCTCGTACAATTTTGACGTGAAGCTTTATAACGGGATTACCGCCACGGTGACTGTGGCGGTGTGCGAGGAGTAAGAGCCTGTGCCGGCAGGGTTTGCGCCGGGATTTTGCGCGGGGCTTTGACAGGGCGCAGAGCTGCGGATGACCAGACCCCTGGTGGTTTTGGGATCTGGCGGGGCTTTGCAGGGGTGCCGGCGGCAGAATTTGACGGAAGGATGGGTGCGGCCGCCTGTGGGGACATGGTATAAGAGAGAGCTGGGAAAGGAGCCGGGCCATGGACTATGAGAGCAGAGGATGGGAGCTGGGGGGAGCTCAGGCCCCTTTCAGCATGGACGCGGAGCAGTCGGTGCTGGGAGCGGTGCTGATGGACCCGGAGTGCCTCTCGGTGGTGACGGAGATTCTGCCCAAGGCGGAATATTTTTACGCGGTGAATAACCAGCTGATCTATGGGGCTATGCTGGAAATGTACACCCTGGGACAGCCGGTGGACTTTGTTACGGTGCTGAACAAGCTGGGGGAGGCCCGGGAGTTTGACCAGGAGACCGGCCGGGTGTATCTGACCCAGCTGGCCCAGCTGGTGCCCTCCATCAGCCGGGTGGACGTGTACGCGGGAATTGTGCGGGACAAGTATGACCTGCGGGTGCTGATGCAGGCGGCCAGGAGTATTCTGGACGACGCCAGCGCAGGGAGCGAGGACTCGGCCCTGCTGCTGGACGCGGCGGAGCAGCGGATTTTTGAGATCCGCCAGGGCAAGTATACCCAGGGCCTGCAGCCGGTGCGGGAGATTCTTTTGGAGACCTTTGACCGGCTGGACCTGCTTAACTCTCCGGACCGGGACAAGTACCGGGGCATACCCACAGGCATTGGGCTGCTGGACGCCACCATCACCGGGCTCAACCGGTCGGACCTGATTATTCTGGCGGCCCGGCCCGGTGTGGGCAAAACCAGCTTTGGGCTGAACATTGCCCGGCACGCCTCCATTGTCAGCAAGCGGCGGGTGGCGTTTTTCTCGCTGGAGATGGGCCGGGAGCAGCTGTGCTCCCGGCTGCTTTCCACCGAGGCCTCGGTGGAGGGCACCAAGCTGCGCAGCGGGGATTTGGAGGAGGAGGAGTGGTCCCGGCTGATTGAGGCGGGAGACATTCTCAGCAGGGCGGAGCTGTTTTTTGACGACGCCCCTGGCATGACCGTGCCCCAGATGAAGGCCAAGGTGCGGCGGCTGAAAAATGTGGAGCTGGTGATTGTGGACTATTTGCAGCTGATGACCGGCACCCGCAAGGGGGACAACCGGGTGAATGAGATCAGCGAGATTACCCGGAACCTGAAGATTATGGCAAAGGAGCTGAATGTGCCGGTGATCGCCATGTCGCAGCTGCGCAGGCCCGGAGAGCGGGGTAAGGACCACCGGCCCGGCCTTTCGGAGCTGCGGGACTCGGGCTCGATTGAGCAGGACGCGGACATTGTCATCTTCCTTCACCGGGAGGCGTATAATGCTGTCAGCGAGGGCGGGCAGCTTACCGATGACATGGACACCAGCGCAGCGGAGATTATTGTGGCCAAAAACCGCCACGGGGCCACCACGGAGATTCCGGTGCACTGGCAGCCGGAGTTTATGCGGTTCTCCTCGCGGGAGCTGGTGCGCCATGAGTAAGGGGCTGGAGCGGGCCAGTCTGGAAGGCGCGCCCCCAAATGGGCGGCTGGTGGTGGGCTTTTCCGGGGGGGCGGACTCTACGGCTTTGGCCCACTGGCTGCTGGGACAGGCAGGGCGGGAGCGGATTTTGCTGGCCCATGTGAACCATCTGCTGCGGGGGGAGGAGGCGGAGCGGGACCAGCGTTTCGCCCAGGATTTTGCCCGGGAGCATGGGCTGGCGATTGAGGTGCTGCGGGCGGACGTGAGGGCCCTGGCCCGGGAGCAGGGGCTGGGGCTGGAGGAGTGCGGCCGGCAGGTGCGGTACGCCTTTTTCTACCGGCTGGCGGCGGGGGAGGAGGACCGGATTCTCACGGCCCACAATGCCGACGACAACGCGGAGACCATGCTGCTGAACCTGTGCCGGGGGGCGGGAGCCCAGGGGCTGTGCGGCATTCCCCCGAAAAGAGGGAAGCTGCTGCGGCCTTTGCTGGGAGTGGGCCGGGAGAGCATTGAGGCCTATTGCCGGGCACAGGGCCTGGACTATGTGACGGACAGCAGCAACTGGGACGAGGACTTTGCCCGCAACCGGGTGCGCCGCCAGGTGTCGCCGGCGCTGCGGGAGCTGAACCCCCGGTTTGTGCAGGCCGCGGGTCAGACGGCGGCGTTGCTGCGGGCGGACCAGGAGTATCTGGAAGGGGAGGCCCGCAGGCTGATGGAGTCGGCAAAAAACCAGTGGGGCCTGGAGGCCTCTGTGCTGGGGGCGGCCCACCCGGCGGTGCGGAGCCGGGCCCTGAAGCTGTTTTTGGAGGAGGCTGGCTGCGGACGGCTGGAACGGCGGCATCTGGTGTTGGCGGAGGCGGCGCTGATGCAGGGCGGCGGCGGGGACATGCCCGGCGGGGTGGAGCTGCGCTGCGCCCAGGGCGTGCTTTGGGCCGGAAGGGTCCAGGCCCCGCCGGAGGCCTTTGCGCTGCCTGTCAGGCTGGGAGAAAACCATCTGCCGGGGGGCGTTTGCCTGGTTTTGAGGGAAAAAAGCCTGGCGGAAACAGAAAATCGAGAAAAAATTCAAAATTTGTTATTCAAAAACGCGTTGGACTGTGATATAATGGACGGAAATCTGGTAGTACGCAGCCGCAGGCCGGGGGACAGGTTTCGACCGGCGGGGCGGGGATGCTCGAAGCCCCTGAAGCAGATTTTTCAGGAATTGCGGATGCCAGTACCCCTGCGGGACCGGACCCCCCTGCTGGCGTGGGGGGAGGAGATTGTATGGTGCCCGGGCGCGGGGACGGCGGAGGGCTTTCGGGCATCGGAGAAGAGCAAGAGGATTTGGACTGTGGAGAGGAAAGAGGAGTGAGGGAAATGTCAGAGGAGCGGACCATGATTGACGACATTGAGAGAGAGCTGTTCACTAAGGAGGAGCTGGCGGCGATTGTGTCCCGGATGGGACGGGAAATCAGCTGGGACTATAAGGGCAAAAACCTGCTGATGGTCAGCGTGCTGAAGGGGTCGGTGGTGTTTATGGCGGACCTGATGCGGGCGGTGACTGTGCCGGCGGGGGTGGACTTTATGGTGGTATCCAGCTATGGGGCGGCGGCCAAGAGCTCGGGGGTGGTGAAGATTGTTCTGGACCTGAACATTCCTTTGGAGGACTATGACCTGCTGATTGTGGAGGACATTCTGGACAGCGGGAAGACGCTGCACTATCTGATGGATGTGCTGCGGGCGAGGGACCCCAAGAGCATTAAGATTTGCACGCTGTTTGACAAGCCGGAGCGGCGGGAGGCTGAGGTGAAGCCGGACTATGTAGGGGCGCGGATACCTGACGCGTTTATTGTGGGGTATGGGCTGGACTATGGAGAGAAGTACCGGAACCTGCCGTTTGTGGGGGTACTGAAGCCGGAGGTATATGAGGAAGACTGAACGCCCAACGCGGGCGGAGAGCCAGAGCGAAGAAGAGCAAGGGTGCGCGAATAAAAAGTTTCGTCAACCTTTTCAAAGGTTGCAGAGCGCGAGACAGAGTCTCGCGACCTTGACCTTAGGCGGCGCAGATCGTGATGGTGCGAGGAAGAAGCTCGCCCCCAGAGCTCACTTGGGACGGGGCAGGGCTGCGCCGCCGTGGACTTGCCGCAGGCAAGTCCGAGGTAGCGAGGCCGCAGGCCAGCGGGCTGTCTGCTGCCAGTATATTCAGAGGAAGATGCTGGCTGGCAAAGAGCCTCAGAGGTAAGAGGAAGCTGTTTTGAAGGCAGCGAGCGCAGACGCGCTGTCCTTGCGCGGCTGCGGGCTGTTTTGCGGAGCAAAACGGCCTACCGCCTCCGCCGGAGGCGGGGGCGGGCGAGCGTCCTGTTTTGGAGAGGCAGATCGTGAGGGAGGAGCCTTGCCGGAGGGCGTCACAAAAGCGGAAAGAAAAATGCCTGTCATTTTTACTATATAATATATCATTCCATTCAGTCAGACGAGGACAGAAAGCTTTTAGACTCAGGAGGGTTGACCTTTGGACGGAAACAACGGAAAGAAGCTGCGCAATCTGCTGCTGTATATCGGCATACCGGTGGTGGTGCTGTTTATCATCATCTTCCTTTTCAGCAACAGAATGCCCAGGGGCGAGACCTACAAGTATTCGGATATCCTCAACTATTTTGAGACGGGCCAGGTGAAGGAGTACACCCTGAACCTGGGCACCGGGGAGATGACCCTGCGGCTGAACGACAAAACAGGCACCGTGGTGGGCTATGTAGTGCCCAGCGTGGACCTGTTCTACCGGAACGCGGCGGGGTATATTGAGGAATATAACCAGGCGCACCCTGATGAGAAGATGGTGCAGGACATCAGCAGGCCGGCGGAGACCAGCTGGCTGATTAGTCTGCTGCCCACGCTGATTTTGTTTGGGGGCCTGATCTTCTTCTGGATTTTTATGATGCGGCACCTGGGCGGAGCCGGGGGCGGCGGCGACAAGCAGATGAACTTTGGCAAGGCCAAGATCAAGCAGATGAGCGACGAAAAGCGCAAAACCACCTTTGCCGACGTGGCGGGAGCCGACGAGGAGAAGGAGGAGCTGCGGGAGATTGTAGAGTTTTTGAAGAACCCGGGCAAGTTTAACTCCCTGGGGGCGCGCATACCCAAGGGCGTGCTGCTGGTGGGCCCTCCCGGCACAGGCAAAACCCTGCTGGCAAGGGCTGTGGCCGGAGAGGCCGGGGTGCCCTTCTTCTCCATCTCTGGCTCGGACTTTGTGGAGATGTTTGTGGGCGTGGGCGCGTCGCGGGTGCGGGACCTGTTTGACAAGGCCAAGAAGAACCACCCCTGTATTATCTTTATTGACGAGATTGACGCTGTGGGCCGGCAGAGAGGCGCGGGCCTGGGCGGCGGTCATGACGAGCGGGAGCAGACCCTGAACCAGCTGCTGGTGGAGATGGACGGTTTTGGGGCCAACGAAGGGGTCATTATGATTGCGGCCACCAACCGGCCGGACATTCTGGACCCGGCGCTGATGCGCCCCGGTCGGTTTGACCGGCAGGTCACTGTGGGACACCCGGACATTAAGGGCCGGGAGGAGATTCTGCGGGTGCACGCCAAGGGCAAGCCTTTGGCTCCGGACGTGGTGCTGTCTACCATTGCCAAGTCGACAGCGGGCTTTACCGGGGCGGACCTGGAGAACCTGCTGAACGAGGCGGCGTTGCTGGCTGCCAGAAAGAGCCTGAAGGCCATCACCATGGAGGAGATTGAGGAGGCCACCATTAAGGTGGTGGCGGGCACAGAGAAAAAGAGCCGGGTGATGAGCGAGAAGGAGAAGAAGCTGACCGCTTATCATGAGGCGGGGCATGCCATCTCCTCCTTCTACTGCAAGACCCAGGACCCGGTGCACCAGATTTCCATTATCCCCCGGGGGCTGGCAGGGGGATATACCATGCACCTGCCCACTGAGGACCGGTCTTACCGCAGCCGCAATGAGATGAAGGAGGAGCTGATCGTTCTTCTGGGCGGCCGGGTGGCCGAGGCTTTGGTGCTGGACGACATCTCTACGGGAGCCAGCAACGACATTGAGCGGGCTACCAAAATCGCCCGGGCGATGGTCACGAAATATGGCATGAGCGAGAAGCTGGGGCCCATTACCTATGGCTCGGACGGGTCGAACCCGTTTTTGGGCAAGGAGATGGGGCACATCAGCAACTACTCGGAGGCCACGGCCTCTGAGATTGACGAGGAGATTCAGAAGATCATCTCCACAGCCTATGGGCAGACGGAGGAGATTTTGAAGGAGCACATGGATGAGCTGCACCGCCTGGCAGGGGTGCTGTTTGAGAAGGAGAAGCTGGATGCGGCGGACTTCCAGCAGGTGATGGCGGGAACGCTGCTGCCTGGGGGAGCTCAGGACGCCCCTGCTTTGGAGGACGGAGAGACCGGCGGGCCGGAGCTGTAAGGCGGCTGGCCGAAGCAAAAAAGGGACGGGCATCCCGGCAGGCGCTGCCGGGGGAGGCCTGTCTGGGGGAGCTCAGGACGCCTCTGCTTTGGAGGACGGAGAGGCCGGCGGGCCGGAGCTGTAAGGCGGCTGGCCGGAGCAAAAAAGGACGGGCATCCCGGCAGGTGCTGCCGGGGGAGGCCTGTCTGGGGGAGCTCAGGACGCCTCTGCTTTGGAGGACGGAGAGACCGGCGGGCCGGAGCTGTAAGGCGGCTGGCCGGAGCAAAAAAGGACGGGCATCCCGGCGGGCGTTGCCGGGAGAGGACTGTCTGGGGGAGCTCAGGACGCCCCTGCTTTGGAGGACGGAGAGG
>CAJUNQ010000119.1 GCA_910587835.1 uncultured Oscillospiraceae bacterium | reverse complement strand
GGGCTCCTGACATTGCCCTTCGGGCAGAGTCACCCGATGTGGAACTTCGTTCAACATCGCCGTTTGCCTCGACTCCGAAGGAGTCGCCTTTTGCTTCGCAAAAGTACCGGCAAACTCCTACCGGTAGTCTCTCAACTACCTGGCGGCAGCAATCTACCCCGCCCTACCCGACGCTTAGGGCTTTAAGGGCTTTGTCGAATGTCCGCTAAAGCGGCCATTCGATAGGGAACCCCTTACGGTGGTTCCCTACGGAAAACGTCCCACTGGGACGTTTTCCTACCCTCCTGCGTTTTGGTTAGGATTTTAAGGTCAAGGTCGCCTCCGGCGGCTTAAGAAACTTTCTGAAGAAAGTTTCTTAAGAATCTTCAAAGACTTTCAATTCGCGCACCCACGGCGTGGAGGACAGATAACCTTCTGTCCCGCGATGCCGGCTCTGCCACCCATGTCACCCGCAACCGCCCTAAAAAAAGCCCCGCTGATCAGCAGCCACCCCCAAAAAAAGCCTGCTGGTTTAAACAACCCCCAAACCGCGACTACGCACCTCACTACCCCCTCCCAGTAGGGCTGGCGTGCCAGCCCGCTTCGCGAATTGCCTGCGGGGCACCCGCCGCGAATTGGGTCCAGCGTCACGCTGGGGGGCAGAGGCGGGATTGGATTTGAGCTAAGAGGCACTCTGGTACAAAATGGGAGATGTCTCCCCCAAAGCCCGCCACCTGCTTCACCATGCTGGAGCTTAAAAACATATACTCCGCGTTGGTGGAGAGAAACATGGTCTCTAGCTGAGGGTTCAGCTTTTTGTTGGTCAGCGCCTGCTGGAATTCATACTCAAAGTCCGTCAACGCCCGCAGACCCTTTACCACCACCACCGCGCCCTTCCGCCGGGCATAGTCCGCCAGTAAACCCTCTACCCGGTCTACCTCTACGTTGCCAATGCCCTCCGCCGCGCATACCGCGCGCAGCATGTCCATGCGCTCCTCCACCGAGAAGCTGTAACGCTTGTCCGGGTTCACCGGCACCGCCACAATAATCCTGTCAAAAATCTTCCCCGCCCGGCTGATAATATCCAAATGCCCCAAGGTCACCGGGTCAAAGCTGCCGGGGCAGATGGCTGTTTTCATGTGCTGCGTCATTCTTCCGCTCCTTCAGCTGTCTCCTTCGCCCGATAGACCGTGAGGGCCGTTCTGCCGTAGCGGTGGGTCTTTTTCAGGGCAAAGCCCCCCGCCTCCGTTGGAGGCGTCTCTTTGCTGCCGTGCTCGCAGACAATCACCCCGCCCGGGGCCATCACCCCTGCGGTCAGCTCTAAGGCCTGGCCCAGCAGCCCCGCCTCATAAGGCGGGTCGATAAAGGCCACGTCAAACCGGCCCCGCTCCCCCCGCAAATAGCTGGCAAAGTCCGACTGCGCCACCCGGGCCTGCCCGGCAAAGCCTGCGGCCTCCACATTCTTCTGTATCACCCGCACCGAGTCCCGGCTGCTGTCTACCAGCACAGCCTCCCGGGCCCCCCGGCTCAGGGCCTCCAGGCCAATCTGCCCCGACCCCGCGAACAGGTCCAGAAACCTGCGCCCCTCAATGCCGAATTGCAGGATGTTGAACAGGGCCTCTTTTACCATGTTGGTGGTGGGGCGCACCTGCTCGCCCTCCAGGGCCAGCAGCTTTTTCCCCCGCTTCGTTCCGGTTATGATTCGCATTCCTTCACCTCAACCGCTGATTCAAACGAACACTACCGGTTATTATCCCATTTTTCCCGGGATATGTCAACCTTTCGGAGAAATTTTCCCGTAATTCCGGGGATTTTTCCACACCCGCCCCACAGAAAGCCACAGACCCCCGGCTCCTTCGCCAGCCAGAGCCCCGCCGGCCCCTGCCAACGCCGCCCCGGCTCCCACAAGTCTGAACCGCTCTCCTGGTCGTTCGACGCCCCCGGAGGCCGGGCAATCATTCATTTTCCCCGCGGCACGCAGCTCTCCCCCTGTCGACCTGCCAAACAGACAGCCCCCTCCCGGCTTCCTTGCCCGTGGGCGGTCATGCTGTCTTCTGTGGTCTCTGTTTTGTGTTACGGGGCTTCCTCTGGCTGCGGCTGGGCTTCCTCACTGTAAAAAGTACCGGCATACCCTTGCCCCCGGGAGCGACAGCGGGGCAACCGTTTGCTTTCTGTGCGACACGCAACTCCCCCCTGTCGACCTGCCAAACAGACAGCCCCCTCCCGGCTTCCTTGCCTGTGGGCGGTCACGCTGTCTTCTGTGGCCCCCGTTTGTGTTATGGGGCTTCCTCTGGCTGCGGCTGGGCTTCCTCACTGTGAAAGTGGCGGTACGCCTTTGCCACCGGGAGCAGCAGCGGGGCAACCACTTTTTTCTGTGCGACACGCAGCTCTCCCCCTGTCGACCTGCCAAATAGACAGCCCCCCCTCCCGGCTCCTTCGCCCGTGGGCGGTCATGCTGTCTTCTGTGGTCTCTGTTTTGTGTTACGGGGCTTCCTCTGGCTGCGGCTGGGCTTCCTCACTGTGAAAGTGGCGGTACACCTTTGCCGCTGCGGGCTTGGTCATGCCGGGGGCTGCGGCCAGCTCCTCTTCGGTGGCCTCTCCCACTGCCCCCACGGTGCGGAAATGCTTCAGCAGCGCCTTGGCCCGGGCAGGCCCCACCCCTTCGATGGACAGCAGCGTGCTGGAAACAGCGGACTTCTTCCGCTGCTGCCGGTGGTAGCCTATGGCGAACCGGTGCACCTCGTCCTGAATGGTGGACAGCAGCGTGAACGCCCGCCGGGTGGAGGTGATGGCGATTTCTCCCCCGGTTCGGGCAATGGCCCGGGTGCGGTGCTTGTCGTCCTTCACCAGGCCGTACAAGGGGACGTTGACGCCCATCTCCTCCAGCACCGGCTGCACAGCCGCCACATGGCCCTTGCCGCCGTCCAGCAGAATCAGGTCGGGCAGACGGCCAAAGCCTGCGCCGTCCCCCTGGGCCTGGTGGGCCCGGTACTCCCCCAGCCGCCGGCGGATGACCTCCCGCATGGAGCCGTAGTCGTCCTGCCCCTCCACGGTCTTGATTTTAAACCGGCGGTACGCGGCCTTCAGGGGCCGGCCGTTCTCAAACACCACCATGCCCGCCACGTTCTCGCCCCCTTGCAGGTTGGAGATGTCGTAGCACTCGATATAGGCCGGGGTCTTTTCCAGGCCCAGCAGCCGGCGCAGCTCGTCCAGGGCAGAGGCGTCACGGCCGGCGAGGCCGCTGCGCTGGGCCAGGGTCTCGGCGGCGTTGGAGCGGCACATCTCCACCAGCTGCCGCTGACTGCCCTTTTGGGGCACGTTGAGCCGGACTGTCCGGCCCCGCTTTTCACTGAGCCACTGAGCCACCAGCTCCTGGTCCTCCACAGGCCCGTCCAGGGTGACCACCGGGGGAATCCTGTCGCGGATGGCGTAATACTGGCGCAAAAACTCCGAGCGGCTCTCCCCGTCCGGCTGACAGCCCTCGGTGACAAAGCTCTCCCGGTCGCTGAGCTTGCCACCGGTAAAGCGGAACACCTCAAAGGCCGTGCTCTGCTCCCCCTGGGCCAGGGCGAACACATCCTGCTCCTCCACCCGGCTGGCCACCACCTTCTGCCGCTCCTTCAGCTTGTTGATGGCGTTAATCCGGTCCCGCAGCCGGGCGGCCAGCTCAAAGTCCAGGTCCTCGGCAGCCTGCTCCATGCGCCGGGTCAGCTCCCGCACCGAGGTGCCGCTGCCCCCCTTGATGAAGTCCATGGCCTGCTGGAAGGCCTCCTGATAGTCCTTCAGGCTCACCCGGCCCCGGCAGGGGGCGCAGCACTGGTCGATATAAAAATTCAGGCAGGGCCGGGCCTTGCCAAAGTCCTGGGGGAATTTCCGGTTGCAGTCCGGCAGGCGGAAGATTTTTCGGGCCGCGTCCACGGTCTCACGGATGGACCAGAAGCTGAGGTAGGGGCCGATGTACTTGGCTCCGTCCTCCTCCTTTTGCAGCACCGCCGTCACCCGGGGCCACTCGCCGCCGCTGACCCGAATGTAGCAGTAGCCCTTGTCGTCCTTGAGAAGAATGTTATACTTGGGCTGGTGCTGCTTGATGAGGCTGCTCTCCAAAACCAGGGCCTCAAACTCGCTGTCTGTGAGAATGTACTCGAACCAGTCTACATTCGAGGTCATTTTGCGGACCTTGGCGTCGTGGTTCTTCTCTGAGCCGAAATACTGGCTGACCCGGTTCTTCAGGGCCTTGGCCTTGCCAATATATATGATTTCCCCTGTGCTGTCGTGCATAATATAGACCCCTGGGGTCAGGGGCAGCTGCATGGCTTTTTTTCGCAGCTCCTTGCGTTTTTCCTCCTGGCCGTCCATAGGCGCACCTCCATGCGGCATGTGTTTTTTGACTGGGAGACGGATGATGTTTTTGTGGCTGGGCTGACTGGCGGCTTTCGTCAGATGGTTGGGGGCGTTATGGGGCGGCGACCTTTGGCGGGCAATTGGCCCGTGTAGAGATCCCGCACACGGCGCTTTGCGTGGGTGGCGGTTCGGTGACTCTTTGCTCACGCGACTTGCCCTGCGGGCAAGCCGCGCTCGCCCGGCCACCGAGGGCAGCGGCAGCGTCCCACCCCGCCCGCCCCCGACGCTTAGGGCTTTAAGGGCATTGTCGAGCGTCCGCTTCGCGGCCATTCGATAAGAAACCCCCGGCGAGGGGTGAGCGTCTGCCGGTGGCAGACAAGCTGCGAACCGACCGAGGCGAAGCCGAGACCCCCTACCCTCCTGCGTTTTTGGGGTGTTTAAGGTCAAGGGCAAGGTCGCCTCCGGCGGCTTAAGGGACTTCTTGAAAGAAGTCCCTTAAGAATCCTCAAGAACTTTCAATTCGCGCACCTACCGTGTGGGGACAAATAACTTTCCGGCCCGCGATGCCGGCTCCGCCACCCATGCCACCCGCAACCGCCCTAAAAAAGCCCGCTGGTCCAACCAACCCCCAAACCGCGACTACGCACCTCGCTACCCCCTCCCAGTAGGGCTGGCGTGCCAGCCCGCTTCGCGAATTGGGTCCAGCGTCACGCTGGGGGAAAGGAAAAGGCATCGCTAGGGGTGCGATGCCATTCATACTCTGTTCTTGAGATTTACTCCGCAAAGCCGGAGTTGACCAGCGCCACCAGCGCGTCCACCGCCTGCTGCTCGTCAGAACCGTCCGCAATAATGCGAATGGTCACCCCGCCTACAATGCCCAGGCTCAGCACGCCCAGCAAACTCTTGGCGTTAACCCTGCGCTCCTCCTTCTCCACCCAGATAGAGGACTTGAACTCGTTGGCCTTCTGAATAAAGAACGTTGCCGGACGGGCGTGAAGACCAACCTGATTCTGAACCAAAACTTCTTTTGCGCACATGTACATTCACTCTCCTACAGAATTTTTGAAATCGATGCTTGGGTTTTCGATGAACTTTCGGACTCCTTACGAAAGACTTCAAGAACCTTGGGAAAATAAGATGTTCATACCATATGCAGGCAGCCACCTGGTTCTCCCTGGGCGCGGAGCAAATGCCTCGCCTCTATGGCTTTCTAGGCTTAATTATATCACATTTCCCGCCGCCGTCAACAAGTGGAATTAAATTTCGTGCCTATGAACATAGTATAAATTTTTTCAATAAAGCAATTTGTGCACCCTGCCCAGCATGGTGGAAAGTTTTTGTCATTCTTTCAACACCACTTCTGTTTTACACACAATATATAAAACAAACGAGATTTTATATACAACATGCCCTCAACTCCGGGAATCCTCGCCCGCAAACTTCACAAAAAGGTCGGGCCGGTTTTGGCGGGTCACGGCCAAGGCCTCCTGCTTTTTCCAGGCCGCAATCCTCTCGTGGTGGCCGCTGAGCAGCACCGGCGGCGCAGCCCGGCCCCGCCACACCTCCGGCCGGGTGTACTGGGGGTGCTCCAGCAGACCGGAAAAATGGCTCTCCTCCTGAAAACAGCTCTCGTCCGACAACACCCCCGGCAGCATACGGCTCACCGCGTCCGTGAGAATCATGGCCGGCAGCTCTCCCCCTGTCAGCACATAGTCCCCGATGGAGAGCTCCTCAGCCCCGTACTCGTCCAGCAGCCGCTGGTCTACCCCCTCGTAATGGCCGCACAGCAAAACCAGCCCCGGCAGAGCCGCCAGGTCCCGGGCCCGGGCCTGATTCAGCACCCGCCCCCGGGGAGACAGGTATATCACATGGGGCAGAGCCCCCAGGTGCCCGGCCAGGGCGTCCAGGCCCCGGGCAAAGGGCTCCGCCATCAGCAGCATCCCCTTGCCCCCTCCAAACACCCTGTCGTCCACCCGCCCCCGCCGGTCCGGAGAAAAATCCCGCAGCTGGTGGCAGCACACCTGCAAAAGCCCCCGCCGCCGGGCCCGGCCCACAATGCTGCTGCCCAGCGCCGGGGCAAACAGCTCAGGAAACAGGGTGAAAATGTCAATGCGCATCAGGCTTCCTCCCCGTCCCCGTCAAAAATGCCGGGAATGGGCAGCAGCTCGATCACCCCGGCCTCTATGTCGGTGCGCTTGATCATATGGGCCACTGCCGGAAAAAGATACTCCTTCTCCCCCTGCTTAATGCGGTAGACGTTGTTGGCCGGGGTGTTGACGACCTCCTCCAACACCCCATACTCCTCCCCGGTTTGGCCGTCCACAGCCCGCAGGCCGATCAGGTCCTGCAAAAAGAAGCGGCCCTCCTCCAGCCGCACCCCGTCCCGGTTCAGGTACAGCACCCGGCCCCGCAGAGCGTCCCCCTGCTCCACCGTGTCCACCCCCCGCAGACGGATGAGCAGCCGCCCCTTGTGGGGCCGGGAGCCCAGCAGCCCCGCCGGACGCTGGCCCTGGGGGTCAAAATAGAACTCCTTTACCCCCAGCAGAAATTCCGGCGAGTCGGCCCAGGGCTCCAGGCAGAGCTCGCCCCGCACCCCGTGGGTGCGCACGATTTTTCCCGCCTCCAAAAACTGCTTTTTCATGGTACAACCCCCTTAATACAGGCAAAAGGGGCTTCGCGGCCTTGCCCGCACTGCCCCTTTTTGCTTATTGGCTTCAAGATCAGTCGATCTCCACCATGATCTTTTTGTCGTTGCGGCTGGCCGCAGCCCGCATAACCACGCGGATGGCCTTGGCAATGCGTCCCTGCTTGCCAATCACCCGGCCCATGTCGTCCTCGGCCACATGAAGATGGAAAACAGTCATACCGTTCTCCCCCTCTTCACTGGTGACCGCCACCTCCTCCGGCTTTTCCACCAGGCCGGAGGCAATGGCCTTCAACAGCTCCTGCATCGTTCTCCCTCCTTTCTCTCGGTTCCTCTCAGATCACGCCGTGCTTCTTGAACAGCTCCCGCACCGTGTCGGTGGGCTGCGCGCCGTTTTCAATCCACTTTTTGGCCTTCTCCGGGTCCACCTTCACCACGCTGGGCTCCTCCATGGGGTTGTAGTAGCCGATCTCCTCAATAAAGCGGCCGTCCCGGGGAAAGCGGGAATCCGCCACCACAATGCGGTAGAAGGGGTTTTTCTTGGCGCCCATGCGGCGCAGTCTGATTTTAACAGCCATGTTACTTTACCTCCATAAATGATTGAATGTAGTAGAAATAATATATTGAAAGGGGCCTGCACGCCAAAGGTATCGCCCCGGATCGTGCCTCCCTGTCCAAACCTGTTTAGGGTTCGTTTGAAAAATCGAAAACACCGTCTTTTTGGCCCAAAGCAGTCGCTTTCTGCGTTGAAAATCCTCGTCAATCGCAAGATTGACGTAGTTAGCGCAGCTAACTACAGCGGTTCTTCTCCTTGAAATCGCCTCCTTTGGACCAAAAATCCGGCATTTCCTCTATTTTCAAACAAGCCCTAGGCCTGCTGCCCGTCAAAGCAGCGCAAATACACCCTGTTCCCGTCCGGGTCGCGGACGCACATGCTCACCACGCCCCAGGACCGGGGGGTGGGGGGCTCCACAAGCTCCGCCCCCATGTCCCGCACCCGCCGGCAGGCCTGGTCCATGTCCGCCACCGTAAAGACCAGCACAGCGCTCTGGCCCCTGCGGGGGTGGTCGTCCCGCAAAATGGCCAGGCTGGTCTCTCTGGCCAGAACAAACTGATGCCCCCAGTTCTCCCCGTCCTCGCCGGGCAGAACCCCCAGCAGCCTGCGGTAAAAATCCGCCAGCCGGGGCACATCTTGGGTGAGCAGGCATACCTCGCCGATCCGCTGGATGTTCATGGGACCTCCCTACGGCCAATATGGTTGAAAGCCAACAGAAGTATACAACGCTGCCGCCACGCCGTCAATGGCCCGCACCGTGACGATTTCGGCTCCATGGGCAAAGGCGTCCTTCACGGCCCGGCAGCACAGGGCCCGGGCCAGGCCCTGCCGCCGGTGCTCCGGCAGTGTCGCCACGAATTCCAAGGAAGCCGCCTCCCTGTCCACGGCCGCAGCCGCCGCAGACAGCACCCGGCCCGCCGGGTCCCCCAGGGTATAACAGCGCAGCAGGCCGTCCCGGCACAGGGGATAGTGGTACTGGGGATGGATATCCTCTTTCCCGCCGGAGAGCACCTGATTCACCACCCCGGCCCACTGGGCAAACTCCTCCTGGGTTTTCACCTCTGTCACGGCCGGGTGGTCCGGCCAGTCCGGGCGCTCGCCCGCCAGCATGGCCAGATAAGACTCCCCCTCCGGGTCCGGCTCCGCCGCCTGGATTGGGTACTCCAAATCCCACCATACGGGCAGACCCAGAGCCTTGATTTCCGCAACAAGCTCCTCTTTCTGCTCCTGGGAGAGGCCCTGCAGGCGCACATTATACACAAAGCGGATGCCAAACACATCGCCCCTGGGCCGTACCAGAGAATAGCGGTCTCTCTGGACGATCTCCATGTGCTCCGCCCGGCCGAACAGGCTCACGTAATAGTTGGCACCCCGGTTGATATACCGGATGACCTCTTGGCTTGTCATGGCCTCTCCCCCTAAAACGGCATCCCGCCGCCCATATTGCCCAGGCCCCCCAAGCCGCGCATCATCTTCTTTCCCTTCTTGCCCCCGAACTGCTTCATCAGCTTTTGGGTCTGCTTGAACTGGTTCAGCAGCCGGTTCACGTCCTCCACCTTCTGGCCGCAGCCAGCGGCAATGCGCTTTTTCCGCGAGGCGTTCAGGCTGTCGGGATGGCTGCGCTCGTAAGGGGTCATGGAGAGGATAATGGCCGCGGTGCGGTCCATAATCCGGTCGTCAATATCCACATCGTCCAGCTTGCCGCCTATGCCCGGCAGCTTGGAGAGAATGCCCTTGATGGGCCCCATTTTCTTCACCTGCTGGAACTGGTCCAGCATATCGTTCAAATCCAGCTTGTTGCTGAGCATCCGCTCGGCGGTTTTGGCGGCTGCCTTTTCGTCCATGCGCAGCTGGGCGTCCTCAATCAGGCTGAGCACATCCCCCATGCCCAAAATCCGCCCGGCCATCCGGTCCGGGTGGAACACCTCCAGCCCGTCCAGCTTTTCGCCGGTGCCCGCAAACTTAATGGGCTTGCCTGTCACCGCCTTGATGGACAGGGCCGCGCCCCCCCGGGTGTCGCCGTCCAGCTTGGTGAGCACCACGCCGGTAATGTCCAGCAGCTGGTCAAAGGTTTTTGCCACGTTCACCGACTCCTGGCCGATCATGGCGTCTACCACCAGCAGCACGTCCGTGGGGCTGACAGCCTCCTTCATCCGGCGGAGCTCCTCCATCAGCTCCTCGTCAATCTGCAGGCGGCCCGCCGTGTCGATGAGCACATAGTCGTGGCCGTAGTCCCTGGCGTGGCGCACCGCCTCTTTGGCAGTCTCCACCGGGTCCTGGGTTCCCCGCTCAAACACCGGGGCCCCTGCCTTTTCTCCCATCACCTGCAGCTGCTTGATAGCCGCGGGCCGGTATATGTCGCAGGCCGCCAGCAAGGGCCGGTGGCCCTGGCTTTTCAGCAAATAGGCCAGCTTGGCCGAATAGGTGGTTTTGCCCGCGCCCTGCAGGCCGCACATCATAATGACAGCCGGGGGATGGGCGGGGCTTTTCAGCCGCTCCTCGCTGCCGCCCATTAAGGCGGTCAGCTCCTCGTTGACAATTTTAATCACCATCTGGGCCGGGGTCAGGCTCTCCATCACCTCAGAGCCCACGGCCCGTTCGGTGATTTTTCCGGTGAGCTCCTTGGCCACCTTGTAGTTTACGTCCGCTTCCAGCAGGGCCAGGCGCACCTCGCGCATGGCCTCTTTTACGTCGGCCTCGCTGAGCTTGCCCTTGCCCCGCAGCTTTTTAAAGGAATTGCTCAGCTTTTCCGCCAAGCCCTCAAAAGCCATCCGGCTCACCTCTCCTCTGTTTCCGCCCCGGCGTCCAGGCCGGGGGTCGTCCTCCCCCAGCCTGCCCAGAGCCCTCAGAACCTGTATTCACAGCCGTTGAACGCCGGAGGCGCGGGTCTTTTGCCGTCCTGCCGCGTTAAAAAATCTTGAAATACGGCAAGTATTCCTGCGATTTTTTGCCTTGCAGGGCGACAAAATCCCTCGCCACTCCGGCATCCTCCGCCTATGAATACAGCTTCTCAGTCTCGCTCCACAATCTCCTTGCACAGGTCCAGAATGCGGGCGACCCGCAGGTCGATCTCCTCCACGCCGCTGTGCAGGGCGTTCAGCTCCTGAATGTCCAGCGCGCAGTCGCAAACCGCCTCCAGCTTCTTCTGCATATCCTCAAACCGGCGGCAGAGACCCAGCCCTTCCTCCATCTCCGTCAGCTGCTGCTCCGCCCGCTTAATGGCGTCCCGCACCCCCTGGCGGCTGATGTCCCGGTCGGCGGCGATCTCCGACAGGGACATGTCCTGGTTATAATAGGCGTCCACCGCCTCCCGCTGGGTCTCAGTGAGCATCTCTCCGTAAAAGTCCAGCAGATAGGAAATCCTCAGATCCTTTGCCAAGCCGGTCCTCCCCCTCCTCCTGTAAAGCGACCATCTTTACACCAGATGATTATACACCAGCCCGACTGTTTTGTCAACAGGATTCCCGCAAAAAAATAGGCTCTTTCCTTTTTTCACGATTTCTTGTATAACGGCGCAGCATCATCACAATGACTGGGCCTCTATATTATATATAGAAGGAGGGGGGGATTTCCCGCTGCATTCGCCGAAAAAAATAATATTATTTTTATTCTCTTTTTTGTTCCGGCTTCACCCGGCAAGGGCGAAACAAGAAGCCCCTTCCTCTGAATCTAAAAAAATACTATTATTTTTATTTTCATTTTTTGTTCCGCGTTCGCCCGACAAGAACGAAGCAGACCGTCCGCCAAAAGAAAAGTTGTTTCCGTCTCTGTATATGGGGGGCACATAGGGCCCCTTCCCCTGAATTTACCGGCTGCTAACAGTCCGATGGAAGAAAAAATAATATTATTTTTATTTTCTTTTTTTGTTCCGCGTTCGCCCGACAAGAACGAAGCAGACCGCCCGCCAAAAGAAAAGATGTTTCCGTCTCTGTATATGGGGGACACATGGGGCCCCTTCCCCTGAATTTACCGGCTGCTAACAGTCCGATGGAAGAAAAAATAATATTATTTTTATTTTCTTTTTTGTTCCGGCTTCACCCAGCAAGGGCGGCACAGGAAGCCCCTTCCTCTGAATCTAAAAAAAATACTATTATTTTTATTTTCTTTTTTTGTTCCGTGTTCGCCCGACAAGAACGAAGCAGACCGTCCGCCAAAAGAAAAGTTGTTTCCGTCTCTGTATATGGGGGGACACAGGAAGCCCCTTCCCCTGAATTTACCGGCTGCTAACAGTCCGCTGTTTGACCTGCGGTCAAAGGCGCTAAGTACGGCGGCGCAGCTTTACCCCGTTCCGACAGCTTGGGTGAGGTAGACTTGTACCTCGCGCCTTTGTTGTCTGCGC
>CAJUNQ010000118.1 GCA_910587835.1 uncultured Oscillospiraceae bacterium | reverse complement strand
TGCCATCTTCTGCGTCGAAAATCCTCGTAATACGCAAGTATTGGCGTAGTTAGCGTAGCTAACTACAGCGGTTCTTCTCCTTGAAGCTGACCGCTTCTGGTCAAAAATCCGTCATTTCCTCTATTTTCAAACAAGCCCTATCCTGCTCTCTCACCTCCTTCCGATGGCTCTACCTTGTAGTGCTGCAGGGAATATTCCACAAGCATACCAACCAGCTCGTTACGGCTGCGGCGCGTTTCTGCCGCAATGGCATCCAGCTGCCGCACCAAATCTTCCCTGATGCGCACCGAAAATACCCGGTAGCCATCCTCTCCTTTGCTTCTTTTTGCTTTGATTACCAGTTCTTCCATAATTCATCACCTCTCAAACATATTTTATGCTTGAGAGCCAACAAATGATATGTTATAATATATGTTATAAGGACAATAAACCTTTAAAAAGGAGCAAATCATGTCAGACTACTACAAAGCTCTGCGGGAAATGCTGCGCAGCGTGCGGCTGGCCTGCGGTTTTTCGCAAAGGGCGGTAGCCGAAGCCCTGGGCATCACCCGCTCAGCCTACACCTACTATGAGACCGGGAAAACGGCGCCGGACATCCCCGCCCTGCTGACCCTGGCCAGTGTGTTCTCTCTGCCAGCCGAGGCCTTTCTCCACCCCGAGGACTTCGCCGGCCTGGAATCCGCCCGCCGCCGGGTGCCCAAGCGGGTTGAGCCAGACCTCTCTCACATTGGCAACCTGCGGGAGGAGGAAAAAGCCCTGGTAGCCTGCTTTCGGGCGGCGCAGGCCGGGAACTGCCCTAAATAGCGAAACGCCGGAGCGTCCCATGCCCCGGCGTTTTTATTTTGCAGCCTATGCGGTTCAAAAATCGCGCTCCGCCTCTGGACCAGAGCGCAAAAGCGGCCCGTATGCCTCAGCGGATCTTCGCGTGCTGCCTGCGGTAGCTGTCGTTGTCCTTGCGTTCCAGCTCGCTTTCGGCCCGCTTCAGCAGCCGTTCCAAGCGTTCCTTCTCCGGGCCCTGGACCTGGTCCGCCCGGCCTCGCAGGTCCTCCACCTTTTTCCGGGCGGCCTCAATCTCCCGGTCCACCTGGTCCGTGTCCGTGGTAGTGACCTCCGCTGGCCTTCCCTGCTCCTTCTGGCTCCCGGGAGCCTCCTTTGGCGGGGCGAAGCTCACCCGCGGCCCCTCCTGGCTGGCCTCTATTTCGTAGAGGCCGGGAGCGCCCTCCGGCTTTTGGGGGGTATACTGGTCCGGGGCCTGATAGAATTCCCCCTTTGCCCCCTGCTCCACGGGCTTCTCCTGAGGGGAGCGGCTGGCTTCCCGGGCCTGCTGGGCCTGTTGGGTCTGCTGAGCGGTCAATTCATGGTTGATGGTGTTTCTCACGGGGTTAATCTGCATAAAAAGCGCCTCCTGTCTCCTTTTCTTTATGATACACCCGGTCCGGCGGCTTGTCAACTTAACGTTTTCTTATCTTTCCCCTACTTTGTCACCAGATTGACCAGCTTGCCAGGGACGTAAATCTCCTTAACCAGGGTCTTCCCGGCAATTTCTCCGGCAATCTTATCCTCTGCCTTGGCCGCGGCAATGGCCTCCTCCTTGGTGATGTCCGCCGGCACATTGAGCCGGGCCCGGACCTTGCCCTTGACCTGCACTACAATCTCAATGGTGCTCTCCTTGGTCTTGGCCTCGTCGTACCTGGGCCAGGGCTGCTGGCAGGCCAGCCCTTCGCCCAGGCCGCACTCCGCCCACACCTCCTCGGTGACATGGGGGGCAAAGGGGTTCAGCAGCAGGGTAAAAACACGCAGCTCGCCCCGGGTAATGCCGTTCTGGGCAGTCAGCTCATTCATCAGGGCCATCAACGCCGCAATGGCGGTGTTGAACTTCAGGGTCTCCGTGTCCTCGCTCACCTTTTTGATGGTCCGGTGGAAGGCGGTCTCCAACTGAGGCCGCAGCTCGTCGCTGTCCACCAGCTCCTCCCGCAGGCTCCAATAGCGGTCAATCAGCCGGCGGCAGCCCTTCACCCCGGCGGTGCTCCAAGGGGCGGCCTTCTCAAAGTCGCCCACAAACATCTCGTAAAGACGCATGGTGTCAGCGCCATACTCCTCCACAATGTCGTCGGGGTTGATGACATTATTGAGGGACTTGCTCATTTTGACAATGGGGTGGTTGGCCATTTCGCCATACTTCTCCACCAGGGCCTCCTGGGCCTTTTTCTCGCTGCCAAACTCCTCAACCAGCCGCTTCTGCTCCTCCTCGGGCAGGTTTTGGAAATTGTGGGGGTTAAAGCCCAGAATCATGCCGTGGCTGGTGCGTTTGCCATAGGGCTCGGCTGTGGGCGCCACGCCGATATCATACAAAAACTTGTGCCAGAACCGGCTGTACAGCAGGTGCAGGGTGGTGTGCTCCATGCCGCCGTTATACCAGTCAATGGGCGACCAGTAGTCCAACGCCTCCTTGCTGGCCAGAGCGTTGGGGTTGTGGGGGTCCATATACCGCAAAAAGTACCAGGAGGACCCAGCCCACTGAGGCATGGTGTCAGTCTCCCGCTTGGCGGGCCCGCCGCAGCAGGGGCAGCTGGCGTTTACCCAATCGGTCATGTGGGCCAGGGGAGACTCCCCGGTGTCGGTGGGCTCATAAGAGTCCACCTGAGGGAGCCGCAGGGGCAGCTCGCTCTCCGGAATGGGCTGCCAGCCGCACTTTTCGCAGTACACCATGGGAATGGGCTCGCCCCAGTACCGCTGGCGGGAGAACACCCAGTCCCGCAGCTTATAGTTTACTTTGGCATGGCCGATGCCCTGCTCCTCCAGGTATTCCGTGATGCGCTTCTTGGCCTCCTCCACCGAGAGGCCGTCCAGAATGCCGGAGTTCACCATCACCCCGGTGTCGCAGTCGGTAAATGCCGCCTCCTGGACATTTCCGCCCTGAACCACCTCAATGATGGGCAGCTGGAATTTCTTGGCAAAGTCCCAGTCCCGGCTGTCGTGGGCAGGCACGGCCATAATGGCCCCCGTGCCGTAGCTCACCAGCACATAGTCGCTGATGAAAATAGGAATCTCCTTCCCCGTAACCGGGTTGACGGCAGTGACCCCTTCCAGCCGGACGCCGGTTTTGTCTTTTTGCATCTCCGTGCGCTCAAAGTCCGACTTTCTGGCCGCCTGGGCCTGATACTCCCGCACCGCCTCTATATTGGCAAGCTGGTCCGCCCACTTCTCAATATAGGGGTGCTCGGGGGAGATGACCATATAGGTGGCCCCATACAGGGTGTCGGGCCGGGTGGTGTAGATGGTGAGCTGGTCCCCGGCGGAGGTGGCAAAATCCACCTCCGCGCCCGTGGAGCGGCCGATCCAATTCTTCTGCTGGGCCTTCACCCGGTCCGGATAGTCTACCGTGTCCAGGTCGTCAATGAGCCGCTGGGCATACTCGGTGATCTTCAGCATCCACTGGGACTTATCCTTGTGCACCACCTCGCTGCCGCAGCGCTCGCACACGCCGTTGACCACTTCCTCGTTGGCCAGCACACACTTGCAGCTGGTACACCAGTTCACGTTCATTTCCTTTTTGTAGGCCAGTCCGTGCTTGTAGAGCTGCAAAAAAATCCACTGGGTCCACTTGTAGTAGTCCGGGTCAATGGTGCACACCTCCCGGCTCCAGTCAAAGGAAATGCCCAAGGCCTTGATCTGCCGGGTAAAGTTGGCAATGTTCTGCCGGGTGATGCCCTCGGGGTGGACGTGGTTTTTGATGGCGTAGTTCTCGGCGGGAAGGCCAAAGGCGTCCCAACCAATGGGGTAGAGAACGTTATAGCCCTGCATCCGACGCTTCCGGGCCACCACATCCAAAGCGGTGTAGGGCCGGGGATGGCCCACATGCAGCCCCTGCCCCGAGGGGTAGGGGAACTCGATGAGCGCGTAGAACTTGGGCTTTTCCGACTTGTCCTCTGCGTGGAAGACCCCGGCCTCCTCCCAGGCCTTTTGCCATTTGGGCTCTGTGGCCCTGTGGTCGTACTTCATTGTTATCATCCTTTCCTATGGATTTCAGCTCTGCGGGAGCAGAGCCGGGCGGCAGAAGAAAAACCCCGGACGCTTCCAAAGCATCCGGGGCGAAAAATTCAAAAATTCTCGCGGTACCACCCGTGATTTCGGGATATGCTCACGCATATCCCCTCATAGCCTCCAACAAGGCTGGGCGCATAACGCCGCCACACGTCCCAAGCCTACTGAACGCCGGGCAAAGCCGCGCCTTTGGGCAGGGAGACTCAGGGACCAGTATACGCGCTGCGCCTCCTGCCTGCTCGCACCACCCGCAGGCTCTCTGAAAAGCGGCTGCAGCGCCTTCTTCCCGTCACAGTCTTTTCGTATTGTTTTTACGATTATACACTACCCGGCGGAGTTTGTCAAGCCGGAAATGGAGGGGGGGAGGAGTGTCCCAACCGCAGAGATAACCATCTGTGTTCCCCCCGCCCTACAGGCGGGGGGAACACGAAAAGCTCTCCGAAACGGATACTCCCATGGAAGGGGAAGGAACGCTGCCTCTGCGGCTAAAATTTTGTGTTTCCTTCCATCACCATTTTCCTTTGACAATTCTTCCTCCCACAAGAATAAAGCAGAAAGCGAAAGCCATGAGAGAAAGGGAGAGCCAAACCGGGCTGAGCACCCAGAGCCAGGGCCAGGAGAGCGCTCCCGTCAGCTTCAGTACAATGAAAATCAGCGTTAAGGTTGAAACAAATCCCATACCGGAACTTCCAGACCTTTTGTACATTTCTTTTTTCTCCATAGTGAAATCCTCTCAGCTGTCTAAATATTCTTGTTGATCTCCCGCACGATCTCCTCCACCAGAATGTCCCCAGCCGCCAACAGCTCCTTAATGGGCCTGTCCACTCCGTTGGGGCCGTTCCGCCAGTAGTTCTCCGCCAGCCGCAGATTTTCCTCTTTGTCCGGGGCGCCGTCAAAGCAGTTGCAGGCGTCTCCGGCAAAGAGCCTGCCATGCACCCGCAGTCTGACAATGTGGTAGGTGGGCCTGCGGCAGTCGTTGGCAAAAAACGCCGCCCAGTCCTCCGCCTCCCCCAGTGTCTCTGACACGAACAAGCAGGCCATCCGGGAGGGATACTGGGGAAACCGCCTTTGGCGCACCTCCTCCATGGCCAGCTCCCGCAGGGCCACTTTGGTGTGGTGGTCCAGGTCCGCGCCCTCATAGGCCGCGGGGTCTGCGTAGATTTTCTCCACCAGCTCCCGCTTGTCCATCACCCGGGCGTAGACCCCGTTATGGTGGTCCTGGTCAAACAAAATGTGCTGGCCCGGCCTCATGGGCCGCTCGGTGACCACATGATAAACCACGGTCCCCTCCATGGGGCGGCCCTCCTCTGCTAAAATATCCCTGGCGAAAATGCTGTCCACATCCCCGCCATAGTTTTCCAGCTCGTCAATTTTGGCAAAGCCGTATCTCTCATACAGTCCCGTATGCTCCGAGGGGATATACACCCGCCGGAAGCCCTGCTCCCGGGCGTACTCCGCCGCTCCCTCCACCAGCAGCCCGCAGACGCCCCGGCCCCGAAAGGCCTCGTCCACAAAAACCGTGCTGATCCAGGGAGAATAGCGGTTCTCCGGGTAGTAGTCCTTTTCCATCAGGGTGCAGAAGCCCACCACAGACCCACCGGCCAGGGCGGCGAAAACCGCCTCTCTGGCGGCAAAGGCCCCCTCCTGCATCATCCGGGCCAGATGGGGGCCGGCCTCCCAGGGGCAGGCGGCGGCATATTCCGCCAGGGCCTGCCAAAGGGGCTGACCTGCACTTGAGCCTCCATTGCTCCCGCCATCCTTTCAGACTGAGGCCTCCGCCTCATACTTCATCAAAAACCGGTGCTCCTCCTCCATCAGAGCCTTTGCCTCCGGCAGGTCTGCGGCGTTGAGGCCGGGAATGGCCAGAGCCACAGCCCCGCAGTGGTATCGCTTCTCCCCATTGGGGAACTCATACATATATACCCGCTGACTGGCCGGGCCCTTACAATAGCACTCCTCTTGCAGACATGACGCTTCCCGGTATTTCTCCTTGTCCACAGCATGGCGCACAATCTCCGCAAACCGTGGGGAGTACCCCCGGCAGGCGGAAAAGCGCAGGGCGAAAAGGGGCTCTCCGGCTTTGTCAAAGCCAATTTTGGCAATCTGTTTTCTGTGCAGGGGACAGGCGAACACCAGGTTTGCCCGCTGCCTTTTCAGGTCGTAGCCCAGCCCCGCCAGATAGAGGGCCAACTCCCGCCAGACTTGGGCCTGCTCCGGCTGCAGCCCGGACAGGTATTCCTCCAAAATTTCCGTCTGCTTTAGGGTTCTCATAAGGTCTCAGGCCTCCTGCCAGCTTACCTTGGTCCCGTCCGTCCACAGCCGGTCCAGGTCGTAAAAGTCCCGGGCCTCCTGGGTGAAGATGTGCACCACCACATTGGCGTAGTCCAGCAAAATCCAGCTGTCGGAGCGGTAGCCCTCAATGCGGGCGGGGGTGGCGCCCTGCTCCTTCAGCTTTTCCTCCAGCTCGTCAGAGAGGGAGCGCACATGGGTGCTCCCCCGGCCTGTGGCGATGACGAAATAGTCTGCCAGACTGGAAATAGCGTCAATTTTTATCACACTGATATTCTCAGCCTTTTTGCTGTCCAGCAGCCGGGCCGTCTGTCTTGCCAACTCATATGAACTCATAGCTTCTGTTCCTTTCTCGCTTCCAGGGTCCAAAGCGCCTCGTTATAGGCCTCGATCGACCGGGGCTCCAGGGTGAGCCGCTGCTCCATGCGCTCGGGTATGGTAAAGGCGATGCCCTCCACCATCACTTCTTCCAGGCTGCTCCCGCTGAGGACGCGCAGCTCCTCTACCCCAGGGTAGTCCCGGTCATCGGAGATATAGTCTGCCGCAAACAGCACCTTGTCCAACAAAGTCATGCCCGCCTTGCCGCCGGTGTGGCAGGCCACGGCCTCAATGACCTCCCGGTCCTCCACCCCCAGCACATGCTCAATATACGCCGCGCCCGACACCGCGTGCCACAGCTTGACATTGCGCCGCTCGGCCTCTGTGAGCATGATACCATATTTCTCAATAATTTTCAACTGCTCCTCTGGGGGCGTATCCTTCATAATGTCGTGAAGAATGCCCGCAAGCCTGGCCTTTTCCACATCCGCGCCGTATTTTTCCGCCAGCCGGGCCGCGCACCGGGCCACGCATTGGCTGTGGTAAAACCGCTTTTCCGTCAAATGCTTTTTTACTTCCGCTTCATATTCCTCAAAGGTCATGGCTGCCGCCTCCCATAGATTTCATGTTGGCGGATATACTCCGCCACGCCCTCGGGCACCAGGGCGGAAAGCTCCGCCCCCTGCCGGGCCAGCTCCCGCACCTGGGTGGAGGAGATATCCCAGAAGGGGATGCTCTCCACCGCGCACCGGGCCCCCAAGGCCTCCAGGCGGCGGGCCTTTTCTTTCAGGCGTTCCAGGCCCTGGGGGCTGCGGGGAGCCGCGCACAGCACGGCCCGGCGGAGGATTTTCTCTGCCTCATGCCACCGGTCCACTGTCAGAAACATGTCCTCCCCCATCAGCAAAAACAGCTGGTCGCCAGGATAAAGCTCGTTCAGCCGGGCCAGGGTGTCTGAGGTAAAGCTTTGGCCGGGGCGGTCCAGCTCCACGGCGCTCACCTCCACCTGCCGGCCGGGCAGGGCCTTTGCCGCCAGACGGCACATAGCCGCCCGGTGCTCCCCCGGGGCCAGGTCCGGGGCCTGCTTGTGGGGGGGCACCCCCGCGGGCACCAACAGCGCCCGGTCCAGAGCCAGACGCTCCATAAACTCCCCCAGAATGTGCACATGCCCCCGGTGAATGGGATTGAAGCTGCCGCCGTATACCGCTGTCCTCATGGCCGGGGGAGGATGATTTTCGGGTCCTTCCTCCGGGGACGGTACAGCACAAACCGGGTGCCGATGACCTGCACCACCTGGCTGCGGGTGGCCCCGGCAATGGCCTCGGCGGCGTCCCGGGGGGTCTCGGGGCAGGTGTCGGGGAGGATGCGGCCCTTGATGAGCTCCCGCTTTTCCAGAGCCTCGTCGGCCTGCTTATAGACCTCCGGGCCCAGTCCGGCCTTGCCTACATACAGGATGGTGTCTAAATTCACGGCAAGTGAGCGCAGATACGCCCGCTGCTTACTGGTCAATATAAGTCCCTCATTTCTCAATCAAATTATCTGCTTAGCTTGTTCCTCAAAGGGCGCCGGGGCCCTGTCCGCATACCCCTGACAGGCCCCACGGCTCCCGTTCAGACTCCGCCGATACAGCAGGGATAGATTCTCAGGGCGCCATTGCTGTCGTAGGTGACAGTAGTGCAGCCACTTCTCCTGAACAAAGCGTCCCGCTTCCTTCAGACTCTTTAAGGGGGCTTGGGCCGGAAAGGCATTTGCCCTTTCATGGCTGAATCTTTCCTTCACAGCCGGGAAGCCCGCTCAGTCAGGGGGCGCAGAATCAACCGGTCTGCCACAAAAGCCAGGACGCCGGTTATTTTCTCCGCCGCTGGAACGCCACGATCTCCGGGTCTGCGCCGTTTTCGCCGTATTCAGCCACCATCAGGTAGTTCTCGTCAGCGGTGAGCCCATAGCAGCGGTCGCTGTCCCCCTTGCACAGCTGGTTGCCCAGGTAGACCCGGTTGTCCTCCCACAGCTTGGTCTTCTGCCCGCCGGGCAGGGCGTATTCCAGGTTGATGTATGAGCCCAACAGCGCGTTCAGGTCTGTGACCTCCTCCATGTCCTCAATGCCCAGGGCGTTGAACTCCCGGATGAGCTGGGCCTTCAGCCCGCAGGGCGCGCCAAAGGGCTGGCATTTGCCGCAGCCTCCCTTTTGGGCGCATTGGGCAATGACGCAGTTCTTTTCCAGCTCTCCGCAGCCAGGGCAGCCGCTCCGGCCCGGGCACCGGGCGCAGTCCAGGCCGCAAATGGTGGGCTCACCCTGGCCAAGATAGGCCTTCAGCTTTCTCTCAAAGGCGGCAAAGGCGTGGCCCCGGTGGCTGCGGGCGTCCTTCTCCTCTGGAGTCAGCTCTCCAAAGGTCACCCCGTCCTGCTCAAAAATGGAGTCGTAGCCAAAGCCGTTCTCTCCCCGGCTTTCCAGAGCAATTCTGCCAAAGCACTTGCCCTCAGCCTCCACCCGGTCCCCATTGGGGAACACACAGCACACCGCGCTGACAAAGTGGGCGCCCCGCTGCCCGGCGGGAACTCCCTCCAGCTTCTTCAGCACCGTCAGCCGCCGCTGGCCGGGCTGGGCAAACCGTGCCGAGTAAATGCCCGGCGCTCCGTCCAGAAAGTCCACGCACAGCCCCGAGTCGTCCGCCACAGCAGGCAGGCCGGTCTCCCGGCAGGCCGCCGCCGCTTTGATATAGGCGTTCCCGGCAAAGGTGGTCCCGGTCTCCTCCGCCTCCGTAATGTCCATGGTCACCGCCTCAATGCCCATGGGCTCCAGCAGACGCTGGAATTCCACCAGCTTGCCCTTATTATGGGTGGCAATCACAAATTTCATGAAAGAACGCTCCTCTGTTTTTTATTTGTTCCCCTGACTTTGGGTGGTAAGCAGCAGATTTCTCACCAGCCGCTGGTCGTCCCGGTCCAGCTCCCGGTCGTCCCGCCAGCGGAGCAGCTCAGGCAGCAGCTCCTGCACGCTCCCGCCCTGGTCCAGCCGGCCCATCAGCTCCTCGGCAAACCGCCGGAAGCGCTGGTGCCGGTCCTCCGGACTCTCCTGGGGGCCCTCCGCCACCTCTGAGGCAGGGGCGGCAGGGGCGGCGGTGAACAGAGCCGGTACTGCCGGGGCGGAGGCAGGGGCCTCCTGGGGCGTCTGCCGCTCCTCCTGGGGCTCTGCTTTCGCCTCCTCCATGTTGAACAGCGCGGCGGCAAAGGCAGCGGGCTCAAAGGGCTGCAGGTCGTCAATCTGCTCCCCCACCCCTACAAACTTCACCGGCAGGCCCAGCTCCCGCTTAATGGGCAGCACCACGCCCCCCTTGGGGGTGCCGTCCAGCTTGGTGAGCACAATGCCTGTGATGCTGGCCGCGCTCATGAACTCTCTGGCCTGGTTGACCCCGTTCTGGCCTGTGGACGCGTCCAGCACCAGCAGATTCTCCCGGTCGCAGCCAGGCAGCTCCCGGTCAATGACCCGGGAGATTTTCGACAGCTCGTCCATCAGATTCTTCTTGTTGTGCAGCCGCCCCGCCGTGTCGCAGATGATCACGTCGCAGTGCCGGGCCTTGGCCGCCGCAATGGTGTCGAACACCACCGCAGCCGGGTCCGCCCCCTCGCCATGCTTGATCATGGGCGTCTCCGCCCGCTGGGCCCACACCTCCAGCTGTTCAATGGCAGCGGCCCGGAAGGTGTCCGCCGCGCCCAGAATCACCGATTTACCCTGGGCCTTGAGCATAGCCGCCATTTTGCCAATGGCAGTGGTCTTGCCCACGCCGTTGACCCCAATGACCAGCACGATTGAGGGCTGGGAGCCAATATGCAGGGCGCAGTCTCCCTGCAAAAGCCCTGTGACAATGCCCTGCAGCTCGCCCATAATCAGGCCCGGGTCTGTGATGCCCTTCTCCTTGATGTGCCGCCGCAGCTCCCCGGTGATGAACTCCGCGGTGTCCATGCCCACGTCGCCCATAACCAGCAGCTCCTCCAGCTCCTCAAACAGCTCCTCGTCAATTTTGGTAAAGGAGTTCACCATCAGGCTGATCTGCCCGCTGATGCTCTCCCGGGTCTTTTTCAGGCCCTGGCGTATTTTCTCAAACAGTCCCATGCTGGGTTCCTCCTCGTCTACAATCCCTTTTGCGAATCGGTTCGCGCCAAGCGGCTCTCCACATCTGCCGGATGCTGTTGGGCCCTCTGTTAACCGGCTGGGTGGGGCTCGGCCGGTGATGTTACCGGCTTTCCATCCTTGTCAAGCAGCGGGGTGAGGCCTCCCGCGTAGCCGTTTTTGTGATAAACGTAGTTTACTCCTGTTACGGTGTCTACCCAAATCTCTGTGATGCTAATCTTGCCCTGACTATACAATTTCTGAAAACGTTCCATAATATCCGCCTCCTGATATGGTTTTTATTTCCGAGTTTTCTTTATGCGCCCTGTAAGCCCCTTTTAGGTGACCCCGCTGAACTCCGCGGCCTCCTCCATCTTCATGGCCAGCAGCTTTGAGATGCCCTGGTCCTGCATGGTGACGCCATAGAGCATGTCGCTGCCCTCCATGGTGCCCCGGCGGTGGGTGATGGCAATGAACTGGCTTTTTGCCGCCATGCGCCGCAGGTATTGGGCGAACCGGGCCACATTTACGTCGTCCAGGGCGGCCTCGATCTCGTCCAGCACACAGAAGGGCGGCGGGTTCACCCGCATAATGGCGAAGTAGATGGAGATGGCCACCAGGGCCTTCTCCCCGCCTGACAGGCTCTCGATGTGGGTGACGATCTTGCCCGGGGGGTGCACCTTGATCTCAATGCCCGAGGTGAGCACATCGCTGGGGTCGGTAAAGCTCAGCTCCGCCCCGCCGCCCCCGAACAGCTCCCGGAAGATGCGGCCGAAGTTCTCGTTGATCAGGGCAAAACGCTCGGTAAACAGCTCCTTCATCTGGCCGGTGAGCTGGTCGATGAGGGCCAGCAGCTCGGCCTTGGCCTTCTCCGCGTCCCCCACCTGCTTGCTGAGGAACTCGTACCGCTGGGACACCTCCTGGTACTCCACCACAGCCCCCACGTTCACCGCGCCCAGGGCCTTGATGCTGTTTTTCAGCTCCGCCAGCCGCCGCTGGGCCCCGGGCAGGTCGTCAATCTCCACGGCGATCTCCTGGGCCTCCCGGCGGGTGAGCTCATACTCCTCCCACAGCCGGTTGATCAGTCCATCGTACTCCTTCTGCAGGTTGTCCGACCGCTCCTGGAGCCGGGCCAGCTCCCGGCCCGCGTCCTCCCGGCGGGAGGCGGCCTCCCGTTCGTCCGCCCGCAGCTGAGCGGCCTCCTTTTCCAGCTGTTCCCGACGTTGGGCGGCGTCCTCCGCCTGCCGGCGTTTTTGCTGGGCTTCGGCCCGCAGCTCCTCTTTTCTCTGTCTGTGGGCCTGGGTCTGCTCTTCCAGCTGAAGGGCGTTCTCCTCCAACCGGACAATTTCCGCCGCCAGCCGCTCCTGCTCGCCCTTTGCGTCCCGCTGACGGGCCTCCAAGCCGGCCAGGCTTTCACTGAGAGCGTCCCGGTCCTTCTGGGCGGAAAACTCCTCCATGCGCAGGGCCTGGATGGTCTCCCCAATCTCGTCCACCCGGTCCAGCTGCTCCTGGCGGCTGCCGGTGAGGCTCAGGCTCTTTTGCTGCCAGTCTGAGACCTCTCTCTCCCACCGGGCAATGCTCTCCCGGCAGAGGCCCTCCTCTCCGGCCAGCTCTGTCAGCCGGTTCCGGGCGGCAGCGCGCTCCTGCTCCAGCTCCTGGCCGGTCTGGACAGCCCCTGCCAGCTCCCGCTGGGCCTGGGCCAGCACGGCCGCCACCCGGGCTCGCTCCTCCTGGGCGGAGAACAGCTCTCCCTGAGCCGCCCCCAAAGAGCCCTCGCAGGCAGCCAGCTCCCGGCCGGCCTCCTGCCAGGCCTGCTTGGCCTCATCCGCCTTGGCCTGCAGGCCCGCGGCTTTTTCCCGCACCCGGGCAATCTCTCCGGCCCGGCTGAGCAGGCCGGAGTTCTTCACTCGGGAGCCGCCGGTCAAAGAGCCCCCGGCGTTGACCACCTGGCCGTCCAGGCTCACCACCCGAAAGCGGTAGCCTGTACGCTTGGCAATCGCCACGGCGCTGTCCAGGTCCTCGGCCACGGCCACCCGGCCCAGCAGCGAATCACGCACCCCCCGGTACTTGTCCTCGCAGCCGCACAGCTCCGAGGCCGCGCCCACATAGCCCGGCATACTCTCCAGCTCCCGCAGGTCCCGGCTGTCCAAGGTGCGGCCCTTTACCGTGGTCAGGGGCAGAAAGGTGGCCCGGCCCTGGTCCCGGCTCTGCAGAAAACGAATAGCGGCCTTGGCGTCGCCGTCGGTCTCCGTGACGATGTTCTGCATGGCCGCGCCCAAGGCGGTTTCCAGGGCCACGGCGTACTCCCCGGGCACGGTGATGAGCCGGGTCACCGGCCCGCAAATGCCCCGCAGCAGCCCCCGCCCGGCCTCCTTCATCACAGCCTTCACGCTCTGGCCAAAGCCCTCCAGGTTCCGTTCCAGGTCCTCCAACAATCTGGCCCGGCGCAGCTGCTCGTTGGCGTCCAGGGTCAGCCGGTCCAAAGCCTCCCGGGCAGACTGCACCCGGCTCTTCCGGCTGTCCAAACGCATCTGCCAGCCCTTGACCGCGTTCTCCTTTGCGGCAATGTCCCTTTGCAGGCTGTCCAGCATTTCGGTCAGCTCCTGGCATTCCTCGTGAGCGGCAGACTGCCGCTCACGGTTCTGGCGGGCGCTCTCCTCCACTGCCTGGGCCCGGCGGGTGACCTCCACGGTGGAGGACTGTAGGGAGCTCATGCGCACCCTCTCCTCTGAAAGGCTGGCGTTGACCCCTGCCAGCTGGGCCGCGGCCTCCTCCAACTGACGGGTGGCCTGGTCCGCGTCCCGGCGCAGCTCCTCCAAACGGGCGGTGTAGCTGCTGAGCCTCTCCCGGCTGGCGGCAATGCGCTGCTCCTGCCGGGCCAGCTCCTGGCGCTTCTCCTCTATCTCCCGCTGGGCTCCCTGCCCGGACTGGCGGGCGGACTCTGCCTGAGCCCGCAGCCTTTCCTGGTCCTGGCGGCTGTGGGCCAGCTCGCTTTGCAAAAGCCCGATCTCCCCTTCAGCCCGCAGGGCCTGCTCGTCCAGGGCAGCGGCCTCGTCCCGCAGCTGGTCCATCCGGGCGGTGCAGCCGCCGGTCTCCCGGAAGTTCTCCTCTGTGCGGCGGGAGAGCCGGGCAATCTCCTCCTCAATCTCCTGGCGGCAGGCGTTGGCAATGCCCAGCTTCTCCTGGTGCTCCCGCAGGGCCTTCGCGGCCCGGTCCAGCCCGGCCAGCCAGATGCCGATCTCCAACCCCTTCTTCTCCCCGTCATACTCAATAAACTTCTGGGCCTTTTCCGCCTGCTCCTTCAAGGGGCCCACCCGGCTTTCCAGCTCAGAGAGAATGTCCCGCAGGCGCACCAGGTTCTCCTCTGCCTTTCCCAGCCGCTTCTGGGCCTCCTCCTTGCGGTAGCGGTAGCGGGAGATGCCTGCGGCCTCCTCAAAAATTTCCCGGCGGTCCTCGCTGCGGGCGGCCACAATGCTGTCAATCTTGCCCTGGCCGATGATGGAATACCCGTCCCGGCCCAGGCCGGTGTCCATCAAAAGCTCGTTGATGTCCCGCAGGCGGACCGTGCTTTTGTTGATAAGGTATTCGCTCTCGCCCGAACGATAGTACCGCCGGGTGACCGCCACCTGGTCGTTGTCAAAGGGCAGGGCCCGGTCCGTATTGTCAATGGTCAAGCTGACCTCTGCAAAGCCCAGGGCCTTGCGCTGAGGCGTGCCGCCAAAAATCACGTCCTCCATTTTGGCGCAGCGCAGGGTGCGCAGAGACTGCTCGCCCAGCACCCAGCGCATGGCGTCGCTGATATTGCTTTTGCCGCTGCCATTGGGCCCCACCACGGCGGTGACACCCCGCTGAAAGGTGAGGGTGGTCTTGTCGGGAAAGGTCTTAAAGCCTTGCAGCTCCAGGGATTTGAGGATCATCGGGTCAACTCCTGTGATTTCGATTCTTTCTGTTATAGCGTAAAGCTCCTCATGTCCGCCTATGGACATGACAGCGTAAAAGTCTGTTGGGAAAAGTCCGCGCCTTCAGGACTTGTCAGAGCACATTATACCACGGCGGGCGGGGGGACGCAAGCCCTACCCGCCTGCCCCTTCTCGGTCAGCCAGCCGCCCGGGCCTCCCTCCGGTAATGATACCAGATCCCATAGGCGTCCGCCAGGGCCCAGCCAATGGGGATGGCTGCCCAGATGCCCACCGGTCCCACCCAGCCGGACAACACCGCTGCCAGGGCCACCCGGGTCCCCAGAGAGATCACTGTCAGCACCACAGACAGCATGGGCTTCTCTACTGCCCGGTAATAGCCGTACAGCATGAACAGCAGGCCAATGCCAATGTAGCAGGCCCCCTCAATCCGCAGGTACTCCACCCCTACCCGGATGACCTCCCCGCTGGCCCTGTCCACAAAAACGCCCATAAGCGCCGGGGCCAGCAGGCACACCAGCCCGCTCACCAGGGCGCAGAACACCGCCACGCTCAACGCCCCCTGGCGGATGCCCGCCCGGATGCGCTCCCCTTTGCCCGCCCCGTGGTTCTGGGCCACAAACACAGAGAAAGCGTTGCCAAAGTCCTGCACAGGCATGTAGGCAATGGTGTCAATTTTCACCGCCACGGCAAAAGCCGCCATTACAGTGGCGCCAAAGCTGTTGACAATGCCCTGCACCAGCAGAATGCCGAAATTCATCATGGACTGCTGCAGGCAGGTGAGCCCTGAAAGGCTGAGAATCTGCCGGAAAGCCGCCGGGTCCCAGCCCATGTCCCGGCGGGCGACCCGGTATTCGGGGCAGGCTAGCAGATAATAAAGACAGATGCCCCCGCCAGAGACATACTGGGCAATCACCGTGGCTACCGCCGCCCCTTGAATCCCCATATCCAGGGTGATGACAAAAAACAGGTCCAGGCCCACGTTCAGCGCCACAGCTGCCGCCAGAAAACCCAGCGGGGCCGAGGAGTTGCCCATGCCCCGCAGCACATTGGCAAAGTAATTGTAGAGAAAGGTGGCAAAAAAGCCCGGGAACACCCAGAACAGATAGGTCCGCATGTCCCCGGCCAGCTCCTTCGGGGTCTGAAGCAGGGCAATGATAGGGTTCAGCAGAAGGTAAAACAGGGCCATCACCGCCAGGGTCAGCCCGCCGATAAACACCCCGGAAAGGTAAATTCCCTTGCGGATGGCCGGCTTGTCCCCCCGGCCAAAAGCAATGGAGAGATAAGCCCCGGTGCCCAGAGACAGCCCGATGACCACCGAGGTGAGAAAGGTGAGCAGCGTGTAAGATGAGCCCACCGCCGCCAGGGCGTTGTCTCCAATATAGCGGCCCACTACCCAGGTGTCCACCAGATTATACAGCTGCTGCAGCACATTGCCCAGCATAAGGGGAACCGCGAACAGCCACAGGCCAGCGGTAATGCTGCCGGTGGTCATGTCCCGGGTTTTGGTTTTTGCGATAGGGGCTTTGCTCATGGGGCCTCTCTCCTGTTCTGTGTGATAGGGATATTATACCAGCTTCCTGAGAGACGCGCAAGAGCCGCTTGGGGCCAATCTGCCTGCCGGGCGCGCCCTTTTGGGCCCTGGCACCCGCTATATTTTATTTCTATTACAGGCTTGCAATTTATAGCCTCGTGCTGTATAATATAGGAAAGATAGGATTTGTCTTCCACCGCCCGGTTTGGGTTGAGGGGAGACAGGTTCACAAAGCCTGGATGATAGGAGGGATTGCTATAAGAAATGAGCCCCCGCCGTGGCAGCAGCCCGCTGGCGCAACCGCCGGCGGCAGCGGGGAGACACGGCCAGGCGGTTGGCAAACTATCGGAAACGATAGGACGCAAAGCTATGGGAGCTAAGGCCTTGTCCGGCAAGGCTAGGTTAGCCCGGCTGCTGGAGGACGACGCAGCCCGCCTGAAAGGGCGGTACGCAAAGCAAGGGGCCTAAGGCCGCGGAAAGCACCGCGCGCTATGGCAGCCCAGCCGCCGGATACTTTGCATCCGACAAACGAGCAAAGAGAGGTAATGAAATGAGAAATTCTACAAACAAATTTGGCAGGCGCGCTCTGGCCCTGCTGCTGGCCCTGACCATGTGCTTCAGTATGGTTATGAGCGCGGCGGCGGAGACCACCATGGTGAACACCAACAAAATAGTGTGTGGCCTTGAGGAGCACACGCACGGCAATGCCTGCTATGAGTACTTTGCGCTCACCTGTGAGCAGCTCGAAACAGAGGCTCATTACCACAACCCTGACATTTGTGGTGAAAGCGAGGTTGGCAGGGACCTTATCTGTGTAAGCGTGGAGTCCGAGGGTCATGCCCACGGAGAGACGTGCTACACCACAGAGGAAAACTCCACCCTCACTTGCGGGTTTGACGAATCTGAGGAGCACACCCACGATGCTAACTGCTATACCGAAGGGACAGTCTCCAACTTGACCTGCGAGCAAGGAGAATCCCAAGGCCACACCCATGACGACAGCTGCTATAAAGTCATTATGGGGTATGATTGTGGACTTGAGGAAACCGATGGGCATAAGCACACCACAGAGGAATGCTACGAGTGGGTAAACTACTCAGAGGCTTTAGGGGATGTGTCTGGCTACGTTGAGGTTCCTTATGATTCCAGTGTGGCAGCTACTGCCAGCGACCCCAACTACAAACGCTTGAGCTGCACCACCGAAGAGCACACCCATACTGATGAGTGCATCGGCCAAAAGACTAATGAAGAAGTTCTGAACGAGGTCAACAATGCGTTGCAGTCTGGCGACAAAAACGTCACCCTCAACCTTCAGGATGACTTCATCCTCGAGGAGAAGGATCCCCATCATGGCACCCCTAACGCAGCCATTGGCGTAGTCGGGTCAGGAGCCCAACTGACCATCACCGGCCAGGGCACCATCAAGGCCATGGAGGCAGGCTTCGCTGTCATCCGCATTGTTGGCGGCAAGGTCATTATTAACGGCGATGTTACTATCACCGGCGGCGATAACACGGGTGATACCGGCAACGGCGGCGGCGTGTACCTGAAGGGCGGCGAGCTGGAGCTGAATAAAGGCACCATCTCCGGCAACACGGCCCAAAAGGGCGGCGGCGTTTATGTTACCGGCGGCGGCAAGTTCACCATGACTGGCGGCACGATTGAGAACAACCAGGCCGAGTCTACTAACATCCAAGACGCCCACAAAGAAACCAATGAATACGGCTCAAAGTGGGACTACAAAGCTGCCGGCGGCGGTGTTTATGTCGGAAAAGACAGCACATTTACCACCAATGGTTCGAATGAGGACATTCGCATTCAGAACAACTCCGCAGCAGAAGGCGGCGGCATCTTTGTTTACAACGGTGGCAGCCTGAACATGAATGGCGGCACAGTTGACGGCAACAAAGCTCTGGAGGGCGAGGGCGGCGGTATCTATATCAAGGGTACCGGCGAAATCACCAAGGGCCTGATTACCGACAACTCCACCGCAACCACTATCGACCTGGGCGGCGGCGGCATCTATATTGAGAACACTGGCACGCTGAAGCTGACCAATGCTCTTGTCGCTGCCAACACTGCTAATGGTCTGGGCGGCGGCATTGCTGCCTGCATTCATGGGCGCACGGTTGTGTTTGCCAAGAATGGCGCTGCCATTTTTGGCAACACCGGTAACGGCGACGCGCTTGTTCACAAAAGGAAACCCCTTAACACCGGCCTCAACACCCCTACCAGTGAAGCTAATCCCGGTGTTGACAGCAGCAATCTGTGGAAAGATGACAAGGCTTTCAAAGACGGTGCGCAGGATATCTTCTCTGCGGGAGATATCGACAAAATTCCTGACGATGGCCGTGATCAGTTGGCTGGTATTTCTGTCAGCAACCAGATGCTTGCCAGTCTGAAGGCCGGCTGGACCGGGCAGACCTTTAACCACAAAGAGGACTGTCCTGCTCTGACTGCACAGAACAATGGAACAACCCAGTGCACCTGCAGTCCAAATTACGACAAGAAGGAGATTAACGACAGCAACAGCAGCTCTATCTACGCTGGTTTGCTGATGGGCCTGACTTCTCAGTACAAACAGGGCACGCCTGAATACGAGGCTGCCTACGCCGCTGTAATGGCCTTTATCGCTGAGCAAGGCGGCGTTGTCATCAGTGGCAACACCTCTGCCACCCATGGCGGCGGCATTGCCAACAACGGCGTGCTCATTATCGGTCAGAAGGAAGTGGAGGACGGCATCATCAACCCTGTTGATGTGACTGTCCACAAAAAATGGACCACCGATGATGAGAGCGTAAAGGACCCCTCAACCGGCCTTAGCGTACAGGTTCAGATGACTGGCCCTAACTACAACGAGACCAAAACCATTATTGGTGACGGTCAGGCAGTCTTCACCCTTAGCTCTGATTACTTGAAAGCACAGGCTCCTACAGCAGGCAGCCATACGCTGACATTCACAGTGACTGAAACTCCTGGAGACAACCCCAATGTTACATGGGACCCTACCCCCTACAAAGTTACTGTAACTGTAACCAGGACAGAGGAAGAGCATGAGATCGGCGAGTTCAAAGGCGACAACAAACTGAAGACCATCACCTATACGGTAGCTTCCGAGGGAACTGACATCACATTCAACAACACCTACAAGGCCCCCCGGGGCAGCCTGAAGCTTACCAAGGCTGTGAACGGTATTCTGAATGCCGACAGCGAGGAGATTGCGAACAAGACCTTCAAGTTCCAGATTCAGGGCCCTGGCTACAACAAGACTGTTGAAATCAAAGGCACTGGCAGCATTACCCTCAACGATCTGATCGCGGGCGAGTATACTGTGACAGAAGTTGATGCGGACGCACAAATTGACGGCTATCAAGTAACTGTCAGCGGAAATGGCGGCGTTACCGTCAATGGCGGGGTCGAGACAGATGTCACGGTCACCAACACCTACGACTACAAGCGCGGCAGCCTGACGTTGAGCAAAAAGATTCTCAACAACACTGATTTGGATGCGCTGAACCAGAAGTACACCTTTAAGGTCACTGGCGAAATGCTCGACGCAGACCAGCAGAAGGGCGACTACGAAGAGTATCAGACCGGCGAGGACAACGCGCTTTATGTCTCTCTTCACGGCGAGGATACTGTCACCATCAACGGTCTGCCCTACGGCAGCTATAGCGTAACCGAGCTGAAAGCCGGCGTTGACGAGAGCAAGTATCACTGGACCATTACCAATGACAACCAGAACGGCGCAACCATCAGCAAGCCCAGCGGCGCAGAGGTTGAAATCACCAACACCTTCGACTACTACCGCGGCAGCCTGACCATCAACAAGGTCATCACCGGCGCGGCGTCCACCAGCGAGACGAAGGATAAGGTCTTCACCTTTACCGTTACCGGCCCTGAGCATGTCACCGGGACCTTTGATGGCATTACCTTTGAGAAAGGTAATGCCACAGTGACCATCACCGGTGATGGTCAGAAGACCATTTCGGGCCTTCCCGCCGGCACCTACCGGGTGCACGAGGAGAACGCTGAGCTGGGCGGCTACACCTGGACCGTGAAGGGCAACGACCAGAGCGTGGAGGTCACCGAGGGCGGCAATGCCGCTGTCACTGTGACCAACACCTATGACGTGCCTTTCATTCCCACCGCCAAAACCAAGAGCATCACCGTCAACAAGGCCTGGGCCGGAGACGAGGACGCTGGCATTCAGCGGCCCGCTTCTGTGCAGGTGCAGCTGATGGTCAACGGCGCGGCCAGCGGCGGCCCTGTCACCCTGAGCGCTGCCAATGACTGGCGGCACACCTGGTCCGGCCTGGCGGAGAGCGCGGTGCTGAGCGTGAAGGAGATTGATGTGCCTGCCGGCTATGTGGCTGTCACCAGCCAGAACGGCAGCACCATTGTGATCACCAACACCTACAAGGCCACGCCTACTCCTACGCCCACTCCCACCCCCGGCCCCAGCCAGGAGCCTACTCCCACCCCGGAGCCGGATGAGGAGATTCCCGACGACGATGTGCCCCTGGGCCCTGGCCCGGAAGAGCCCGACGAGGAGATCCCCGACGATGACGTGCCTCTGGGCCCCGGTCCGGAAGAGCCCGATGAGGAGATTCCCGACGACGATGTGCCTCTGGGCCCCGGCCCCGAGCCCACGCCCGAGCCTGACGAGGAGCTGCCCGACCCGGACGTCCCCACCGGCCCTGCTGAGCCTGAGGAGGAGGACATCCCCGACGAGGAGGTTCCCCTGGCCAACACGCCCAAGACCGGCGACGATATCAGCCTTTGGTATCTGCTGACCGCTCTGTCCGCGGCCGGCCTGGTGTTCCTGGCCGTCACCGGACGTATGCGCAAGCAGGCTGGCAAGTAATTGCCCCTGATCGTCGTAAGTCCTGAAAATCCATGAAAAAAGCCGGGGCCAGGCTGCTGGCCCCGGCGTTCTGTTTTGGAGAGATGCTATGTCAAGAAAAACCCTATACAAACTGTTGACTGTGCTGCTGGCAGCGGTTTTCCTGTTCAGCGGGGGTATGCTGATCTTCCGGCAGGTGGAATATTCCCGCAGCGCCGGAGACTATGAGGATGCTCTGCAGGTGGCCGGCCTCGCCCGGCCCAACAACGCCCGCGCCCCGGCGGACAGCCCTTCCCCGCCTCCCGCCAGCTCCCGCCTGGAAGACAGCACGCCGGAAGGTGAAGGGGGCCTGTCCACCCCTGCCTCCCCGGAGTCTCCCCCCGAGGATACAGAGGAGACCGGGAGGCCACAGGAGGCCCTCCCCCCAGAGGCCGAGCCTTTGACCTGGATGGACCTGGACGCTCTGCGGGCCATCAATCCTGAAGTGGCGGGCTGGCTGGACATTCCCGGCGTCCTGTCCTATCCCCTGCTTCACACCCAGAATAACCAGTTCTACCTGGACCACTCCTGGAACGGTGGGTACAATGTGTGCGGCTCCATCTTTTTAGAGTGCACCAACAGCCCCGACTTTCTGGACTTCCACACCCTGGTGTACGGCCACCGCTTGGACAATGACTCCATGTTCGGGGTGCTGCGGTTTTATGAGGACCAGAGCTTTTGGCAGGAGCACCCTTATTTCTACATAGCGGACGGGACGCTGGTGCGGGAGTATGAGATTTTTGCAGCCTTTGAGGCTGACGTTACAGGCCTTGTCTACCGGCTGGACCTGGAGGAGCACAAGCAGGACTTCATCGACTACTGCCTGGAGCGCTCCACCATTCAGACCAACATCATCCCCGCTGAGGACGATGCTTTCGTCACCCTCTCCACCTGCCCCAGAAGCGGCTATGACCAACGCCTGGTGGTTATGGGCAGACTGGTAGAGGTGTATGCCTGAGCCCCTGAAGGGCCCGAGCGTCCGCCAGCTTGGGGAGTGCGGTTCGCGCGGGCTTTCCCCCGTCCTTCCAAAGCCAGGGAAAATGTTGCAATTTTCCCCATCCTCCGGTATAATGTAAAAAAAGAGAATGGGAGCGCTTCATCCATGAAAAACTTACTGTCACATCTGACCACCTTTATTTACGCTGTGCTGGCCGGAGTCGCCATCTCCATTGGGGGCGCGGCCTTTCTGGCCAGCGACAGCCGGGCTGTGGGAGCCTCTCTGTTCTCTGTGGGGCTGTTCGCCGTGTGCACCTTGGGGCTGAACCTGTTTACCGGCAAAATCTGCTATGCGCTGGACAACCCGCCTGCCTATCTCATGAGCTGTGGGCTGATTTGGCTGGGGAATTTTCTGGGCGCCTGGCTCTCCGGCAGCGCCCTGGCCCTCACCCGGCTGGACTGGGCGGAAAAGGCCGGGAGCATCTGCCAGGCCAAGCTGGCAGACTCGCCTCTAAGCCTGTTCATTCTGGCGGTGTTCTGCAACATTCTCATCTATTTTGCGGTAGAGAGCTACCGGAACAACCCCCACAGCCTGGGCAAATATCTGGGACTGTTTTTGGGGGTGGCCGTGTTTGTGATGGTGGGCTTTGAGCACTGTGTGGCGAATATGTTCTACTTCTCCGTGGCCGGGGTATGGAATGGCCAGGCTCTGCTGGCTATTCTTATTATGACTGTGGGGAACGCCGCCGGAGGGCTGATCTTCCCCCTCTGCCGCAAGCTGCAGGAGCATGTCAAGGGCGAAAGTAAGTAAGGCTAGGCATAAGTCAACCATGCTGTGCCTTGACCACTCTCCTGATTAGTTCGTCAACCCAGTCAACAAAAGAGCATACAAAAACGGCCTGGGGCATTCCCCGGGCCGTTTGCTTTTCCCATTTTAACCCAGCCGCCGCTTCAGGGACTCCGGGTTGCCGGCATAGTCCAGCACGGTCTGCTTCTCAATCAGCCCAGCCTGATACAGCTTCATAATGGACTGATCCATGCTGATCATCCCCTCTCCGCCGCCGGAGGCAATGGCCCCGTCAATCTGGTGGGTCTTGCCGCTGTCCCGGATCATATTGCGGATAGCGTCGTTAATGCGCATGATCTCATAGGCAGGCACCAGGCCGCCGTTTTTGTCAGGCAGCAGCTGCTGGCTCACCACCGCCTGCAGCACCATAGAGAGCTGCACCCGCACCTGTCCCTGCTGGTCTCCGGGGAAGGTATCCACAATACGGTCAATGGTGTTCACAGCCCCCTTGGTGTGCAAGGTGGCAATAAGCAGGTGCCCGGTCTCCGCCGCTGTCATGGCGGTGCGGATGGTCTCGTGGTCCCGCATCTCTCCCAGCAGCATCACGTCTGGAGCCTGACGGAGACAGGCCCGCAGCGCCGCCAGATAGTCATGGGTGTCAATGGCAATCTCCCGCTGGCTGACAATGCTCTTACGGTTGCGGTGCAGGTGCTCAATGGGGTCCTCCAGGGTGATGACATGGGCCTCCCGGGTCTGGTTGATTCTGTCGATAATGCAGGCCTGGGTGGTCGACTTGCCGCTGCCCGCCGTGCCGGTGACCAGCACCATGCCGTGGGTCAGGTCCGCCAGCTCCATCACCCCCTCGGGGATGTGCAGGGTGCGCCAGTCGGGAATGTCAAAGGCCACCACCCGCACCACCGCCGCCATAGAGCCCCGCTGCTTATAGGTATTTACCCGAAAACGCGCCAGGCCCGGCACCGCGCAGGAGAAGTCGTCGTCCCCCTCCTCCTCAAAACGCTGGATATCTCGCTCGGCCAGCTGATATATTTCTGTAATAAGCTCCTTGGTGTGCTGGGGAAAAAGCACCTCGCTGCCAATCATGTGCAGGCGCTTATCCAGCTTTTCACACACCGGACTGCCGCTGATAATAAACAGGTCCGACGCGCCGTCTTCCACGGCCCGGCGGAAATATTCCTCCACTCTCTGCATATAAGTACCTCCTGATGGTGTGACGCAAGCGGTTGGTCGTGCTTTTTGATCCATGTAGCTGTAAAACCCCGGGGGCTGTCTTCGCGCATCAGGCCCCGTCATCCCTCTGGTTTTAAAGCAGGCTTGCCCTATAAAGGAAAACAAGGTAACGCAGTCCACTGGCTCGAGAAGCCCATGCCGCCGCCCCTGTTTTCTCGCCTTTGTTGTGTGCGGCAGTCCAACTCCGCCGCGCTCTGTCATGAGCCCTGCCAGACCTCCATGTCGTCTGCGCCCTCCCATTCCACGGTTGACACAGCCTGCCAACGCTGAACAACAAAGCTGCCGGACTCATCCATTTGCAGCTCCACCTCCAAGGCCTGGGTCTCTGAAATCTGGCAGCGGTATGTATACCGGTCTCCGCTGACGGCAACGCCATCCGGGGTCTCCCCCAGCCGCAGCCGGGCCAGAATCTCCTGCGCCTGGCTGTCGGCGGCATAATAGGCTTTCACCGCCTTGGCCGAGGCCTCCCCCAGCCGCTGGTCGGCCCGCACGGTGGAAAGGCTCAGCAGGGCAAACACCGTCAGGCTCAGCACCGCGAACACCACCAGCAGAGAACTCCCCCCCAACGCCGGGGGCGAAAAGTTTGATTTCTCCCGTCTGCCCGTCATCCGTCTTCCTCCTGCCAAGCAAATTCCATGGAAAACAGCTCTTTGCCGGTCGCTTCGTCATAGGCCGTCACCTGGGCCCGGGCCAAAGCCGGCACATCCGACGAAATCCGCACCGCCTCCACATGGTAGACCGAGGGGCTTTCTGTAAGCTGGCTATTCTCATCATAGTAGTATACCGGCGCAGAGGAGATTTCTCCACTGGCATCCGGCACTGGGATGACATTTTCCCCAGCGTGCCCGCTGGCCTTGCACTCCTCCGCCAGGTTCTGGCACAGCAGCACCGCCTTGTCCCTGCGCTGTCCCTCCCGGGACATACTGTCCGACAGCACAAAGGCTTGCAGGCACAGCGCCGCCGCCAGGGCGAACACCAGAATCATCACCATCTGCTCCATCATAATCAAAGGGGCCTTGCTTTTCATTTTGTATTCCACCCCTCTCCGCTGCGCAGGCTCAACACCAGCTCATCCCGCTGGCCGTCCGCCTGAGTAATGGCCACGGTCAGCGTCTCGCCGCCATTTGTCTCCTGGGCGCTCAGCTCCATGGCCTGCGCGGCCATAATACGCTCGCCGTCGGCAGGGCCCAGGCCGTCGGCAGGGGCGCTGTACAGCTCCATCAAACTGCCGTCATAGCAATAGATGCGGGTGACATACTCCTCCCCCGCCCCCAACACCAGGGCCTGCACCCCTTCAAAGTCCTCCAGCTCCACCCCGTCCAGCCGGTCCGCCTGGCGCACCCGCTGGGCCACATACTGCACCGCCGTGCGCTGGGCGTGGGCTGCGCTGTCCCGGTTGGTGAGCCGCCGGTAGGCGTCGGCCCCGGTGAGCAGCACCATCAGAATACATACGGCAAACACCGCAAACAGCAACAGCGCCGCCAGCCCGTCTATATTATGTTTGACTGTTCTTCTATTCATCATGGCGTTTTTTCCAATACTGTGATATCCGGCATCAGGTTTTCCGCAAAGGCCGTGTAGTGCACGTCATAGCGTTCCCGGTCAATCTGTACGCCGTAGCGTTCTTCCAGGTATTTTAGGCTTGTGGGGTACGCCCCTTCGGTGGCGTAGCAGGTGACGCAGCCCTTGCGCAGGGCCTCTTCCAGCTGGCGCAGGCCCTCGGCGGACTGGCCGCTCTGCAGGCTGCCCACTGCTGTCACAAAAAACGCCAGCACGGCTCCTGCCGCCAGCACCGAGCAAAGCGGCTTCAGCAGCCCGCCCCACCGGGCTATTCTCCGGCCCATGCCGTCACCCGATTGCCGCCATGATGTTCATCAGCGGCAGCATCACAGAGAGCAGAATCATCCCCACCAAAATGGAGCACACCAGCACCAGCGCAGGCTCTACCCGGCTCACCCGGTCTTCCAGCGCGGCCTCGCTCTCCTGGGCCAGGTCCCGGGCCAGCTTCTCCATGGCAGTGTCCCCTGCGCCGCTGCGCTGGCCCAATTCCAGCAAACGGCACTGGGCGGCAGGCAGCAGGCCGCTCTCCTTCATGGCGGCGCTCAAGCTGTCTCCCTGGTCCAGCCGGTCCCGGCAGGCCAGGCAGCGGGCCTGGGCAGGGGGCACGTCCTCCATCAGGTTCCCCGCCAGGGTGACAGCGTCCTCCATGGGCAGGCCGCTTGCCATGCCCATGGCCAACGCCTGGGCTACCCGGGCGTTGTTCATTTTGCGCGAGAGCCCCTTGTCTCCCCGGCGGCCCCGCCACAGGGCCAGCATTTTCTCCCGAAAGCCGCCCGCTGCCGCGAACAGCCCAAAGAACACCAGCGCAAGCCCCAACAACGCCAGCAGCACAGGCATGGCGCTGTCCAGCCACTGGCCGATGGCCAGCAGGCCCCCCGCCACCCCGGTAAGCCGCCCGCCCAAAGAGGCGTACACGTCCTCAAAAATAGGCAGCACCTGCACCAGCAGCACGGTGATGACCACCAGCATCAAAGCCAGCATCACAGCAGGATACAGCAGCGCGCTGCGCACCCGCCGGTCCATCCGGGCCCGGTCCTCATAATAGCCGGAGAGGGCGGTCAAAGCGTCCTCCAACCGGCCGGACTGCTCCCCCACCTCCACCAGGCCGCAGACATAGGCGGGAAAGCCCTCTACAGCCCGCATGACAGCGGAGAGGGGCATGCCCTCGTCCGCCTTGGCAGACATGGCGTCCAGCAGCTCCTTTTCGCTGCCAGCGCTCTCCTCAGCCATCAGGGCCAGGCCGTCGCCCATGCCCACGCCGGCGTGGAGCAGCAGAGAGAGCTCCAGGCAGAGGGAGGATATCTTGTCGTTGCTCAGGTTTTTATTCAAGTTATGACCAGCCTCCTTACAGACGCGGAACGCGCCCGGAATGTTTACCCGTCTATTTTACCTTATTTGCGGAAAATTGTAAAGGGGGAAGTGGAGAAGAAGCCCTTGCCATAGAACGGTAAAACCACAGGCTCTCCCACTGGCCCGGCCAGGTTTTTACTTTTGCCAGCCGAAAAGGAATCGGCCCCGCAAAATTCCCTGGGCAAAAGAGAAAGCCCCCGGCTCTCGCCAGGGACCCTCCCTCAGTTCATATCAGTCATGGCTCTTGTTGTCAGTAAATCAGTAGATCAGTTTCGGGCTGTAGTTGGAACCGTCGCCAATGTACTTCATGATGCTCTTGCTGCTGTTGCTGGTAGACGCGAAGGTGGGGTCCATCCGCTGCCAGGTCTTGCCGTTGAAGTAGATGGCGCCGTCCACCCAGCCGGTCTTCTCGCTCCACACATGAATCCAGGCGTGGTACACGCTGCCGGCATAGCCTACCACCAGCTTGCAGGGCACGCCCTGGCTGCGGAGCATACCGGTCATAATGGCCGCATAGTCGAAGCAGATGCCCTTCTTCTCCTTGAGCACCGAGTCCAGCACAGGCAGGTAGCCGGATTTCACCGTCTCCGCCCGCTTGGTGTCATACTTGAAGTTCTTCACCACATAGTCGTAAATCTTCTCGACCTTCTTCATGGGGTCCTTTTCCTTGCCGGCCAGCTTTTCCGCCATGGCAATGGTGTTGGGGGCGTCCTCAATGTCCACATACTGGTTCGACCGCAGGAACGGGGCGAACTCGTCGGTGAACTTGGCGTCCAGGCTCAGGGTGAGCACCCGGGCATACTTGGTGCCGGAGGTGTTCTCAAAAACCACTACCTTGTATTTGCCGTTCCCGTCAGACAGGGGGAACGTGGTCCACTCCTTGGCAGGCAGGTCGTAGGTATACTTGGTGGTGGGGCCCTGAATCTGAACCTTCAGCCGCTTTTTGGTGTTTGCGGTGAAGTTGACCATCACATAGCCGTCCTTCACATTGGAGTAGTCGATTTTGGCCTTCTCGTTCTTCTCCACCTTTTTGCCGGAGGCCACGGGCTTCAGGGTCTTAAGCAAAGCCACAGGGCTGCTGGCCAGGGCCACCGCCTCGTCTTCAATCTCCTCCAGCCCATCCAGCTCAATCATGTCCACATAGGCTTCTTCCTCCAGGCCGGTGTCCCCGGCGCTGGGATTGGTCCCGGTCTGTCCACAGCCGGCAAGCAGCGCAGCCGCCAGCAACAGGGGAACCACTCGTTTCAGAATACTCATCATTCACACCTTCCTTTTTCGTTGGCAGCCTTTCCGGAGCTCTCTCCGCATCAGGCCGTGTTGTTGTTTTCTTGCTGTAAGTATAACACAGCCTCTCGCAAAATGGAAGTGCATTTTGAAAGTTTTTCGTTATTTTAAAACCAGTTTTGTAACCGCTGCTTCCATAACTGCCTTCAGCTATGCTTCCATACATACTATATTATAGCAGATTTCCCCTGATCGGGCAATACCCCCGCCGGGTGTTTTTTACCGCGTCCAAAGAGCCGGCAGAGCCAGCCTCACAGTCGATATGCCCCATGAGCGATAAATATGGGGTTGCCCGGCAGGAGGATTTGTGCTATCATATTTTTATATGGAGGGACATGCCAGCAGGACTGGCCCCTCGCCCGTGGGCTCAAATTCTACTACTACAGAAAGGCGGTGCCGCCTTGGCCAGACGCAGACGAAAGCAATATCTGATTGGAAACCCCAGCCGGTCGCAGCTGGGCTGGGGCAGGCGCAGCGTGTTCGTCTCACAAGAAAAGCAGGCCCAGCACCAAGCGGCCCGGCGCATCAAGCTCTGGTCCCGGGTTGTTGCGGTTGTGGTCATTTTGGGGTTGGCTGTTATAGCCGGGTTTTTCCTCTGGTTCTACCTGGTGCCTTACTTCCATCAGGAACTCTTCCCCCCCGCCCCCAGCGTCTCCGACCCTGCCGCAAGCGAGGCTCCCCTGCCTGTCTACGATGAAAACGGTCTGCCCGTATACAGTGACGAGGTGAACCTGTTCACCATTAACCAGACCTCCCCCTCCGCGGATTATGTGCCGGAGCTGACTCAGGTGGACAATGTGCAGGTTGACAGCCGCATTGCCGACGCGCTGCGCCAGCTCAGCGCCGCTGCCCGGGAGGACGGGTATGTGCTGATTTTTACCGACGGCTATGTGTCCTATGAGGAGCAGGAGAAGCGCTATCTGGCCACGGTAGAGCAGCTGATGGAGGACGGAGACCTGACCGCGATCATGGCAAAGACCAAGGCCCGCTCCCAGACCCCCATGGCTGGGGAGAGCGATTTTCAGACCGGGCTCTGCCTGCGGCTGGCTGCGGACCGGGAGACCTTTACCCAGTCCAAGACCTACACCTGGCTAAAGAATAATATGGGGCGGTTTGGCTTTGTGTTCCGCTACCCAGAGGACAAGGTGGACTTTACCGACCTGGACACCGACCTGACCGTACTGCGGTATGTGGGCAGTGAAAACGCCGCGGCCATGCAGCAGCGCTCTATGTGTCTGGAAGAATATATCAACTATCTGGATGTGCAATAGAATAAAACCGCCGGGGTGTAAAGCTTTATCGCTTTACATCCAGGCGGTTCTGTATAGCTAAACGCCTTTACAGACTGGCGGGCCGCACCGGCACCCCTTGCTCCCGCAAATAGGTCTTCAGCTGGGGGACGCTCACCTCGCCAAAATGGAACAGCGAAGCTGCCAGCACTGCGTCAGCCCGGCCGGTGGTAAAGGCGTCATAAAAATGACTTAGCTGACCTGCCCCGCCGGAGGCGATCACCGGAATCCCCACAGCCTCGGACACTGCCCGGGTCAACTCCAAGTCATAGCCGGTCTTTACCCCGTCCTGGTCCATGCTGGTCAGAAGGATTTCCCCCGCACCCAGGGCCTCTGCTTCCCGGGCCCATTCCAGGGCATCCTTGCCAGTATCCACCCGTCCGCCGTTCAGGTAGAGCGACCAGCCCCCTCCAGGCCGGCGTTTGGCGTCCATAGCCACCACCACGCACTGACTGCCAAACTTCTCCGCCGCCTCCCGGATCAGCGCCGGTCTCTGTAAAGCCGCTGAGTTTACAGAAACCTTGTCCGCCCCAGCCCGCAGTATATCTGTAAAGTCCTCTACCTTGCGTATGCCGCCCCCCACTGTAAAGGGGATGAAAATGCTCTCCGCTACCTGCTCCACCACATGGGTCAAAATGCCCCGGCTGTCCGCAGAGGCGTTGATATCCAGTAAAACCAGCTCATCCGCCCCCTGGCGGTCGTACTCCTTGGCTGCTTCCACTGGGTCCCCGGCGTCCCGCAGCTGTGTAAAGTTTGTTCCCTTCACAACCCTGCCGTCCTTGATGTCCAGGCAAGGGATGATTCGTTTTGCGTACATGCCGCCCCTCCTCTCTAGGCTCTTGCTTCCTTGACCCGCTGGACAAAATTTTTCAGAATACGCAGGCCGGTGCGCCCGCTCTTTTCCGGATGGAACTGGCACGCCGCCAGATTCCCCCGCTCCACTGCCGCGTGAATGTGGGCTCCGTAGCTGGCCGAAGCAGTGACCACGTCCCCCTGAGCCTGCAAATAGTAGGAGTGCACAAAATAGACGTAAGGCTCTGCCTCCAAGCCCTGCAGCAGCCAGCCGGAGCGCTCCAAAGCCAGAGAATTCCAGCCAATATGCGGGACCTTCTGCCCCTCTGCCGGCAAGCGCAGGACCTTGCCAGGCAGAACGCTCAACCCCTTTACACCTGGGGACTCCTCACTGCTTTCAAACAGTACCTGCAGGCCCAGGCAAATGCCCAGCAAGGGCCTGCCCTGCCCAATAAACTCCCGGACAGCGGTGTCAAGCATTCGGCTTGACAGACCGGCCATGGCCTCGCCAAAGGCTCCCACCCCCGGAAGCACCGCAGCCTCGCATAAGGCCAGCTGGGCCGGAGTAGAGGCCACCTGACAGGCGCAGCCAATATGCCGCAGGGCCTTTTCTACACTTTGCAGGTTGCCCGCCCCGTAGTCGATAATGGCAATCAAGACAATTCACCTCACTAAATTATTAAGGCAAGTATATCATATCTCCTGCTGTTATGCAAGCTTTTCCCTGATCTTCTCTGCCGGAATCTTTACAAAAAATTCATCCATTCACGCTGTCAAGGGTTTATACTTTAGGAACATGCCTTTGCCCGCATGTTTTCCGCCTTTATCTTCTTACATAGAAAAGAGGAACCCAACCCATGTTTTCCAAGTTCAGCGTAAAAAAGCCTTTGACCGTCCTGGTGGGCGTGGTCATTGCCCTGGTGCTGGGAGTGGTGGCCTTTACCCGCATGACCCCCGACCTGCTGCCCAACATCAACCTGCCCTACGCGGTCATTATTACCGCCTACCCGGGCGCGACCCCAGAGCAGGTGGAGCAAGAGGTCACCCGCCCCATTGAGCAGGCCATGGCCACCCTGGACCATGTGGAGGAGATCACCTCTGTCAGCCGGGAGAACAGCTCTCAGGTCATGCTGCAGCTCACCGATGACGCCAATATGGACACCCTGACCGCCGACATCCGGGAGAAGCTGAACTCTGTCTCCGGCAGCTGGGGCGACATGGTGAGCACCCCCTACATCATGAAGATAAACCCCAGCATGCTGCCTGTGGCCGTGGCCGCCATGGAGCGGGAGGGCCTGGACAACATCGCCCTTACCAATCTGCTGGACGGGGAACTGCTGACCAAGCTGGAAGGCATTGAGGGCGTTGCCAGCGTCTCGGTCAGCGGCAATGTGGAGGAGAGCGTCACCGTGCGGCTGCGGCAGGACAAAATCGACACGGTGAACGCCAAAATCAAGGCTAAGCTGGACCAGAAATTCAATGAGGCCCAGCAGGAGCTGGACAACAGCAGCCAGGAGATTGAGGACGGCCTCAGCGAGACCCAGGAGCAGTCGGACGAGCTGGCGGACCAGAAGGCCCAGCTTGAGGCCGGTCAGAGCCAGCTGGCCCAGCAGACCGGCCAGGCTCAGGGCCAGCTCATTGCCAAAAAGGTGGAGATTGAGTCCGCCAAGTCTCAAATCAACGCCCAGCTCACCACCATGGGCCAAACCGAGACCCAGCTGAAAACTGCCCTGGAGCAGCTCACCAGCCTGAAGACCAACCTGGACCAGCTGAACACCCAGCTGGCCGCTGCGGACCAGGGCATTGCCGGGCTGACAGAGCTGATTAACGGCTATCAGGCCCTGACTGCCCAGCAGGCGGCGTTGACGGAGCAGCTGGCCCAGCTGGACCCGGAGACCGAGGAATACGCTGCGGTCCAGGCCCAGCTGGAAGCCCTGACCCCCCAGCTGGCTGCTGCCGAGGCCGGTTTTGCCGCCCTAGGCACCACTGCCGAAGGAGCCCCTGCCAGGCTGGCGGAGCTTCAGGCCGGGCGCGAGGCCCTGGCCGGCGCCCTCACCGAGGCCAAGGCCATGGCCTCGGCCGCCGGGGTGGACCCGGAGAAGATCGACGCCTCCATTGCCGAGGCTCAGAAGAACCTGGACCAGCTCACTGCCGGCAAAGCCCAGCTGCAAAGCACCCTCTCTCAGCTGGACAGCGGCGCGGTGACAGTGAACCAGGCCCTGCAGCAGCTCTCGGCCCAGCAGACCAGCGGCGTGCTGCAGATGAGCGCCGGCATGTCCCAGATTCTGGCGGGACAGTCTGCCCTGTCCGCTGCCCAGCAGCAGCTGGAATCTGCCAAAACCCAACTGGAGTCTGCCCAGGAGGACTTTGACAAGCAGAAGGAGGCTGCCTACAAAAACGCGGACCTGCCCATCACCATGGAGATGGTCTCTCAAATTCTGTCCGCCCAGAACTTCTCTATGCCCGCCGGTTATGTGGACCAGGGAGGCGCGCCCTGTCTGGTGCGGGTGGGCGACAAGCTGGAAAGCGCGGAGGAACTGGAAAACCTGCTGCTGTTCGACACCGGAGACGAGGCCATTGGCAAGGTCTACTTAAAGGACGTGGCGGACGTGCAGACCGAGAGCAACGCCGGCGAGCTCTATGCCAAGATCAACGGGGAGGACGGGCTGGTGCTGTCCTTTACCAAGCAGTCCACCTATTCCACCGCCCTGGTGTCAAAAAACATACAGGCCCGCTTTGAAAAGCTCTCTGAGGAGTATGAGGGCCTGCGCTTCACCACCCTGTCCGACCAGGGGGACTACATCTATATTGTGGTGGACACTGTGCTGCAGAACCTGGTGCTGGGGGCGGCTCTGGCGGTGCTGATTCTGCTGCTGTTTCTAAGGGACATCCGGCCCACTGTGGTCATTGCCTTTTCCATCCCCATCTCCCTGATGGTGGCTATTGTGCTCATGTATTTCTCCGGGGTCACCCTGAATGTCATCTCCCTCTCGGGCCTTGCTGTGGGCGTGGGCATGCTGGTAGACAACTCTGTGGTGGTCATTGAGAATATCTACCGCCTGCGCAACGAGGGCATGTCTGCGGCAAAGGCCTCGGTACAGGGGGCGGTGCAGGTGACAGGGGCCATCATCGCCTCCACCCTCACCACGGTGTGCGTGTTCCTCCCTATTGTATTTGTAGAGGGCGTCACCCGACAGCTGTTCAGCGACATGGCCCTGACCATTGGCTACTCTCTGCTGGCAAGCCTGTTTGTAGCCATCACCCTGGTGCCTGCCATGACCTCCACCACCCTGCGGGCCAGCAAGCCCAAGGACCACTCCCTCTTTGACCGGGTGATACAGGGCTACGGCTGGCTGGCGGGAGCCTCTCTGCGGCACAAATGGGTGTGCCTGGCCCTGTCCCTGGCGCTGCTGGTAGCCAGCGTGGGGCTGGCTCTGTCCCGGGGGTTCCTGTTTATGCCTGCCATGAGCGGCAACCAGATCACCGTCAGCTTTACCCTGCCCCAGGAGGACGCCACCTTTGAGGAGCGCACTGCCATGTCCGACCAGATTGTAGACCGCATTCTCCCTCTGGACTGCGTGGAAACGGTAGGCGCTATGGCCAGCGGCAGCAGCGGGGCCGGGGTTATGAGCATGATGGGCGGCGGCGAGGCCGGGGAGGTGTCCATGTATGTGATTCTGGACGAGAGCGCGGGCCTCAGCGACAGCGAAGCGGCCAAGGAAATAGAAGCCGCCTGCGCAGACCTGGACTGCACGGTGGAAGCCCAGGGCGCTATGGATATGAGCTCCTACATGTCCGCCATGAGCGGCTCCGGGGTGGAGATCAAGCTCTATGGCGACGACATGGACAGCCTCATCCAAACCGCAGAGGAGATTACCGAGACCCTGTCCCAGGTAGAGGGCATTGCCCAGGCTGAGAGCGACCTGGAGGACGCTACTCCCGAGCTGCGCATTGTGGTGGACAAAAACAAGGCCATGGAGAACGGCCTGACCACCGCCCAAATCTACCAGAGCGTCAGCGCTGCCATTACTGAGGACAGCACCGCCACCAGCATCACGGTAGACGGCTACGGCCAGGACGTGCTGGTGGTGCACCCCAAGGAGAGCGGCATGAACGAGAGCTATCTGAAAAGCCTCACCGTTACTGCCACAGACCGCACTACCGGCGACACCGATGAGGTGCCCCTTGTGCGCGTGGCTAAGTTTGAGGACCGGCAGAGCCTGAACGCCGTCAGCCGGGAGAACCAGAAGCGGGTGCTGACGGTCAGCTCCACCCTGGAGGAGGGGTACAACATCAGTCTGGTGACCCAGGCGGCACAGCGGGCCCTGAACGGCTACACGCCTCCCCAGGGCGTCACCTACGCCCTTACCGGCGAGAATGAGACCATAATGGAGGCCATGGGCCAGCTGCTGCAAATGGCTGCTCTGGCTATCCTCATTATCTATCTGATCATGGTCATTCAGTTCCAGTCTATGCTGCTGCCCTTTATCGTGATGTTCACCATCCCCCTGGCCTTTACCGGCGGCTTTCTGGCCCTGTATCTCTGCGGCATGGAGGTGAGCGTGGTGTCCATGATCGGTTTCATCATGCTGGCGGGCATCATTGTCAACAACGGCATTGTGCTCATCGACTACATCAACCAGCTCCGGCTGGAGGGCATCCCGCGCCGGGAGGCCATCATCCTGGCCGGCCGCACCCGTATGCGGCCCATCCTCATGACGGTGCTGACCACGGTGCTGGGGCTGGTATTCATGGCCCTGGCTACCGGCATGGGCGCGGAGATGATGCAGCCCATTGCCGTGGTGTGCATTGGCGGACTGCTGTACGCCACCCTCATGACCCTGTTCGTGGTCCCCGCCATGTATGACATCATGGCCAAAAAGGAGCTGCGGAAGGTGGACCTGTAGGGGTTGACTTTCCCGGGCGGGGGTGTTATAATAGGGATGTAAATGATGAAGTCCAGACCCCCACAAAAAGCGAAACCGCAGAGACTGCATTCTCTGCGGTTTCATTTTGGGCTGGGCTTACCTGCCTCCCGCCTGTTCGTCAAGCCACTTGCATATGTAATAAGCTATCACACTTGCTGCGACGGACAGGATAAAAGAGATGATGAAGTCCAAAACACCCACCTCCTTTCCGTTGCCAGATTGGAGGGGCGGCAAGCACCTTTATTATACCATTTCGTCGAATTTTGTCAACCAGAGCAGGCTCTTTTATGGGCATCTCGTTCAACCCAAGGAAGCCCTTCCCCAGCCTACCGCAGGATCTTTTTTATAAGGGCCAAGGGGTTGACATTTTCCGCCGATATGCTATAATATAGAGGACGGATGAACTCCAAAGCATCAAAAAGCGAAGCCCCCGGAGAGGGCCATCTCCGGGGGCTTCTTTTTTGGCTTACTTGCCTCCTAGCTGTTCGTCAAGCCATTTGCAAATGTAGTAAGCCACTACACTCGCTGCGACGGACATGCAAAAAGAAATTATGAACTCCAAAGCATCCACCTCCTTCAGCTGCCAGAGTAGAGGGGCGGAAGCATAACTATTATACCATTTTGTCAAATTTTGTCAACCAGAGGAGGCTCTTTTATGGACATCTCATTCACCCTGGCGGACAAGGGGGACCTTCCCCCCATCCTTCTCCAGCTGTTCCCCATCCTGCGCGGGAACATGACCGCCATCGCCCCCACCGGCGACAGCTATGAGGAGGACCTGAGGGTGTGGCGGGAGTACATCCTGCCCGCCCTGGCAGAGCCCAGCCGCCAGCTGGTGCTGATGCGCCGGGACGGGGTGCTGGCGGGATATTTCCAGTACAGCCTTCACGGCGGCACACTGGTGATGGAGGAGATCCAGATCAGCCCCGAGCATCAGGGGACGGGCCTGTTCCGCTCCCTGTACCAATGGCTGGCAAAGACACTGCCCCCCAGCCTCACCCAGGTGGAGGCCTATGCCCACAAAAGCAACCGGAAGTCCCAGGCCATTTTGGAGCATCTGGGGCTTGAAAAGGCCGGCGAGAACCCCAGCGGCAGCAGCTGGCACTACCTGGGCAGCTGTCAGACCCTGTGGGAACGAGTCCTGTAACCAAAAAAGCTGTACCTGAGAGAAACCTGCGTTGCTCTCAGGTACAGCTTCTTTGGTTATTTCCAGCCGGGGCTTTATCTGCCGGTCCGCTCCTTCCACCAGCCCGCTGCCCGGGGGTATGCCCAGCACACGCCCCATGCGCACAAAGCGCCCAGGGCGGCCCCTGCCAGCACGTCCGTGGGGTAGTGGACAAACAAAAACACCCGGGAAAAGGCAATGAACGCCGCCAGCGTCAGGGCTCCCGCCCCAAAGCGTTTATCCCGCCGGAGAATAACCACAGCTGCCGCAAAGGAGGAGCAGCTGTGCCCCGAGGGAAAAGACCAGCCCGAGGGCGGCGGAATCAGCAGCTCCCCATAGCTGGGGAATTTCTGAAAAGGCCGGGGGCGGCAGATGATATTTTTCAGGGTGACCTCTCCGATCAACAGTCCCGCCAGCATAGCCAGCAGCACCACCCAGCCGGTGGCGCGCCAGCCGGAACGCTTGCCAAAAATCACCAGCAGCAGCCCCAGGACGATCCAGAACCCGCCGCCCTCCCCCAGATAGGTGATGACGGGAAAAATCCTGTTGGTAAAGGCATTGTGACAGTGGGTTTGAATAAAGCTCATGACAGTCTGGTCAAAGACATTGAGTTCTGGCATGGAGGGCTCCTTTCTTTTGCGACTGAGTCGGATGAGGATTCCCATTTTTCCGCAGAAAAGGGAGACGGGCTGCTTCGCCCCTGTTTGTTGTGCCTGCCATCTGGCTTTTGTCCCGGGATGGGGATTCTTTTATTGTAGCAGAAGGTCCTCCTGTTTGCAACACTCATATTATCCTGTCCTCCCGCATACCCATTACCAACGAGATTTTGGAGGGATAGCTATGGACCTTCACCACGTCAGCCGCCAACAGGCTGCCGAAACCCTTTCCGCCGACCCGGACCGGGGCCTGAGCCCAGCCGAAGCCGCCCGCCGTCTGGACCGCCACGGCAAAAACCAGCTGCGCCCCGCCCGGCGGCAGAGCCTCCTGGCCCGGTTTCTCAGCCAGTTCAAGGACTTTATGGTCCTGATCCTGCTGGCCTCGGCGGCAGTCTCCTTCTGGGCGTCCAGTATGCAGGGGGACGGAGAGTACCTGGACTCCATCATTATTCTGGCTATTGTGGTCTGCAACGCGGTCATCGGCACCGTGCAGGAGCTCCGGGCCGACAAGGCCATTGACGCTCTGCAAAAGCTCTCCTCCCCCCATGCCCGGGTTTTGCGGGGTGGCAAGCGGATGACCGTGGACAGCACCCTGCTGGTCCCCGGCGACACGGTTATTTTAAAGGCCGGCGATCTGGCCCCCGCCGACCTGCGGCTGGTAAGCTCTGTGGAGCTGATGGTGGAGGAGTCCGCCCTCACCGGCGAGTCGGCCCCAGTGGAGAAGGACGCCGCCGCCATGTGCGCCAAAGAGGCGCCTCTGGCCGAGCGGAAAAACATGGTGTTTGCCTCCACAGGCATTGCCTCCGGGGCCGGAGTAGGCATTGTGGCCGCTACAGGCATGGACACAGCTGTGGGCCGCATTGCCCACATGCTGGACCAGGAGAGCTCCCCTGAGACGCCCCTGCAGCAAAAGCTCCGGCAGACAGGCAAGGTGCTGGGCCTGGGGGTGCTGGCCATCTGCGGGGTGATTTTCGCCCTGGGACTTTTGCAGCATATCGAGCCCCTTGAGATGTTCATGATTGCCATCAGCCTGGGTGTTGCCGCCATCCCCGAGGGCCTCACCGCTGTGGTGACCATTGTGCTGGCTATGGGGGTCAAGCGCATGGCCCAAAAGCGGGCCATTGTGCGGCATCTGCCGGCAGTGGAGACCCTGGGCAGCACCCAGGTCATCTGTTCTGACAAGACAGGCACCCTCACCCAGAACAAGATGACGGTTACCGCCTACACCGGCCCCTTTGGCCCCGAGCCTGTAGAGAGCCCTGCCTCCCAGTTTGCCCTGGAGCTGGCCACTCTGTGTAACAACGCCGAGGCCCAGGAGAGCCAGATTACCGGCGACCCCACTGAAACCGCCTTTCTTCGGGCCTGCCGCCAGTCAAAAAATGACCTGGACAGGGCCTTTCCCCGGGTGGGAGAGATTCCCTTCACCTCTGCCAGAAAGATGATGACCACCGCCCACCGTACTGCCGGCGGCTGGCGCGTCATCTCCAAGGGCGCGCCTGATGTGCTCATTGCCCGGTGCACCCACCAGCAGCGGGGCAGCTCCGTGGTCCCCCTGACAGGCTCGGCCAAGGCCAAGCTGCTGGCCGACAACGCCCATCTGGCAGAGCAGGCCCTGCGGGTGCTGGCCGTGGCTTATAAAGACGTGGACCATCTCCCCTCTGACGACCGGCAGACGGAAAGCGGCCTGGTCTTCTGCGGGCTCATTGGCATGGAGGACCCTCCCCGGAAGGGGGTGCGGGCCGCGGTGCTGGAATGCAAACGGGCAGGCATCACCCCTGTCATGATTACCGGCGACCACGCGGCGACTGCTCTGGCTGTGGCAAAACGGACCGGCATTGCCGGCGACCATGACAAGGTGATGACCGGGGCGGAGCTGGATCATCTCTCTGAAAGCGAGCTGGCAGGGGAGGTGCTGCGCTGCCGGGTATTCGCCCGGGTGAGCCCCCAGCACAAGGTAAAGCTGGTAAAGGCCTGCCAACGCCGGGGCCTGGTGGTAGCCATGACCGGCGACGGAGTCAACGACGCCCCTGCCCTGAAGGCCGCTGACATTGGCTGCGCCATGGGCAAAAACGGCACTGAGGTAGCCCGGTCCGCTGCCGACATGGTGCTTACCGACGACAACTTTTCCACCATTGTCGCCGCCGTGCGGGAGGGCCGGGGCATTTACAGCAATATCCGCAAAACCATCCACTTTCTGCTCTCCTGCAACATTGGCGAGATTCTGGTGGTGTTTATGGCCTTTCTCCTGCGGGCTCCCGCGCCCCTTTTGGCCATTCAGCTGCTGTGGGTCAACCTGGTCACAGACTCCCTCCCTGCCCTGGCCCTGGGCGCTGAGCCCATCCCCCGAGAGGTAATGGAGGAGCCCCCCCACCGGCGGGACGAGAGCGTGTTCTCCGGGGGCATGGGTTTTTCAGTGGCCGTAGAGGGCTGCCTGGTGGGGGCCCTGGCCCTGCTGGCCTATACCATAGGCCGGGTGTGGTTTGACCCCAACCCCGCTCAACCGGTGGTGGGGCGCACCATGGCCTTTGCGGTGCTCAGTCTCTCTCAGCTGGTGCACAGCTTCAACATGCGCTCCTCCCGGTCTGTGCTGGAGCTAGGGCTGTTCTCCAACCCTAAGCTCAACGCCGCCTGCCTGGTCTGCGCCCTGCTGATGGTCAGCGTGGTGGCCTTCCCGCCCCTGGCGGCAGTGTTCCGCACAGCGGTGCTCAGCCCCCTGCAGTGGCTGCTGGTGGCCGGCCTCTCCCTGTGCCCTCTGGTGGCAGTGGAGGGTGAAAAGCTACTGCTTCAGTCCACCCGAAAAAAGAGAACAAAGCCCCAGAAGAAAAGGACTCTGTAAAGGAGTCCTTTTCCTGTGGAAAACCCGTGGATTGTTGAAAACTCTGTGAAAAGTGTTAAATACCGGAACTTTACAACTTGCGGCAAGCCAGTATGCTCCCGCAAGGAAAGGGGCTGACGCAAGAAAATGGGTTCACAACTGGGCATTTTTCCACAAAAAAGGGGGAAGCTTTGGGAAAGCTCCCCCTGAAAACCTCTTTTTTTCCAAGTTTCCACATCTGTTCACAATTTTTTCACAAGAAATTCTGGAAAAAGCGGTTTTTTCGACATGCTTCGTGCACTGCATGTAGTATAATGTCTCTCGGAAGCTCACAATATACAAAATGCAGTCGAATCCACACAGCTTCCTGTCATTTCGCCCCGGAAAAACAACTGTTCTGTAAAGCTCTTTGACTCTTCACAGCTGTTTGACCGAAAGGAAATTACTTTTCAGGCAGGCAGAATGCCAGTGGAAAACTCTCTGCCTGCGGCCCCTCTGACAAGGGAAACGCCTGACACGCGCAGTCAAAATAAGAGGAGAACTGGGGTTTTCCACTTATTTGACGATAGACCGGGAAAGGGGCAGCAACCCTTCCTCGGCCGCTCTGCTTATCTTCTGATGCTGTTCAGCGGCAGGTCCTGGGAAGACCTGCCGTTGGCAGCGGCAGGTGTGACGGCCTGCAGGCTGAGCTTGTCAGAGATCATTGCCACAAACTCGCTGTTGGTGGGCTTGCCCCGGGTGTTATGTATGGTGTAGCCAAAATAGGAGTTGAGCACATCCACATCCCCCCGGTCCCAAGCCACCTCAATGGCGTGGCGAATGGCCCGCTCCACCCGAGAGCTGGTGGTGCTGTAGCGTTTGGCCACGCTGGGATACAGCTGCTTGGTCACGGCATTGATGATCTCCGGGTCCTCAATGGCCATGATGATAGCGTCCCGCAGATAGTGATAACCCTTGATGTGGGCCGGCACGCCAATCTGGTGGAGGATCTCCGTCACCTGCACCCGCAGCTGAGGGTCGGCAGGCTGGGTGTCGAAGTGCTTGCCCCTGGCAGAGTACAGGGAGAAGATCCGATCAATGAGCTCGGCTTTGTCGTAGGGCATCAGCACAAAATAGGCCGCGCCGGCGGACAGGAGCTCCCGCTCCAGCATAGGGGTTGTGTACGAGGAGGCGATCAGATACAAGGGCTTCTCCAGGGTGGTATCTTGACTTACCGCATGCATCACCCCCAAAGCGTCCATGCCAGGCATAAACAGGTCCATCAGCACCACATTGGGCCGCTCCTGTCGGATGCGCTGCACCAGCCTTGCCCCGTCCCGCTCCTCAAAGACAGTCTGGGCTCCTCGTTGGCGCAGTTTTTCCAACGCCTCCGCATCCCATTCGCCTTCTTCCGAACAAATCATCAGCTTTACTTGCTTATCCATGTGATTCCTCCTGGTGGAACATTTATAATGTAAGAAAATCTTACCATAATTAGCCTTTTCCCGCAAGTCCAAAACCAAATTTTCCGCTGAAATCCAGGAAGGAATCTTGTTTATTTTTGTCGGTTGATTTCTCCTGAGAATTAAGCGGCAAGTTTCGGCATATATTTTTTCAGCAGGCTGTACATCATCAAATAAACTGCGCCCGGTTTCCTTAAAGCTTTTCCTGAGACTTTGTTCTTTAAAATCATTCTTTTAACAAAAAAAGCGCTCCTGCCGGATACCCGGCGGGAGCGCTTTTTTTATAGAATGATATGGGACGACCCTCTCTGCGTCCCTCCTTACAAAAAGGTCAGCTGTTTCTCTTTCTGATCTCCTCCAACGGAGCCTTAGGCTGCCGGTCCATGTCCAGCAGGCCGTTCACCTCTTGGAACACATCGGTCAGCTGGGTATAACAGTAGCCGCTGAAACCAGGCAGTTCTCTGGCTCCCCGGGTAATGGCCCCAAAGCGTTCCAACAGGGCGTTTCCATCGGCCACAGCGCCATGATACCCCCAGTTTTCGCCGCCGGCGTCCTTGGCCATGGCAATGCCCCCAAACTCACTGAAAATCTTGGGCTTGCCCCAGTGGCCGTAGCCCTGGGCGGTAATTATCTTTCCGCTGGGCGCGCCGTTCAGCACACCATCCTCGCTCTGATAGCCCGGCGACAGGTCCTGGGGCCAGGCTGTATAGTCGTGCACCGTGACAATATCCGTCTCCGCCTGCTCCCAGCCGTCATTGCCAGATACCAGCCTAGTGCCGTCCAGGCAGTGGACCATGTGGTACAGGCAGTCGTTCAGCTGCTGAGCCTCCCGCTGGCTCTGAATGGCCGACACGCCCCAGGACTCATTGAGGGGGGTCCACACAATAATGGAGGGGTGGTTGTAGTCCCGGCGAATAGCCTCGCTCAAGTCCCGCATCAGATTGCGCTTCTCACTGTCCCGCAGCCAATAGGCGCTGGGCAGCTCGCTCCACACCAGCAGGCCCAGCTTGTCCGCCCAATACAGGTAGATAGGGTCCTCAAACTTCTGGTGCTTGCGGGCGCCGTTGTAGCCCATGGCCAGGGTGAGCTCCACGTCCTTCTTCAGGGCCTGGGCGCTGGGGGCTGTGAGCAGCCCGTCCTGCCAATAGCCCTGGTCCAGAATCAGCCGCTGGTAAAGAGGGGAGTTGTTCAGGGTAATCTTATCCCCCCACACCCCTACCTTCCGCAAGCCGAAATAAGTCTCCACCCGGTCGGCTGTCTGCCCGTCCGCCAGCGTTTCAATGGTCAGGTCATAGAGACTGGGGGAGCCAGGCCACCAGCAGTGCAGGCCGCTGATCTCCTCGTCATGGCGGAGGAACAGGGTGGTGCGCACATAGCGGTCGGTGGTGAGGCCCACCTCCTGGCAGGCGGCAAGCTTTCCCTCAAAGGAGGCTGTCAGCCGAAGGGCGCCCCTCTTGGGCAGCTCGTTCAGGCTGACCTCTACCTGCACCGCGCCGTTTTCCACATCCGGGGTCAGCCGGAAGTCCAGAGGATAATACTCCCCCACGCCTTCCAGCCACACGCTCTGCCACAGGCCGGTGACAGGGGTATACCAGCAGGCAAAGGGCTCGGGGCGGTAGCTCTGCTTGCCCCGGGGCTGGTCAAAGTCCAGCCGGTCCTCGCAGCGCACGGTCAGGCTGTGGCGGCTCTCTGTCAGGCCGGTCACATCAAAGGTAAAGTCAGAGTAGCCGCCCTCATGGGTCCCCAGCAGCTGGCCGTCCAGCCAGACCTGGGTCCTGTAGTCCGCCGCGCCAAAATGCAGCAGCCGGCGCATGGACTTCAAATTCTCCGGCAGCTCAAAGGTCCGCTGATACCACACCACATCGCAGTGCTCCTGACTGTCAATCCCTGAGAGCTTGCTCTGGTAGGGAAAGGGGACCTCGATCCGCAGCCCACCGCCGTCCAGCCCAGAGGAGCGGTACCACTGCTCCGCCAACCCCCGGTTCTCCCGATCAAAGGCAAAGTCCCACTGCCCGTTCAGCGCCAGCCAGTTTTCCCGCACCCGGTCCGGGCGGGGGTATTCTCCACGAATGGGGCTTGGTAAGTTTGACATCATCTGTCAACCTCCTTCCTATTCAATCGAAATTTATTTTCAAAAACATTATCCATAGTTTAGCAACTTTCCCCTTCCGCGTCAATGCCCAAAGAGCAATATAAAAATTTTTTTGCCGTTGAACCGGCAGCAGGCCTCTGCTCAGAATTTTCCTTTTCTTCCCTACTAAAATATTGTCGTACATATTGACATACCGCCTCTCGCTTGGTAAAATACTCTTAATATTACATTATAATAGGTTTGGTACGCCTGACAGAAGCGGTGGCGGGCGTAATGGTTTACCACAGGAGGAGATTCAACATGTATCATTGCCACATCCGGTTCTGCATGCTTGGGGAGCCCTGCGAGGCTTTTACGGCTATTCAGGCCGCAAAGCCCCTGGAGAGCTTCACCCATGCTTTTACATGGGCGCGCATGGCGGACCAGGAGGGGATGGCAGCGGTCTCGCAGGCTGATGTGATCTTCGCCTGCTTGACGGAGGCGGACTTGAACGCGGCCCTCGCGGCTTTGTCGGCGGCAAAAAAGGAGAACGCCGAGTTGGTTCTCCTGGTTCCCGGCGGCGTAACCGGCCTTGCCGCCGGCTCTCTGCAGGCTGTTGCCAGCATATGGCCTGCGGAGCTCTCCTACCCGGAGGCCGCTTTCCGCTTTGCCCGCTGGCAGGAGGAGCGGAAAATCAAAACCGACTACTGGCAGACCAGCCAGTATCTGGAGGCCACCATCAACAGCGTCCCCAATCTGGTCTGGTACAAGGACAAGGACGGCGTTCATGAAAAGGTGAACGACAGCTTCTGCCACACGGTCAACAAAACAAAAGAGCAGGTTCAGGGCCAACGCCACGCCTATATCTGGGACGTGGACCAGGACGACCCTGCCTGCATTGAGTCAGAACGCCAGGTGATGGAGCAGGAAATGACCCTGATCTCGGACGAGACCATTCTCACCGGCGACGGCCAGCGGCTTCTGACCACCTATAAGTCTCCTCTCTACGACCTGGACGGACAGGTGATGGGCACTGTGGGCGTTGCCATTGACGTGACCCAGGAGAGGGCCTACGCCCGGGAGCTGATGCGGAAGTCCCATGTGCTTGAGTCTATTTTCACCTCTCTGGACTGCGGCGTGATGTGCCACAGCCTGGACGGCACTCAGGTGCTCAGCGTCAACCAAGCCGCTCTGAGCATTCTGGGCTATGACAGCCTGGAGGAGATGCTGTCTGACGGTTTTGACGTGGTGGCCCATTCTGTCGCCGAGGAGGACCGGGAGTCTCTGCGGGACGCCATCATGCAGCTGAAGCATCCTGGCGACAGCGTGAGCGTGGAATACCGGGTAGTGCACCCGGACGGCCAAAGGCTGCACATTATGGGCAATGTAAAGCTGATTGAGGAAAACAGCGAGCTGTATTACCAACGCTTTTTGCTGGACTGCACCGCCCAGAAGCTGGCGGAGCAGCGGGAGCGGGAGGCTTTGGAGCTCCGCCAGATGGAGCTGGTCCACGCTTTGGGCAGCGACTATGCCCTGGTGTGCGAGTTCGACCTGGAGACCGGCCGGGGCAGCGCCCTGCGGGTGAGCGATTGCAAGTTCGGCATTCTTGAGAGCATCTTCTCCGGCGAGCTGATGATGGACGAGTGCATGGGTCGCTACATAAAAACCTGCGTCCATCTGGAGGACCGGGAGGCCCTGCGTCAGGCCTGCTCCCGGGACTACCTGGAAAGAGAGCTGACGGAAAAGGGCAGCTCCTACCTGAACTACCGCACGGTGTGCGGGGGCGAGGTGCGCTACTTCCAGATGAAGATGGTGCGCTTTGGCACCTGGGCTTCTGGCCGCTCGGCGGTGCTGGGCTTCCGCAGTGTGGATGAGGAGACCCGCAACGAGCTGGAAAAGACCGCCCTGCTGCAGGACGCTCTGGCCCAGGCCAACCGGGCCAGCAAGGCCAAGAGCACCTTCCTCTCCAACATGTCCCACGACATCCGCACCCCCATGAACGCCATTGTGGGCTTCACCTCTCTGGCCCTCACCCACATCGAGCGTCGGGACCAGGTGGAGGAGTACCTGAAAAAAATCATGACCTCGGGCAACCACCTGCTCAGTCTGATCAATGATATTCTGGACATGAGCCGCATCGAAAGCGGCAAAATCCACCTGGACGAGGAGATTTGCAGCCTGCCGGAAATCCTCCACAGCCTGCAGAGCATTGTTCTGGCGGACATTCGGGCCAAGCAGCTGGATTTCTCTGTGGACACCCTGGACATTATGGACGAGGAGATCTACTGCGACAAGCTGCGGCTGAACCAGGTGCTGCTCAATCTGCTGGGCAACTCCATCAAGTATACCGGCGCAGGCGGCTCGGTCAGCATGCGCATTACCCAAAAGCCCGGCGCGCCTCAGGGAAGCGGGTTCTATGAGTTCCGCATCAAGGACACAGGCATTGGCATGAGCAAGGAATTTGTCTCTCACATCTTCGAGCCCTTTGAGCGGGAGCGCAATTCTACCATGAGCGGCGTGCAGGGCACGGGCCTGGGCATGGCCATCACCAAGAATATTGTGGACATGATGAACGGCCTGATCGAGGTGCGCAGCGAGCAGGGGGTAGGCACTGAGTTCATTGTCTCCTTCTGCTTCCGGCTGAGCCCCGGCGCCCGGGAATCCCAGCTGATCCCTGAGCTGAAGAATCTGCGGGCCCTGGTGGTAGACGACGACTTCAACACCTGCGACAGCGTGACCTATATGCTGCAGCAGATCGGTATGCGGGCCGAATGGACCCTCTCCGGCCGGGAGGCGGTGCTGCGCACCCGCCAGGCTGTGGCCCGCAATGACAGCTACTGTGTCTATATCATCGACTGGCTGATGCCAGACATGAACGGCGTGGAGGTGGCCCGGCGCATCCGCAAGGAGACCGGCGGGGACGCGCCCATTGTCATCCTCACTGCCTACGACTGGTCGGACATTGAGGAGGAGGCCAAGGAGGCCGGGGTCACTGCTTTCTGCAGCAAGCCTCTGTTTGCCTCTGAGCTGCGCAGCTGTCTGCGCTCCATTGTCAGCGTAGACGCCGCCCAGCCCCAGGAGGAGGAGCCGCCCATTCCTCAGAAAAAGACCGCGCTCACCGGCCGCATTCTGCTGGCAGAGGACAATGAGCTGAACCAGGAGATCGCCTTGGCTATTCTGGAGGAGGCCGGTTTCCAGGTGGATGTTGCCACGGACGGGCAAATGGCTGTGGATATGCTGAAGTCTGCCAAGCCGGACCACTATTGTCTGATTCTGATGGACGTGCAGATGCCCATCATGGGGGGCTATGCGGCCACCCGGTATATCCGTAAGATGAAGGACCCCCGGCTGTCCCGCATCCCGATTTTCGCCATGACTGCCAACGCCTTTGACGAGGATAAGCAGGAGGCTCTGAAAGCGGGAATGAACGGGCACATTGCCAAGCCCATCAACATTGAGCAGCTGCTGGAAACCCTGGAACAGGCGTTGAGTTGACTGCTGTCCGGTTAAAAATGAATACAAAAAAGCCTGGGCTCTCAAAAGAGCTCAGGCTTTTTCCTTTACGCAGCCAGACCAGCCGGCCTGCGCCAATGACAGAACATTACTCCTTCACTGCGCCCAGTGTAATGCCGTTCACAAAATACTTCTGCAGGAAGGGATATACAATCAGCATGGGAATCATGGCGATGAACACCTTCGCCGCCTCCAACGCCTTGTTGGAGTTCTGATTCAGCTGCTGATACTGCTCAGCCGTCAGGGTGACGCCCACAGGAATCTGCACCACAATCTGCTTGATATAGGTCTGCAGGGGGTACATATCGTCGCTATTCATCAGCACCAGGCCCTGGAAGAACTCATTCCAGAAGCCCACCGAGGTAAACAGCACCACCGTGGCAATGACCGGCACCGAGCAGGGCACCACAATCTGCCAGAGAATGCGCCAGGGGCCTGCGCCGTCAATGGAAGCAGCCTCCTCCAAATCGCTGGGCAGGTTGCGGAAGAAGTTCATCAGCAGAATCACATTGAACACAGGCACACTGCCCGCCAGCACCAGGGCCGCCATGGTGTTCATCAGGCCATAGGTCTTGACGGTGATGAACCAGGGGATGGTGCCGCCGTTGAACAGCATGCAGAAGATCAGCGCCCACATCATGAAATTGCGGGGTTTATACTCCCTCTTGTTCTTGGAGAGGGGATAGGCCATCATGATAATGACTACCATAGTGAACACCGTGCCAAACACCACGCGCTGCACAGAAATCCAGAAGGAGTTCCAGAACTTGGCGTCGCCCATAACCAGCTTGTAGGAGTTGATGTTGAAGCCAATGGGGAACATGGTTACCTGGCCGGAGGACACGGCGATCTTGTCGGACACAGACACACAAAAGGTGTACCACAGGGGGTACAGGCAGCTCACTGCCAGAAGCAGCAGGATGAGCACGTTGATGACGTCAAACAGTCTGGACAAAAAGGTCTTATTCTCTACCATTGTGCTCCCCCCCTTAGAAAATAGTGTAGTCGGCGAATTTATAAGCCAGCACATAGGACACAGTGATCAAGGTAAAGCTGACCACTGACTTGAACAGGCCCACCGCCGTTGCCAGCGAGAACTGCATGTTGGTGATGCCGATGCGGTAGACGTAGGTGTCAATAATGTCGCCGGTGCTGTACACCATGGGCGAATACATGTTGAACACCTGGTCAAAGCCCGCGTTGAGCACATTGCCCATGGCCAGAGTAGTCAGCAGCACCACGGTGGGGATCAGGGCCGGAAGGGTGATGTTGCGGATGGACTGCCACCGGGACGCGCCGTCAATGGCCGCCGCCTCATACAGGCTGGGGCTGATGCCTGTCAGCGCTGCCAGGAACACTACCGCGTTGTAGCCGAATTCCTTCCATACATCCGTGCCAATGACAAAGCCCTGGAACAGATTGGGGTCTGTGAGCCACATCTTGGGCTCGTTGCCAAAGGCGGTGTAAACGCTGTTGAAAATGCCGAAGAAGCCAAAGATGTTGCCCACGATATTTGCCAGAATAACCCAGGAAATAAAGTGGGGCAGATACACAATGGTCTGCACAGACTTCTTGAAAGCCACATTCTTGACCTCGTTGAGCAGAATGGCAAAAACCAGGGGAATGACGATGTTGAGCACCAGCTTGCCAATCGCAATCACCAGGGTGTTGCGCACAATGTTCCACACATCGCCCAGGCTCATCAGGTAGGTAAAGTTGCTAAGCCCCACCCATTCAGAGCCAAACCAGCCCTTTTTGGGCATGTAATTCTGAAAAGCCATCAGAATGCCCACCATGGGCACAATGCTGAAGGCAATCATCCACAAAAAGCCCGGAATGGTCATCAGGGTATAATGGAAGCTGACAGGCAGAGATTTTCTTATCTTCTTAGGAGCAGTCTGGCCGTTGTTTTCCACGTTCTCCCTCCTAAAATCACCATAATAAAAGGGCAAAGGCGTTCTCCTTCACGAAAACGCCTTTGCTCCTCGTCAACTTATTTCACTTTGAAACAAAGGCGGTCAATCAAAATCAGCCAGCCTTGACAAAGGCGTCCACAGCCGCCAGGATGGTGTCGCCGCCCTGGGCCTTCCAGTTCTGCACATAGGTGTCAAAGGCGGAGATGTCGGCCTGACCGGTCATGATGGACATGATGGTCTGGTCCTCCAGGTCCTGCAGCTGGGTCCAATAGGTGTCGAACTCATCGATGGTGTAGTAGATGACAGACTCCACCTTCTTATCGGGAGTGAGGGTGGCATAGGGACGGTCGCCTACCAGCAGGGCATAGTAGCGGTTGAACTGGCCGTTGTTGGTCATCACGTCCATGTCGTTCACGCTGACATTGCGGTCGCCCTTGAAGTCCTCCTTGAAGACAGTGGGCAGGTCCACAGCGTCGGTGTACAGGTTCTTGTAGATGTTGCCGGGGATGTTGTAGTCCTCAGCAGTCTTGTCGCCCTTGAGCACGTCCATCAGGGCGTTGTACTCGTACTCGCACTCGTCCATGGCGGCCATGGTGTTGCGCAGCGGGTACCAGCCGATAGCAACAGAGGTGTCGAAGATGGACTCGTCACGCACAAGCACGTTGTTGGTGATGATGATGGCCTTCTTCACATCGTCAGAGGCGTCGGCGCTCACGATTGTGTAAGAGGAGCCGCAGTCCTTGATCTTCACATTCCACTTGCCATCATCGCTGTAAAGGGGATAAGCCTGCCAGTCGGCGGTGGGGTCGTTCTTGAAGGAGTCGCCGTTGCCGTAGCCCAGGCTCCACCAGGGACCCATGAAAATGCCGCAAGTGCCTTCCTTTACGCCCGCAGCCTCGTCGCCGTTGGTGGCAACGCCCAGCTCGGGGTTGATGAGGCCCTTCTTGTACCAGTCAGCCAGAATCTCCAGGGTGTCCCGGGTCTGCTGGGTGTTGGTGCCGTAAACCAGCTCGTCGCCCTCGTAGTAGAAGAAGCCCGGGTAGGCGTCCTTGGCCTGGTAAACAGCGTCAAAGCCGTAGCTCTTGTTTCCGGACTCAAGGAAGTTTGCATAACTGCGCACACCCTGGCCCACACCCGCAATGGAGTACTTGGGAGACTTGCCCTCGTCCTTGAACTTCTGGGCAGCGGCTTCCAGCTCAGCGATGGTCTTGGGAACCTCAATCTTCAGCTCGTCCAGCCAATCCTGGCGGATGAAGTAGATGTAGATGCCGTCGGTCTCCACAGACACATTGGGCAGGCCCACAAACGTCCCGTCATAGGTGCCGTTGCTGTAGGCGCGGCCATCGGTGGACTCCATGATCTGCTTGACCTGCTTGGATGCATACTGGTCATACACGTCATGCAGGTCAGCCAGCAGCTCAGACTGAGCGGCCTTTACCATGTAGCTGCGGTTGGGAACCACTATGCCGTCCGGCAGGGAGGCGGAAGCGATCTGCAGGGAGATTTTCTGCTGGAAGTCAGCCGTAGAGCCCACAGTCCAGTCAGAGACAAACTTGATGTTGAAGTTCTCCTCCAGATAGCGGGTGTACTGGTTGTTGGCAGCATCCTCACCCTCAGACAGAGTGGTGTCCACCGGGTCGATCGAGCTGGCAAAGTGGACCTCCACCACCTCGTCAAACTTCTGGAAAGCCCGCTCGTCGATCTCGCCGGCAGGCGCGTCGTCGCCCTCAACCTCCTCGGCGGTGTGCCACTTCAGGCCAGCGGCCTCCATGGAGCCCTCGCCGCTCACAGCGGCGCCGCCGTCCTCAGGCGTGCTGGCGTCGCCATCTTCGCTGCTGCCGCCATCGTCAGCAGGAGCGCTCTCGCTGGAGCTGGAGCTGGAGCTGGTATCTCCAGCCGCAGAAGAGCTGCTTTCGCCGCTGTCGCCGCCGCAGGCCGCAAACACTGTCGCGACCAGGCACAGCGCCAGGATCAGAGCCAGAATTCTTTTGGTCATTTTTGATCTTCTCCTTTACATATTTTGTTCACCATGACTCGATTGTTTCCGACCCTAGTCGGAAACACCAAGAGGAGTACTCCTCTTGCGTCATGGTTTCGTCAGAATTATATCACACCATAAACAAATTGTAAAGAGCTGGATGGAAAATATTTTTCTGAAACCGCATTCCTTTTCGGCATTTCCACCAACGCTCTTTGTCGAACACACAGGGTCACGAAAAAAAAACACAAACACCCTGGCTTTTCTATGTACAAAACGCCTGTTTTTCCGCGATTCAGCCGCCGCTTCCTTTAGATGTGGAAGCTCACTGTATCCGCGCCCTCGTTCACGCGGAGCAGTACGCCCTGCTCCGCCTTTTCAGCCGCCGCGCCGTTCACGCTGCCGACAGCCTGCACATGATGCAGCAGCAGGCTCAGGCCCTCCGTCTTTCCGTTGAGGCGGACAGTGACCTTGTCCCCTTCCCTCTCCGCGGCGGCGCTGAGGAACTTCTCCCCCTTCATGTCCACCACATCGCAGGCGGCCTTGCCGGTGAGCTCATACACATGCAGAGTCAGGCCCTTGGCATAGTCATACTCCACGTCTGTGCAGTCGGCGCCCACAGGGAGGATGGTGTTCTCCCGGGCCATCAGCGGCAGGCTCATGAAGTCGTGGATCTCATGCAGCCACTTGCCGCCCTCCACCACCTGGTCGTTGAGGATGTTGGTCCACCGGCCCTCTGGCAGATAGTAGTCCACGTCTCCCTCTTTGGTGAAGACAGGGGCCACCAGCAGGCTCTCGCCCAGCAGATACTGCCGGTCCAAATCCGCGCAGGGGATGTCCTCGGGGAATTCCAGCATCATGGCCCGCATCATGGGAACGCCGGTCTGGTGGGCCTCCACGGCCTTGGTGTACAGATAGGGCATCAGGGCGCACTTCAGCTTGGTGAACTTGCGCACCACGTCCACCGACTCCTCGTCGAACAGCCAGGGCACCCGGTAGGAGTTGGACCCGTGGAGCCGGGAGTGGGTGGACAACAGGCCGAACGCTGCCCAACGCTTGTACACATCGGCAGGGGCAGTGCCCTCAAAGCCGCTGATGTCGTGGCTCCAGAAGGCGAAGCCGGACAGGCACAGAGACAGGCCCGCCCGCAGGCTCTCGCTCATGGACAGGTAGTTGGAGGAGCAGTCGCCGCCCCAGTGCACCGGGAACTTCTGCCCGCCGGCAGTGGCGCTGCGGGCAAACAGGCAGGCCTCGTTGTGGCCCTTATACTCCTCCAGCAGCTCAAACACGCACTTATTATAAAGATAAGTATAGTAGTTGTGCATCAGCACCGGGTCGCTGCCGTCGTAGTAGACACAGTCTGTGGGAATGCGCTCGCCGAAGTCGGTCTTGAAGCAGTCCACACCCATGTCCAGCAGCTCCCGCAGCTTGTCCTGATACCACTTCCAGGCAGCCGGGTTGGTAAAGTCCACCAGGCCCATGCCGGCCTGCCACATGTCCCACTGCCACACATCCCCGTTGGGACGCTTGAGCAGATATCCATGCTCCATGCCCTCCTTGAACAGGGGGGACTTTTGGCCGATATAGGAGTTGATCCACACGCAGATCTTTAACCCCTTCTCCTTCAGCCGCTTGATCAGCCCCGGGGCGTCCTTGAACATTTTGGGGTCAAACTTGAAGTTGCACCACTCGTTCTCGGTCATCCAGTAGCAGTCGAAGTGGAACACATGCAGGGGGATATCCCGGTCCTTCATGCCGCCCACAAACTCGTTGACTGTCTCCTCATCATAGTTGGTGGTAAAGGAGGTGGACAGCCACAGGCCAAAGGTCCAGGCCGGAGGCAAGGCGGGCTTACCGGTGAGGCCGGTGTAGTTCTGCAGCACGGTTTTGGCATCCCCGCCGCCGATGACCATAAAGTCCAGCTCCTCGCCAGGCACAGAGAACTGAGCCCGGGTGACCACCTCAGAGCACAGCTCATAGCTCACCTCGCCGGTAGAGTTGACAAACACGCCGTAGCCCTTGTTGGTCAGGTAGAAGGGAATGTTCTTATAGGAGATCTCCGAGCAGGTGCCCCCGTCCTCCTGCCAGATATCCACCACCTGGCCGTTTTTCACAAAGGGGGTGAACCGCTCGCCCAGGCCGTAGATTTTCTCTCCAATGCCCAGGTCCAGCTGCGCCCGCATAAAGGGACCCTCTGGGGTGGTGATGTAGCTGAGCATACTGTGGCCAAACTTGTCGCCCACCTTGGTCAGGGGCTTGCCGTCATAATAATAGGTAAAGCTGGCAGGGCTCTTGGTGATCCTCAGCTCTGTCTTCCCGCTCTTTACGGTGACGGCGCCCTCGTCCTCGGTAACGTCCAGAGGGCAGTCCTGAATGTCCAGCTCAAACTGAGGGACTTTTTTGGCGCTGCCCATAAAGTGCCAGGCCTGGGTGCGGATAATGTCCGGCCGGGGAGAGCTGATGTACATCTCCAGCACAGGCCCGCCCATGCCCCGCATGTCCATGGCATAGGGTACGCTGTAGATATACAGCTTGTTGCCCTCCACCCGGGTCTCCCGAATCTGTACGCAGTCGGCCACGGTGACGCCGGGCCTGTTGACCCAATAGCCTCTGGTAAACTTCATGTTGGTGCTCCTTTCTGTTGAGAAGGTTTATAGGAAATGACGAAATCTAATCTTTATTATAGCACACATCCCAGCAGAATGGAACACTCTGACTGATACTATTCTTTTGTTTTTCTGATTCAATCCTATGATTTTCCCCGACCCTCCGTCCCCTCAGACGCAAAAAATGCTGAATTCAGGCGGCGTCTGGCAGAAAGTCTGCTGTTGCTTTTTTAGCGGCATGTAGAAGGTGTTCCCTTTGCATTCTACATCGCAAACAAAAGCCCGCCTTACCCCCTCTGCTCTGCAAACCTTCCGCAGCCCCCAAGACTATGCGCCGCCTAAGTTCAAGGCTGCCTCAACCGAGTCCACAAAGTAAAACCGCAGGCTCCTCCTTGAAAATCAGCCAGGGGCTGAGACTTAGCTTCAGCCAAGTCTCAGCCCCTGGGCCACAAATCATGTCAGCCTTTGGCCTGTGATCACCGTTCGCTCTCGCCTGCGCCCTTGGCTTCCTCAAACCCAAAGTCCTCAGGCAGCAACAGCTCTAAGTCCCGTTCTCCCTCTGCCGCCCGCATGTTCCGGCGGGCGCAGGCCAGCTCCGCCGCCTCTACCTTGTTCCGGGCCATGCGCCCGTTGCCGTTTACCCTGGCGTCGCCGGTGAGCTGCATGGCCTCATAATATCCCAACAGAGGCGCGTCGCAGGCCGGGTCAAGCCGGTAGCCCTTGCCAGCCACAATGCTCCTGGTAATGTCCAGCAGTTCCTCCGCCGTGTAGTCCGGAAACTCAATCAGGTTGGGGAACCGGGACCGCAGCCCCGAGTTGGCTGTCAAAAACTCCTCCATCTCCCGGCTGTACCCTGCCAGAATCACCACCAGCCGGTCCCGGTGGTCCTCCATGCCCTTCACCAGCGCGTCAATGGCTTCCAGCCCAAAGCTGTCGTCCCGGCCCCGGTACAACGAATAGGCCTCGTCAATGAACAGCACGCCCCCTAATGCCGACTGAATGGCCTTTTGGGTCAAAGGCGCGGTGTGGCCCACATACTGGCCCACCAGGTCGGCCCGGGTCACCTCCACCAGCTGCCCGCCGGTCAGGGCGCCAATGGCTTTCAGATACCGGGCTGTCAGCCGGGCCACTGTGGTCTTGCCTGTGCCCGGGTTGCCGGTGAAAATCATATGCATAGAGGGACTCTCTGCCTTGAGCCCCCGCTCCCGCCGGAGCTGCTGCATCTTGAAATTGTCCTCTAACGACAAAATGTAGTCCTTAACGCTGCCAAGCCCCACAATATGAGACATCTCTTCCTTTACCTGTTCCAGCTCCGCCTGTCCGGCCATACTCTCGGGCGACTGGGGCATAATCTCTCCCGAGACATTCTCGGCCCGGTATTTTATGATGAATTTCCCCTCCGGCGCTAATAGCTCCGCTGTCAGCGGGGGACGCAGGGACCTGCGCAGCTTCTCCTCGCTCATGGCCCGGTAAAGAGCCTGGGCCTCTTGCTGAATAGCCGCCGCGCCCTGCTCCCGGTCGTAGGCCTCCGCCAGGGCTTTTGCCGCCTCAGAGCTCACGGTCAGCCGGAAGCCCAGCTGCTTCTCCGCCCGCAGGCACAGCTCCTTTCCCGCGGCCCCGGCAATGCGCGCCAGGCTGTCGGGGGTAAATTCCCCGGTAGAGAGCCGGTCCTCCAGCCCTCCCACGAAAACGCTGCCCAAGGCCCCCATCAGCCGGGCCTCGCTGTCCCCCAGCAAAAAGAGATACCGGCCTCCCGCCGGCAGCCTGGACACCGCCCCCGGCGCCAGAGCCGTGCCCACCTCTATCAGCAGGCCCTTCTGCTCGGCATACCGCCCCGGCAGAGGCACGCTGCCTGTAGAAAACAAAGCCGTCACCATAGGCAGCACAGAGGGGTGGCAGTCCTCATACCGGGAGAACACCAGCGCCGAGGCCCCGGACTTCAACGCCGCATACAGGTCCTGCACAAACAGCTTTTCCGAGCCCGGGGCATGGTACGCCGCCAGGTCCAGCTCCATCACCTTTGGGGTCTTCAGCACCCCCTGCCGCCCCAGAGAGGCGGTGATGGCCTTTACCGCGCTGCGCCGGCCTGTGCCCGGCCGGCCCAGCAGAGCGGCCCGGCTCAGGGGCGCATCGTCTGAGGAGCCCGCCACAAAGGGCCGCTTGAAGGTCAGAATCAGCCGGTTGACAAAGTCCTCCTGCCCCAGCACCTGGGCAAGCGTCTCCTGCCGGGCCACCTCAAAGGCCTGGTCCAGGTCCTGAGCGCTGCCCCCGTTATTGGCAGGACGGGCCTCGATGCCGTCGCTTTTCAGGTGAAGCTCCAGGTCCTCCATATCCGCCCGGGCCTCCTGGGTCATGCGCTCAATGCTTTTCTGCAAAGACTCCGCCATGTCCAGCTGGGCGGACTGCACAGACTCCAATGCCTTTTCCGCCTCTCTGGCCGCCGGGCTGAGAGGCCCCTCCGGGCTCCCTCCGCTGTCCCGGGGAGCGCTGTTTGCCCGGGGGCTTCTCATATTCAGCCTGCCGTCCCGAAACATGGAATTCAGGATGGAATCAATATCATTTTTCATAGGTGCTCTCCTTTTGCCAGACTCAGCGGTCACTATATCAAAAGACGGTCTCTCGACCCTGTCAGTTGACTATGGGAATGCTTGCGCAGCTTTTTTACTCGTATGTAATCTTCCCGTCCCTCAAATGTTAGGGGCACAGCAGACAAAAAAGCCTGTGGGCGCACAACACAAAGGCGCAGTCAGGCCTCTCCTTCCAGGGCATCCAGAATGCGCCGCAGCTCTGCCGCCCCAATCTGTCCCGGCGCCGAGGGCCGCAGCCCTGCCGCAAAGCTCAGGCAGGAGCCGGTCAGCCCGCCGCTTACCCGGCTCAGCCGCCCCAGGGGGCCCATGCTCATAGTGACCACCGGCCCCAGCCGTTCCGCCGCCTGCCAGGTGACATGCAGCAGAGCCAGCACCTCCTGAGGGCAGCGGGGCATAACCGCCAGCTTGGGCAGGTCCGCTCCCAGGGCCTTCATCCGGGTCAGCAGGGCCAGCATGTCCTCCTGGCTGGGGGTGGCGGCAAAGTCGTGATGAGAGGCCACTGCCCCCATGCCCCGGGCGTGGGCTGCTTCCATCAGCCGCCGGGCCCGTTCCTCTCCCCAGGCCAGCTCCACATCCACCATCGCCGGGGCCCCGGAGCCCACCAGCCTCAGCACAGCCTCCTCATAGGCCTCCGGGCCTCCTTCCCACTCCCCGCCCTGACCCTTGGTGCGCAGGGTGGCCAGCACAGGACGGCCTGCCTGTTCCTTCAGCAGAGCAAGGGCAGAGGCCCAGTCCCCGAGAAAATAATCGGCCCGCCACTCATAAAGGTCGGCAGGAAGGGCGGCAGCGGCTTTCAGCTCCTCCCCCAGCTCGGGGAGAGAGCCAGCGGTCAGGGGAACACAAATCCTCGTTCTGCCGCCGCCAAAGGCGATGTTGGCAATGGTGATGGGAGACACAGACAGACCTCCGTTCTATATTTGCAGTATCGTTTTTGCTGTATTGTTTCCATACGGCCTTCTGGCCTCAAAAGGGCGGGCCAGGGATTACAGCTGGTTGAAATATGCCCTTAGCTCCGCTTTGCAGCTCTCCTCCAGCTGCTTGATCTCAACTCCACGAATAGCAGCCTCCAAATAGTAGAGAATGACAACGCAAGTGCCCGGGTATTTCTCTTTGAGCCGAAAAACCGCTTGTTTGCTTCCTATTTCAGTCAGCGCCTCAGCAGAATGGATGCCAACAGAGCGAAGCTTCTTCTCCATCGTCTTGCCCAGCCCCAACGAAGTAAGCTCCGCCATACTTTGCCTCCTCTGCTGTCATAAAATGATGTGGGCACTGGGGGGGCCGTACCCTTCTTATCGCTATTATTTTTAGTATACCCGCCCTGCCGGAAAAAGTCAATTCTTAGAACCAGTACCAACAGGATTTGTGTCAGAATTTTTGAGCATCATTTTGACAAGGCGCAAAACCGCAGCCACGCGGACTATTCCTGTCTCTGCAATTCCGCAAGGTTCAGCAGCTATGTCAGCGGCAACATTTGCCGGTAAGGCTGGCGCAATATCTTATTCGTACAAGCTCTTATCCTTTCAAAAGTAAGGAAGCCCCCTCTTTCTCCATATTTTCCGCCCCGCCCCAAGCTTTTTCCTGTTGGCAGGCTCCTTTCCTTCACTCTCTCTTGTCCCCAGAATACTATGGAATGGAAGTTTTTTCAGTCCCAGTGAATAAGCTTTCCTCTTTCCGCTCAGAATAGAAGCAAAGACCTCAAGGAGAACAGGAGAGTGAAAAGCCGTGAACGTACACAGAGGAGATATCTACTATGCCGACCTGAGCCCTGTGGTGGGCTCTGAACAGGGCGGCGTGCGGCCTGTGCTGATCATACAGAACGACGTGGGCAACCGGTTCAGTCCCACAGTCATTGCCGCGGCCATTACCAGCCAGCGGGACAAAGCCGCCCTGCCCACTCACATTGAGGTGGACGCCCAGGGCAGCGGTCTGATCAAGGACTCGGTGGTTCTGCTGGAGCAGGTCCGCACCCTGGATAAGCACCGCCTGCGGGAAAAAATGGGCAGGCTGGATCAGCGCTCTATGAGCAGGGTCAATCAGGCCCTGTCCATCAGCTTCGGGTTAGGCCCTACATAAACCTCTTATGTAGACGGCTCCCCTGGGCGTGTTCCCACAAGCGTTTGCAGGCAGCTTCCCCATTCAGCCTATGGGAACGCCCCCTATTTCCCCGGCCCGTGCCAAAAGCACGGGCCTTTCGTTTGCCAGCTCCCCAGCCAGCACCTCGTCCAGCAGCCGGCGCAGCACAGCCCCCAGCTCCGGCCCCTGGGGCAGGCCGAGGGCCAGCAGGTCGCCGCCCCCTACCGCCAGGTCCCTCAGGGTCAGGCAGGCCCCCTGGCGCAGCAGCCGGCCTCCCAAAGCCTCTGCCTGGGCCAGCAGCCCAAGCCGCTCCTGGGCCAGCCCCGGCGCCTGAGCCAGCACGTCCCCCCGCATCAACAAAAGCAGCCGGCCAAAGCCCTCCTCTCCCAAGGCGGCCAGCAGACGCTTCACCCGCTTTTCCGGCATGGGCAGAGGCTCCCCATGCCGCTCTACCAATGCCGACACCGCCGCCTTCCGCTGGTTGGAAAAGCACAGCCTTTCCATCAGCGTCCGGGCGATCTGCCCGCTGATTTTAGGGTGGCCGTAAAAATGCGCTCTCCCATCAGGCCCCATGCTTTTGACAGACGGCTTGCCACAGTCGTGCAGCAAGGCCGCCCACCGCAGCACAGGCTCCTGGGGCACCCCATCCACTGCGTGAACTGTATGCCCCCAGCAGTCAAAGCAGTGATAGGGGCTCTCCTGGGCGCACCCGGCTAACGGGGCCAGCTCGGGCAGAGTAGTGAAGACGAGGCTGGGGTAGTCCGCCAATGTCCGCCCGGCAAAGGGGCCGCAGAGCAGCTTGGTCAGCTCCTCCTGCACCCGCTGGCCCGAAACGCCCCCCAGCAGCCCCCGGGCCTCCTGTGCCGCCTGAACAGCGGCAGGGTCCAGCGCAAAGCCCAGCGCCGCCCCAAAGCGCAGGGCCCGCAAAATCCGCAGGGCGTCCTCGTCAAACCGGCGGGCAGGGTCGCCCACACAGCGCAGCAGACCAGCCTTCAGGTCCCTCTGCCCTCCAAACCGGTCTGCCAGCCCCCGCTCCGGGTGATAGGCCATGGCGTTTATAGTGAAATCCCGCCGGGCCAGGTCCTCCTCCAAGCATCGGGCAAAGGCCACCTGCTCCGGCCTGCGGTGCCCGGAGTAAGCCCCGTCCACCCGGTAGGTGGTCACCTCCACCACCCCCGCCTCCGTCCCCACCCCTATAGTGCCGTAGTCCATGCCCGCCCGCGCCAGAGTGCGGTCTCCAAAGCAGGCGGCGGTCTCCTGGGGCAGGGCGCTGGTGGCCACATCCCAGTCCGCAGGGGGCCGGCCCAGCAGGCAGTCCCGGACACAGCCGCCCACACACCAGGCCTGGTAGCCGGCGGCCTCCAACCGGGCCATCACCTGGCGGACATGGGAAGGGATTGGGATGGTCATGGGCAGGCCTCCTTTCGTTTTCTTTCATTATACTGCCCTGGAGCGGGCGCGTCAAGAGAATGCCAAGGGAAGCGCGCCTGTCTGAAAGGGCCAAACTCCATGACTGAGTAAAACATGCTGTGGACCAACCTACTCCACAGGCAAGGCCTTTTTCCATTACTCAAAAAATCTCAAAGAAAACCTCGATAGTTTGGTCACTCCCCCGAACGCCGCCCAGTTGACATCTCACCGGGACCTGTGGTATCATGAAGAAAATAACATCTTGAGGAGTGTTTGATTTGCCTTTGCTCAACGAATGGAGAGACTACGCCCAACAACAGCAGGAGAAAAACGGCCCTAGCTTCTGGAAGGAATATTTTGACCAGGAGACCCAGTTCTATAAGCAGATCCTTGCCTCCAAGCCCCGCAAAAGCACAGTCCAGTCCTACGCCAAAAAGTTTGGTGTGGACCTGATCACCATGACCGGCTTTCTGGACGGCATCAACGACAGCCTGAAGGCCCCCAACGACCTGGACAGCCTGGAGGCCGACTCTGAGGTGAGCCTGGCCTATGACATGGAGCTGCTCTACAAAAACATGGTGGACGCCAAGGCCGAGTGGCTTTACAATCTGCCCGAGTGGGAGCCCCTGCTCACCCCCGAGCGCCGCAAGGAGCTCTATCGGGAGCAGAAAAACTCAAAAACTGTGATAAAAGGCCCCAAAATTGGCCGTAACGACCCCTGCCCCTGCGGCAGCGGCAAAAAATACAAAAAATGCTGCGGCAGAGACCTGTAAACCTCCCCGCCGCTTTCCGGCTGACCAGGGCCCAGTCCCGGTCAGTCTTTTTGTTTTCCCGGCGGCTTTCCGCAAATAATCCCGCCTTGCCCGGGCACACTAAAGCCATACTTCTCAAGCAAGGATGGTGGCCTTATGAAAAGCATCTCTCCCCAGGAATACGCTCAGGCCGTAAAAGCGGCCTCTCCGCCCTCCCCTGTGGTCAAGGACTGCGCCCTGGCCTTTCTCACCGGGGGCCTGGTGTGCACCCTGGGCCAGCTGCTGTGCCAGCTCTATCAAAATCTGGGCCTGGACCTGCCTCAGGCCCGCATGGCGGTGTCTGTCAGTTTGATTCTGACCTCCGCAGCCCTCACCGCTCTGGGCTGGTACGACAATATCGCCAAATACGCCGGCGCGGGGGTACTGGTTCCCATCACCGGCTTTGCCAACTCCATGGTGTCCCCGGCTATGGAATTCAAATCTGAGGGCTTCATCACCGGCCTTGGGGCCAAGCTTTTCACTGTGGCCGGGCCTGTGCTGGTGTTTGGCATTACAGCCTCTGTGGTGTACGGCCTGATTATCTTCATTTTCCAGATTTAAGGCTTGCTGGTTTTGGGGGACAAACAGGATTCCCGTTTTTGCTGACAGCAAGGCCCTCCCCCTCTCAAAGGCTGGCTTATAATTGGAGGGTGGCTGCAAGAGCTTCCTTTTCTGTAAAAATGGGCGCGGCCTTTCGAGCTTGTTTGAAAGCAAAAGAAACGATAGATTTTTGAGCAGAAGAGGACAAATGCAAGAATGTGCGACGCAGTAAGCGGCCTCTCTGCTCAAGAAGACAGTGTTTTCGATTTTTCAAACAAGCCCTAGCCGCTTGGCCCGGCGGCAGTCTGAACCTCCGCCGCTGTGCAGCTATGGCAAGGCCATGGGCTCGCCCCGCGCCATGCCCCGACCGCATACTCGCACCTTTTACCGGCGGTACAAATCCGGGTTCCGTGCCGCGGTCAGGGGACCTTTCCTTTGCAATCCCTCAAATCGGGGTTGCAAATTTTTTATTCTCCATAAAGAAAACGGCACAGCCTGCGCCATGCCGTCTCAACCCCAACGGGTCATTTTTTGCTCTTATCTGTGAATCAGCTTACTCAGCAGCCCCGATTTTCCAAAAATCTTCACACTTTTCAGCCAGGCCGGCTCAATGCGTTCCAGCACCACCTGGGGGCACTCGTACTGGGACAGCTTCTTCTGGGTCTTCAAGCTCTCCAGCAGCTGGTTATACTGCCGCACCGTAATCTCCTCGCAGTCCGGCCGCAGCACCTTGTAGTTGCCCGGCTTGGCATATTTGAAGACGTAGAGGAAGTCCGCCCACTGGCCATACTCTGTCAGGCGCACATATTGGTCGGGCACATCCAGCGTCAGGCGCACCGAGCCGGAGACCTTGCCTCCCGTATTCTGCTTTTTGCCCTTGACCACCGCGAACACCGGGCACTCGCAGTGCAGCCCAAACATGTCGATGAGCGCGTCATACTCCCCCCGCAGTCTCAGATTGGGCTTGGCCCGGTACACCTGTCCAGCCTTCAGGGTCTTCAGCACCAGCTGGGACTGGTAGGTCTGCAGTATCATGCTCCATCTCTCCTTTCTCCTCTTCCTGCTGCTCCTGGGCGAACCGCTGGGGCGTCTTCACCGCCCAGTCGTACAGATAGGTGTCAAAGGCTCCCACCCGGTTGGGCCGGATGAGGAACCGCCGCAGCAGCGCGTCCTCGTCCTGACCTGTGCCGCCATAAAAAGCGTCGGCAATGGCCCCGGCAATACAGCCCACTGTGTCCGTGTCGCAGCGCACGCTGTACACATTGCGAATGCAGCTCTCCCAGTCCTCGGACTCGAGAAAACACCGGATGGCCAGGGGCATGGTGCCCTTGGCGGTAACGTCAAATCTGCCAAAGGGCCGGTAGAGCGCCAGGGGGCGCAGCACCCGGTAGCGGTATTTCTTGTGAATATAATAGGCGATTTCCGCCTTGCTGGCCCCAGTGCGGGCCATATATACCGCAGCGGCGGCGGCCTGGGCGGCCTTCACCCCCTCCGGGTGGTCGTGGGTGCACATGGAGCTGGCCGCGGCCTCCCGCTCTACCAGCTCAAGGCTGTCAAAATGCCAGCCGATATAGCTCACCCGCATGGCCGACCCATTGCCATAGCTGTGGTAGCCCCGCTCAGACTGGGCATGGAGCCAGCTTTTGAACATGGGCCCATACCCCGCCTGCATATATCGCCGCCCGAACTGCCGGTAGGCCCGAAAATAGGGCACGCCGGTGAGCAGGGCGTATTTGGTGGCAATAGTCAGCACCGTGTCGTCGGTGTAGGTGCTCATGCCGCTGAACAGCTCCTCCGTGCGCCAGTCGAAGCGCTCGGGCCGGGTGAACTCAAACCGCGACCCGGCGATGTCGCCCAATATCGCGCCGTACATGCCCTCTCCTCCCCCGTTGGATTCCCTTTTATCCCACTAATATGCCATGTATGCCCCGCAGTGTCTTTCCGTGCCCAGGCCCTTTCAGAAAAGTCCGCAAGACACTGGTTCTCTCTCTTATTATCCATTATAGCACAGTCCCCACGCAAATTTCCACCGACATTTTGCACAAAAAGAAAGAGGCCGGGTCAATCTGAACCCGGCGCTCTGTGAAAAAATCAGCCCTGACGGAAGGTGCAGCACTCGGTCCCGCTTTTGCTGGTGACGTCGCCGCAGCAACAGCCCACGCATACGCACTCGGCCTCGCACTTGCAGTTGTTGTTGTAGGTGCAGTTGTGGGCCTTGCAGTCAATAGAGGTGTCGGGGCTGGCATAAGAGCCAGAGACCGCGTTGCTGCCCGCGCTGGTGCGCTCCTCAAAGGACTCGCAGCAGGTCTGGTCGCTGCAGCAGGCGCCGGGGCCCTCCACCTTGATGCTGGGCAGGTCGCACAGGCTGTTGACATTGTGGCGGCAGGCGGTAACAGAGCACTCCAATTTGTTCTTCATACTGACCACCTCGGGTTCGTTAGAATTTGCAGGCCATTGGCCTTACTCTCCTTAGCCTACCCCCAAAGCGGCCGGTTATACCCCAAAGGCGTTCTCGGTAGACTCTGTCTCAAACTGCTTGTTGTACAGGTCCGCGTAATAGCCGCCCTGGTCCATCAACTCCTGATGGGTGCCCCGCTGGATAATTTTTCCATCCCGCACCACCAGAATCATGTCCGCCTTGCGGATGGTAGAGAGCCGGTGGGCAATGAGGAAGGAGGTGCGCCCCTCCAACAGGGTAGAGATGGCCTCCTGAATCAGCGCCTCGGTCTTGGTGTCGATGGAGGCGGTGGCCTCGTCCAGCACAAAAATGCGGGGGTCGGCCAGCACGGCCCGGGCAAAGCTCACCAGCTGCTTCTCGCCGGTGGAGAGCTGGCCGCCGCCCTCTCCCACATCGCTGTCATAGCCCTTCTCCATGCGCATAATAAACTCATGGGCGTTCACCAGCTTGGCCGCGGCCATAATCTCCTCGTCGGTGGCGTCCAGCCGCCCATAGCGGATGTTCTCCTTCACCGAGCCGGAAAACAGGTGGGGGGTCTGCAGCACATAGCCAATGCCGCTGTGCAGCCACAGCATGCTCCGCTCCCGGTAGTCCCGGCCGTCAATAAGGATGCGCCCCCCGGTGGGCTCGAAGAACCGGCAGCACAGGTTCACCAAGGTGGACTTGCCCGCGCCGGTCTCGCCCACAATAGCCACAGTGGACCCGGCAGGCACCTCCAGATCAAAGTGCTCCAGCACATTCTCGTGGCCGTCCGGATAGCGGAAGGTCACGTCCTCAAAGGTGACCCGGCCCTGCAGAGGCTCCCAGTTCTCCCGCTTGGGGTCCATGCTGGTGCCGTACTTCTCTATGACCTCCGGGGTGTCCGTGATCTCCGGCTTCAGGGCCAGCAGCTCGGTCACCCGTTCGATGTTGGCCTGCATGGCCACAAAGCGGGTCACCTGAAAGGCCAGGGCCTGCACCGGCTCGGCAATTTGCAGGGCAAAGCTGACAAAAATTGTGAGCCCCCCAATGCTGATGCCTCCCGCCATGGCCGAGCTACCACCCCCCGTAAGCACAAAGGACACAGCCACTGCCGTGAGAAAGCTGATGACCGGAATATAGATAGCGTCCAGCCGGACAGCCTTGATGCTGGTGCGGCGCATACTGTCGCTGACCTCATGGAAGGCCTGCAGGTTCTTGTCCTCAATCACCAGGGTTTTGGAGGTTTTGGCTCCGGAGATGCCCTCGTTGTAGTGCCGGGTGACCTCGGCGTTGATCTTGCGGGCCTTGCGGTTCACCCGCAGAATGCGCTTTTCAAAAAACACGGTAAACACCGCGATAAAGGGCACCACAGCCAGCACCAGCAGGCCCAGCTGCCAGTTGATAACCAGCATAACCACAAGGCAGCTGAGCACATACACGCTGCAATACACCGCGTCTACCACAAACCAGGGAATGCCCTCGGCAATGCGGCCGGGGTCGTTGAGAGCCCGGGCCACAATGGTGCCCACAGGGGTCTGGTTGTAATAGGAAAAGCTCAGGGTTTGCAGATGGGTGAACAAATCCCGCTTCATGTCACGGCCTATGTACATCTCAATGCGCAGGGCCACGCTGCCCAGGGTAATCTGGCAAAGGGTTTTTACCAGCACCAGCCCCAGGTAGAACAGGGCAAAGCCCATAATGCCCTGGCTGACGCCGGGGGTGACGAACCGGTCCACCACATAGCCCACCAGCAGGGTATAAGCCACCGAGGTGGCCGCGTCGGCCAGCATGGCCGCGAGAATGACTGCGACCAGCCCCCGGTAGGGCTTGATATAGGGGAGCATTTTGCCCCACACCTTAAAGGAATGGAAACGCTCCTTTGGTTTGTTTTCCTTCTTTTCTATATCCATGGAATTCTCCTTACACACGATTTCACAGAAGGTGTGGCCTGGCTATTGGAACCACTTTACCTTCAGCACGAAATTCTTCGCATCGCCATAACCGGCCCGGGCATAAAACCTATGGTGGGCCTCATCATTCACGGCGCTCAGTTCTACTCCTGCCGCTCCCAGGGAGCGGACCCGGTTCTCTACCTCTGACAGCAGGGCGGAGCCAAAGCCTTTTCCCTGGCGGCCCCGCTCAATCACGATTTCCTCCAGAGTGAAGGCACACAGGTCGTCATACTGTTTGAAATAACCCATGGCGAACCCCACCGGGACGTCCTCTTCAAGCAGCAGTCCCCAGCCGCCATTCATACTCAACACTTGACGGATGCGCTTTCCTGCGGTTTCAGCTGTCCAGCAGCCTCCTTCGCAGGTATTATAGTAATCTATATACAGGGGAAGCACCTTATCGGTATCAGCCACTGTCATTTCACGGTACATACCAGCTCCTCCTTACGACTTCTGCATCTCATAAATCTTTTTATAAATCCCGTCCTGGGCGATAAGCTCCTGATGAGTGCCCAGCTGGGCCACCCGGCCCTTGTCCAGCACCAGAATCTGATCCGCGTTCATCAGGATGGTGATGCGGTGGGCAATCAGGATCGTGGTGCCCCGGACGTTCTCCTGGATGGATTGGCGGATTTTCGCGTCTGTCTCCATATCCACTGCGGAGAGGGAGTCGTCAAACACCTTGATGGGCGTGTCCTGCATGAGCATCCGGGCAATGGCCACCCGCTGCTTCTGCCCGCCGGAAATGGTCACGCCCCGCTCCCCGATGGGGGTCTCGTAGCCCTGAGAGAAGTTCTCAATGGCATCGTCAATCACCGCCATGCGGGCGTACCGGCGCACCGTGTCCAGGTCCTGGCGGCCGGCTCCGTCGGCAATGCTCTCCCGAAAGGTCTTGGAGAACAGGAAGGGCTCCTGCAGCACCATGCCCACGCCCCGGCGCAGGTGCTCCAGCTTCATCCGCCGCACATCCACCCCGCCGATGGACACAGCCCCCTGCCCCTCCGGCAGCTCATAGAGCCGGTCCAGCAGGTACATCAGGGTAGACTTGCCGCTGCCTGTGGCCCCCAGAATGCCAAAGGTGCTGCCCGCCTTAATGGTGAAGCTCACATCCTCCACCACGTCCACGCCCTCGCTATAGCCAAAGCTTACATGGTCGAAAACAATGTCTCCGGTGAGGGGCGGCGTCTGGGGAGATGCGCAGTCCTTCTCCTCCTCCGCGTCCAGAATGTCGAAGATCCGGGTGGCGCTGATGGAGGTCTTGCTCAGCTCGCTGAGAATACGCCCCAGCTGGGCCACCGGCCAGGCCAGCATGGAGTTGTAGGCTGTAAATGCCAGAAACTCCCCCTGGGTAATGTCCCCTGCCTCTACAAAGAACACTCCCGCCACAATGACCACCAGGGCCTGCAGCCCGGCGAACAGTTCGCCAATACCCCAGTTGACTCCCAGCACAGTGCCCAGATGGGACCACTGGTCCGCGAATTCCTGATTCTTTTTATTGAAGCGGTCAATCTCAAAGCGCTCCCGGCCAAAGGCCCGCACCACCCGCACCCCGGTCAGGTTCTCCTGCACCAGGGCGGTGAGCTGGCCGTCGGTCTGGTCGGCCTGCTCAAAACGCTTGCCGACCACCACAAAGAATATCATGGAGAATCCCATTACCACCGGGATAAAGGCCAGCACCAGCAGCGAGAGCCGCAGGTTCATCAAAAACATCAACGCCAGAGAGATCACAATGGCCAATACCGTGCGCACCACGGCCATCAGCTGGTCGTTGACAAAATTGCGGATAAGCTCCACATCCTGGGTGCAGCGTTGGATGATGTCCCCGGTCTGGTGGGAATTGTGCCAGGCATAGGGCAGACGCTGGATGTGGCTGAACAGCCGGTCACGCACCCGCTGCACAGTGCCCTCGCTGGCCTTGGCCAGGCTGGTGCGGCTGAGGTAGTTGGTAACCCCCGCCACTGCCGCAAACAGCAGCGCCGCCCCCGCGCACACCACAATGTGGCTGCGCAGGAACTCCCGCCCGCCCAGAGACTCTACCCAGCCCAGCACGCCGGCGGGCAGGGCGAAGGGCTCGCTGTTGATGACCGAGTCCACCGTGACCCGGATGATTTGGGGCGTCATGTAGTTGCACAGAGACGACAGAATCACCGTGACGGCGGACAGAAGGAAGCAGCCCCGCAGCCCCTTGGTAAAGGGGAAAAAGCGGAGAATGCTTGATTTTTTGGATGACTTCTTTTTCATACGCACCTCGTTTTTTGAACCATAGATTGCCTTTTGACACAAAAAGGCACAGCACGGCCAGAGAACCCGCCCGCTTTGACACGAAAAGCGAAAGGTTCCCGGAAACGTACTGCGCCGAAACGTGCAACGTACACGGTTTGCGCCATTGTGTATAGAAAAATGATCAGAGAGGTTGATTCATTCTAGCACTGAAGCCTGGGAATGTCAAGCAAAATTTTTGCCAGACGGGAAAGCCGCTGGCTAAACCCCTTCATTTCCCCGGAAATGAGCGCAGAGAAAACGCCTTGGCTTTTCCCCTTCCACTCTGCCCCTCAGACGCGGCCTCACCTTTGAGCCAGGGCTTACGCCTGCCGGTGGGGCTGAACGCTTTTGTACGAGGGACGGATGATCTTGCCCCCGCCAATCAACTCCTCAATGCGGTGGGCGCTCCATCCGGCAATGCGTGAAATGGCGAAGATCGGGGTATAAAGCTCCATAGGCAGGTCCAGCATACTGTAAATAAAGCCGCTGTAAAAGTCCACATTGGCCGAAACGCCCTTATAGATCTTCCGGTCCTTGGTAATGGCCTCCACGGCCAGGCGTTCCACATTCTGATACAGCCGGTATTCCTCGGTGCGGCCCTTCTCCTGAGAGAGCCCCTCCACAAACCGGGCCATGGTCTTGGCCCGGGGGTCGGAGATGGAGTACACCGCGTGGCCCATGCCGTAGATCAGCCCCGAGCGGTCAAAGGCCTCCTTGTGCAGCAGCTTGTAGAGGTAGGCGCTGATCTCCTCGTCATCGTTCCAGTCCTTTATGTGGGACTTGATGTCCTCAAACATCTGCACCACCTTGATGTTGGCCCCGCCGTGCTTGGGCCCCTTCAGCGAGCCCAGGGCCGCGGCAATGGCCGAGTAAGTATCCGTGCCCGAGGAGGTGACCACATGGGTGGTGAAGGTGGAGTTGTTGCCGCCGCCGTGGTCCGCGTGAAGAATCAGGGCAATGTCCAGCACCTTGGCCTCCAGGGCGGTATACTGGCAGTCCGGGCGCAGAATGCGCAGAATGTTCTCCGCAGTAGAGAGCTTGGGGTCCGGCTGGTGGATAAACAGGCTTTGGCCGTCGTGATAGTGCCGGTAGGCCTGGTAGCCGTATACTGAGAGCAGGGGGAACAGGGCAATCAGCTGCATACACTGGCGCAGAACATTGGGGATAGAAATATCCTCGGCGTCTTCATCATATGAATAGAGGGTGAGGACGCTGCGGGCCAGGGTGTTCATCATGTCGCTGCTGGGGGCTTTCATAATAATGTCCCGGACAAAGCTGGTGGGCAACGTGCGGTAGAAGGACAAAAGGCCGCAGAACTCCTTGAGCTGGCCCTCCTCCGGCAGCTGGCCGAACAGCAGCAGATAGGCGGTGCGCTCAAAGCCAAAGCTGTCGGTGGCGGGCTGGCGGCGGATCAGCTCCTCCACATCATACCCCCGGAAATAGAGCTTGCCCTCGCAGGGCACGGACTTGCCGTCCACCTCCTTGGAGGACACGATCTCAGAGATGTTGGTGAGGCCGGTAAGCACGCCCTTGCCGTTCAGGTCGCGCAGTCCGCGTTTTACGTCGAATCTGGTATACAGCTCAGGGTCGATCCGGCTGTTGCTGACACATTGCTGGGCCAGGGCCTGAATCTCTGGCCGGAGCTCGGAATAAATAGACATGGCGGCGGTCTCCTTTCTTTGGTGTGTTCATTTATAAAATTTTATTTTATAATTTATTATACTAAAGATTTGATAGACGCGCAAGAGGTAAATTGTAAATTATTTTTGATGAAAGACAAGCGCAGTGTTTTTCTGACACTTTTGCGCCTGTTTATTTCTGGAAAGCGAGGGATGCTCTTCATGAAAAAAATCCGCCGTCTCGGCAAAAGCCTGATCATGCTGGCCTGCGCCGCTATCTGCCTGTGGTGCGCTGCCGGCAGTCTGCAAAGCTGGGCTCAGGAGCGCGGCGGCCAGGCCCTGCTGCTGGCCGCCGGCATGAGCCAACCCCAGGCCAGCCCCTCCCCCCCGCCCAGCGCGGCCCCTACCGCCCCGGTGTGGGGCCAGAACGGTCTGCTGGCAGAGGAGGACTGGCATACCGTCCACAACGGCGGCCTGCCTGACGACGGCATCGTCCCCTTCCACAGCGACCTGCTTCCCGGCACTCAGGCCACCCCGGACCCTGACCGGGCCAGCGGGCCGGTGGAGGAGATTCAGCTGGAGGGCGGCGCCCAGATAGACAGCTTTTTTGTGCGGGACTCCACAGACTCAGGCACAGACCTGGCCGCGGAGCTGCTGGAAGACCCGGACGTCCACATGAAGCTGGACGGCAGCGTGGAGGTGCTCATCTACCACACCCACACCAGCGAGGCCTACGCTGCCAGCGCCCCGGGCTTCTACTACACCGACAGCCCCACCCGCACACAAAACCAGGACGCCAGCGTAGTGGCGGCGGGCGAAGAGCTGCGAAAGTCCCTGGAAGCCCAGGGCATTGGCGTGGTTCACGACAAAACCGTGAACGACACCGTGTTCAACGGCTCCTACGACCGCTCCTGGGAGGTGATTCAAAACAACCTGGCGAAATACCCGGGCATTCAGGTGACCATTGACCTGCACAGGGACTCCATGACCACCGAGGCGGGGGTGAAGTATAAGCCCACGGCAGAGGTGGGCGGGCGCAAAGCGGCCCAGGCCATGCTGCTGGCCGGGTGCGACGCAGACGGCAGCTGGGGTGACTTTCCAGACTGGCGGCAGAACCTGCGGCTGATGCTGCGGGTGCAGCAAAAAGCCCAGGCCCTGTACCCCGGGCTCATGCGGCCCCTGAGCTTCTCCAACAGCAAATACAACATGAACGCCACCCACGGGTCCATTCTGGTGGAGGTGGGGACAGAGGTCAACACCGTGGCCGAGGCCCGGTACACCGGCCAGCTGGTGGGGGAGATTCTGGGCGAGACCTTAAAGGAGTGCCGGTGAGGGCAAAGGGCAAGCTTTCAGCACAAGACGCCGGGCGTCAATACTGCCGCTTGCAGTTCAAATGCTCGCAACCTCATGCAGCCAGCCTCTCCCTCGCCCAATCAACAGACCTCACTCATCATCCCCTCAAAAAAGCCCGCTGCCCCATCAAACCCTCAAACCGCGACCACAACCCCCAGCTCCCCCCACCATCCCCAGCGCTGGCGTGCCAGCGCGCCCCGCGTTTTGTGCGCTGCTTCTGTATATTTTCGTTTTGACCGGGAAAGGTATCCTTTAAAGAATGCTTTCCCGCAAAGGAGTCTCCTATGAAGCAAAACACGCGCTTTTTCTGGCTTGGCCTTGGCCTGGGTCTTTTCGTCCTGCTCACCACTGCCGGCATTCTCACTGTCGACTACCAGGGCCGCAGGCTCAGCTTCGGGGACGCCGTCCCCCTGGCCCGGGTGGAGAAATCTCCCAACCGGGTGGAGCTCACCGTAAAGGCTTTCGGGCAGGAACGCACCTGGGACGTCACCCGCCTGGAACGGGTATGGCAGTTCATATTGGAGTTTGGCTGTATTCCCCAAGCCAAAGAATAAGGAGGGAACAGGGTTGAGCTTGTTGACAACGCTGGCCCGTGAGCAGTGGTCGTTGGGCGTGGCAGGTTGGAGCATGGTGGCGGCGGCAGCCGCCCTGGTAGCCCTGCGGGCCCAAGGCCAGCGCAGCGAGGTCCACAGCGCCAGACAGATCATGAAAAGCGTAGAAAAACTGCTGGGCAAACGCTGGCAATAGGGACTGTGACAAGCCCCTTGCCGGGAAACGCCCGGCCTTTTTTCATTTCATCCGGTTTTTCCACACAGACGCCGCCGCTCTTGTATCCTGCCCACAGGTCGATACAAGATGTGCTATTTCACGATTTGTTTACAAATATAATTCCTTTGGAGAAAAAAAATGAGGCGAAATCGGTCTATAATAAGAAAAAATCATGTCAAGGATGTGAAAATTCCCTTAAGAAAGGAAGGAATCGCATGAAATTAAAGTGGAAGCCCGGCAGGGCCAAGCGGTGCCTCTCGGCACTGCTTGCGGCTACGTTGCTGGTACTTACGCCCGTCTCTGTAGCGGCCCGTACCATTGAAGAGGTGGAGGCCGAGCAGGCGGAGCTGGAACAGGAGCGGCAGGCCCTTTCCGCCAAGCTGGCGGAGCTGCGGGAGGACGAGGCCCAGAAGCAGGAGTATCAGGAGACCCTGCAGGAGCAGATCACGGTGCTGGAAACCCAGATCACCTCAGCCCGGCAGGACATTGAGGAGCTCAACGCCAACATCCACGAGCTGGACCTGAAGCTGAAGAAGGCTCAGGAGGAGTCCGCCGAGACCCTGGAGCAGTTCCGGCAGCGGGTGGTTGCCATTTACCGGGCCGGGTCGGTGAGCACTTTGGAGATTCTGCTCACCTCCAACAGCTTCAACGACTTCTCCATGCGCTCGGAGATGCTGAGCAACATGAGCCGCCATGACAAGGAGCTGATCGACAAGATTGAGGCCTATATGGACTCCACCAAGGAGGAGCGGCAGGAGCGGGAGCGTCAGAAGGCCAAGGTGGCCGAGCTGCAGAAGGGCATGGAGCAGAAGCAGGACGAGCTCACCGAGCTGTATGCAGAGAACGCCGCCGCCATTGAGGAGCTGCAGGGGGCCCAGGCGGCTACCAACCATGCTCTTTCTCAGAATGAGGAGGAGATTGCGGCCCGGGACAAGGAGATTCAGGACCTGGTTGCCGAGCAAAAACGCCTGGAGGAGGAGGCCCGCAAGCGGGCGGAGGAGGCTGCGGCCAATGCTGCCGCCAACGGCTCCGGCGGGGCAAGCAACCCCGGCGGCAGCGGCTCTGCCACCTGGAACCCGGACGGCAGCAATGTCGCCTCTGGATTTAGTCCGTGCTGGCCCATGCCGGGAGTGTCTTACATTTCAGACGAGTACGGCGGGGCCCGGGGCCACAAGGGCATGGATATTGCCGGCGACTATGGCACAGCCATTGTGGCGGCGGAGTCCGGCAAGGTGATTCGGGCTTGGACGGCAGACAGCTGGGGCATGGGCTGGGGCTACCATGTGTACCTGTACCACAACGGCACCTACAGCACCCTGTATGCCCATATGAGCTCGGTGGCAGTGAGCGCGGGCCAGTATGTGGAAAAGGGTCAGGTGATTGGCTATGAGGGCAACACGGGCGACTCTACCGGCCCTCACCTGCACTTTGAGGTGTGGCAGAACGGCGAGCGGGTAAACCCCCGGAACTTCCTGTAACATCATAAAAAAGAGACCGGCAGGGGCGGATGAGCCTCTGCCGGTTTTTTGTTGACTTCAAACGTCTCCCTCTCCAAGAGAGTCATGGCGATTCTGTGATTGCGGCGGCAGTCTTTTAGCAGGCGTTTGGCCCATGTAGAAATACCGCGCACGACCTTTTTCCCCGCTACCGAGGCCAACGACAGCGTTCCTTGATGGAGCCCCGGCAGAGAAGTCTGTTTTTTTAAGTTCAAGGTCAAGACCGCCTCCGGCGGCTTAAGACCCTTCTTGAAAGAAGGGTCTTAAGAATCTCCAAGAACTTTTATTTCGCGCTTTTGGCGCGTTATTTTCTTTCGGTTTTGGCCCGCGAAGAAGGGGAAAATTTTTTATTATTTGTTACCTTTCCCCCACCTCCCCCGTCTAATCATCAAACAACCAAAAAGGAGGCTGCAATATGAACAGGGAAAGCTTGCGTTCGGCCCGGCACAGGGCCTGGTGGGAGGCAGGAATGTACTGGGGAGCCCGGCTGCTGGTCTGGGCCTGGGTGGCTGCGCTGGTGTTTGTCATGGGGATGGTCCTGGGCGGGATGCTCAGGGGCCGGCCAAGCCCTGCCGCCCCAAAGGACCCGCGCCCTCTGGCCTCAACGGCCTCGCTCACTGCTGTCAACTAGGGCTTGTTTGAAAATAGAGGGAATGACGAATTTTTACCCAGAAGGGGTTCATTTCAAGGAAAAAACCGCAAGGCAATCTTCCGATTGGCGAGGATTTTTGACGCAGAAAGGGACCCTTCTGGGTAAAAAGACGGCGTT
>CAJUNQ010000117.1 GCA_910587835.1 uncultured Oscillospiraceae bacterium | reverse complement strand
CTTTCGCTACACTCGTTTCGCAACTGCAACGCTGTTATTATACTTAATTCGCCGATGTTTGTCAACTCGTTTTAAGATGCTTCAAAAAACATTTTTGAAAATATATGAAAAATAGGGTTGCAATTCAAACCCGGCTATGCTATACTCATACTCAGTAGGAGGTGAACTTCTTGGATAACGCAGAAATGCTCACTCCAAAAGAGGTCGGCAAACGTATCAAAGAGCGCAGAAACGAAATCGGTATCTCCATGCCGGAGCTTGGGCGGCGGGTGGGGGTCAACAAATCCACCATCCAACGGTATGAAACGGACGGGGTCAACCCCAACCGCAGCATGATCATCAACGGCTTGGCGGACGCCCTGCAAACCACCCCGGAATGGCTCACGGGCCTGTCCGAGGAAAAGGAAATCAAAGATGAGGATGGCCGAACCATCTGCGAGGGAGAGGTTTTAGACCATCTGAACAGCTTCTTGGACGCTGTAAGCAAGACGGTACAGCCGGAGATCCAGCGGCGGCTCCTCACTTCTATGCTGTGTCTGCTGATCGACCTGTTCTCCGTCACAGCCCAGCACTATGGCCGGACGCTGGACGAGATCGACCGGCTGGCCGGGGATGAAGCCCTCAAAAAATCCATCCAGCAGTACACCATCCACGTTGACGACATCATCGTGCCGGTTTATCGCCGGGAGATGGAGGCTCCTATCGAGGATATGAAGCGGTTCCTGGACGGGCTGTTACATATCTTCGACAAAGGGCGTACCAGGGTCGATACAGTCTATCTGTATAACATCCTGCATGACGCCCAGGTGCGGCTGAACGCTGCCAATGATTCCGTGGCACCTTGACAACATAACAGCGCACATCATACGTCACAGGCCCGATTGCCACGGATAGAAAGGAGTATTTCATCTATGGCAAAAGGTTCTGTACGCAAAAAGGGCAAAAAGCGGTACTACCGCTTCTATGTGGAGGACGAGAGCGGGCGGCAGGTACAGCGGGAGTTCGCCGGGACAGAGAGCAAATCCGAGACGGAGGCCCTGCTCCGCAAAGCGATGGAGGACTACGAGGCGAAAAAATTCGTGGCAAAGTCTGAAAACGCCACCGTGGGGCAGTTATTGGATATGTGGGTGGAAGAAGAACTGAAGCCCGGAAATCTCAGCAATGGCACCGTGATGGCCTACCAGGGGACGGTCAACCGCATCAAGCAGCACCCCATCGGAAACCGCAAGCTGAAAAGCGTCACCCCCGACCACCTGCAAGCCTACATTGACCTGCTCAGCTTCGGCGGGACAAACCCGGACGGTACAGCGGCAAAGGCACTCAGCAAGGGGTACTTACGGCAGTATTCCGCAGTCCTGCAAGGGGCGTTCCGCTTTGCGGTGTTCCCTAAGCGGCTCATCAGCTTCAACCCCATGCAGTATGTGGTCTGGCGGGGGAAGAAAGAGGAATACGAGTTGTTCTCCCAGGAGGACGGGGACGCCCCGGCTGTGCCCACCCTCACCCATGAACAGTTCCAGGCGTTGGAGAACTTTCTGAAAAAGAAAGATAACCCGGCTCTGCTGCCCATCCAGATCGCCTACTACACCGGGCTTCGCATTGGGGAGGTCTGCGCCCTCACTTGGCAGGACATCAATCTGGACGAGCAGTACCTCACGGTGCGGCGGAGCATCCGTTACAACGGGGCGAGGCACAGGACGGAGATCGGGGCCACCAAGCGGAAGAAAGTCCGAACCGTGGATTTCTGCGACACGCTGGCGGCGATCCTGCGGAGGGCCAAAAAAGAGCAGATTGGGAACCGCCTGCGCTATGGGGAGCTTTACAGCCTGAACTACTACACCGAGGTCAGGGAGAAAGACCGGGCCTATTACGAGGTCTACACCCTGCCCAGGACGGCGGAGGTGCCGGAGGGGTATCGGGAACTATCCTTCGTTTGCCTCCGGCCTGACGGGGCCATTGAGACACCGGGGACGGTGGGTATCATGTGCCGTCAGGCGAAGAAGAAAGTTCCGGGGCTGGAGGATTTTCATTTCCATATGCTCAGACACACGTTCACGAGCAATCTGCTGTCTAAGGGGGCGGCGCCCAAGGACGTACAGGAGCTGCTGGGACACGCCGACGTCAGTACCACGATGAACATTTACGCCCACGCCACGAGGGAGGCCAAGCGTACCTCCGCCCGACTGCTGGATAAGGTGGTCTGCGGGGAGTAAAAAAATTTCCCTTGTTTCAGCCCATAAGGGCAAAAACAAGGGAAATTACATAAGGTTTGAACATTTAATCAGCGGAAAACCTTGATATATCAGGGTTCTAAGGGGATTTGACGGATAAACTCAAAATTATTGAGCTTGTTCCATTTCCCGTGGAGAATGATTTGAGCTGTTTTCTCCGAATACATTTCGTCAAGCCGAGCCTGGATTTTCTTTTTCTTCGTTCGTTCAAAGTGTATCTGTCT
>CAJUNQ010000116.1 GCA_910587835.1 uncultured Oscillospiraceae bacterium | reverse complement strand
TTACTACCATTGAGAGGGAAAACCTAAGAGGTTATGAGGGTATATAAGAACTTCTCCCCATATCTAAAATGCCGGGAAAGCCCGAAAATACGGGCTATACCGACATATAAGAACTTCTAAAGAGATAATCTAAATTCACCAATAATTTTCTTGTAAAAGTAGGCCCGTCCTGGGTTTTGCAGGTCTCTTGAAAAATTACACCGGTACCGTGGATATTCAGGAAAAATGGGACGCCCTGGACGCCGCAATCTATCGCATATTGACGGAGCACAGAGACATATTCCGCGTAGTAATCCCGCAGGAAGCGCCCAAAATCAAAATGGAAGGGAACCTCCCATTCGGCCTCCGGGTTCCGGAAGCGCCGGAACAAGGCGGGGGAGGGAGAAACGGCAAAGGGATAGCGCACTTTCAATGCCTCTGTGGAATATGTTCTCTCCAGCCAGGAAGCGAACCTGCCCAGAACGCTGTCGTTCATCACCGGGTAATTCGACACCCAGTTGAGCATGCCGATTTCGTTGTCAAGCTGAACGCCGATGATGCAGCCGCCGTTGCTCTGCAGCCGGGGACAATGATCTTCATGACCTCTCGATACCAGCCTTGACAGGTGCTGAGATAGCCCTCATGCAGGTAATCCAGGGTGTTGCACTCCCGCCTTTCATCGTGGAATCCCACCGGCAGCGCATCCGGATATTTTTCCGATACCCAAAAGGGGATGCCTTCCTTTTTCATCTCCGCCATGATATAGGGCCCGGGACGGATAAAGACGTACAGCCCTTTTTCCGCACAGAGGTCCAGAAAAGCGGAGAGGTCCAAATTTCCAGAAAAATTGAATTCGCCCTCTTTTTCTTCGTGGAGGATCCAGGGAACATAGCTCGAGATGCAGTTCAGCCCCATTGCGCGGGCCTCATCCAAAAGGCCCGGTCAGCAGAGCAACCAGAGAAAAGGTGTTGCAGGCTGTCCAAAGTACAAACTATATTCCCAATAACAGCGCCCGTGCTCTCAAAACAGCGAATTCCCGGAGCATTGCCGTGCTGGCAAAGACCATAATCAATCCCTTTTTCCACAAGCTGATTTGCATCATCGAACATGAGGTGAATTTTCGCGGATATACCGTTATTTTACAGGATATCAACGGTGTGACGGACGAAATTGATTCCGCCATTGAGCTGGCCCAGGACAGGAATCTGTGTGGGGTTATTATCATGGGCGGCAGGTTTTCATATTCTAAGGAGAGCCTGGAGCGATTGGGTATTCCATGTGTGCTGCTCACTGTGTCGGCAGGAGAGGATACGGACAAATCGCTGTATTCCAGCGTCATTATCAACGATGAGGAGGCCGGCTATCGTGCCACGAAACAGCTGATTGAAATGGGGCATCGGAAGATCGGCTTTGTCTATCACGGCAATTCTGACATTATGTGGAAAACTCCGAACGATTATCGGTTTTATGGATATTGCCGGGCGTTGAACGAGAGCGGGATCCCGATAGACCCCACGCTGTATGATTTTGGAGACCTGGTGGCCGGTTCCGGCTATGCGGTCGGCTACGACGCGATGCAGCGGCTGTATGCCGCACACCCAGAGGTGACTGCGGTATTTACCTTTTCGGACGAGCTGACCATTGGCGTTGCTAAGGCCGTGCTTTCACTGGGACTGAAAATTCCAGATGATATTTTCATTATCGGCTTTGACGGCACGGAGATCATGGAGTATTTTAACCCCTCGTTGGACACCCTTTACCAGCCGACAGACCAGATGGCGCTTACCGCTGTGGAGGCCCTGTTTCAAATGATGCGGGGGGAGGAATCCTCCCATACAGTTTTTAACGCAGTGCTGCTCAAGCGCGGCTCCTGCAAATCCAGGCTCCGCTGAGCTAGGTGTGGGGCTCGGTTTGTGCACATGGAGTCTATAGATATACTCCATGTTTCCTGCCATTTCTTGCACATTTAATATATAACGAGGCACGCCCGCAATATGTGGACGTGCTTTTTCTTGGCCGGCGCGGCTGTATTTCGTGCCCTCCTGACTGGGTTGATACGGCTCTTCTCCATGTGCATACAGATTCCAAAGTGCGCTCAAGCAATATAGTCAAAAAAAAGAAAAATATTGCAAGCTTCCGCCAAGCCTTTTTGCTATAATTTTCTTAGGATCAGCCACAGAAATCAAAAAGGAGGCTTACCAATATGAACGCAAAGCTTTGGCTCGACCAACTGCGGGAAGCGCCCCGCAAAAAGGCCCTCCCCATCCTGTCCTTCCCATCCGTCAGCCTGATGGGCATCACGGTGCGGGAGCTGATCGAAAGCGCGGAATTGCAAGCCAAGGGCATGAAAGCCATTGCCGAGCAGGTGGATGCCGCTGCGGCAGTGAGCATGATGGACCTGTCCGTTGAGGCGGAGGCTTTCGGCGCGCCCATCCGTATCTCCGACGACGAGGTTCCCACCGTCACCGGCGCCATCATCCACTCTCAGGCAGAGGCTGAAAACCTGACCGTGCCGCCAGTGGGAGTTGGGCGCACCGGCAGGTATATCGAGGCTGTCCGGCAGGCCTGCGGCCTGATCACCGACCGGCCTGTATTCGCCGGAGTCATCGGCCCCTTCTCTTTAGCCGGGCGGCTGATGGATGTGACCGAAATCCTGGTCAACTGTTACGAGGACCCTGACTTTGTCCATGCCGCCATGCAAAAAGCCGTTCCATTCCTGATTGACTACATAAACGCATACCGGTCAACCGGGGTTATGGGCGTTCTTATGGCAGAGCCGTTGACCGGAATGCTCTCCCCGGACCTTGCCGAGGAGTTTTCCGAGCCATATGTCCGGCAGATTGCGCAGGCTGTGCAGGACGATGATTTCTTGGTTGTCTACCACAACTGCGGCGACAACGCGGCCCGCATGACAGATTCCATCCTGCGCACAGGCTGCGCAGCCTACCACTTCGGCAACGCCGTTTCTATGAGAGACGTCCTCTCCAAGGTCCCGGCGGGCACGGTGGTGATGGGCAATGTGGACCCGGCAGGCCAGTTCCGCAACGGCACACCTGAGTCCGTCCGCCAAGAAACCCTGCGTATTATGGAGGAGTGCTGCCCGGAAAACCCCGGCTTCATCATTTCCTCTGGCTGCGACATTCCCCCCGCCAGCAGTTGGGAGAATATCCGCGCTTTCTTCCAGGCGGTGGAGGAATATTACAATGCCCATGGGATCAGGTAGCTCAGCTTTCCTCTAAGATTTGCCAAAGGCGGGTATCCCGGGCCATGGCTGCCGCCCCCAGTACGCCGGGGGCCCGGCAGGAGCTTCTGCGCAGGCAGGCCCCGCCGACGGAAAGCCGCTCCACCTTTTCCTTGATGGTTCGGAACAGCTTCTCTCCCAGCAGGTCAAATAGCTCACCCCCCAGAGAGATGTTGTCACAGTCGTAGCACATCATCATATTGTTCACGCACAGGGCTCCACAGGTGGCCGCGTACTCAATGGCCAGGTCCCGGTCCTTCTTGCTGGCGGAGCCGTCCGGCCCCAGGCCGAACTTTTCCTGTATGGCCTCCAGGTTGATCTTTCCTTCCAGCCAGCCGCCATAGCTGGCGTTCGCCACATAGTCGTCCAAAAAGGTCATATAGCCTACCTCGCCGCACATATAATGCCTGCCCCGGCGTAGCCGGCCGTTCAAGATCACCCCGCCGCCAATGCCAGTGCCGAAGGAGATATACAGCAGGTCGTTGTTCTCCGTCAGCTTTAGGGAAAGGAACTCCCCCATGACCTCCATATTCAGGTCGTTATCCACTGTTACGGACTTGTGGTAGTAGCTTTCGATCTTCCGCAAAATGGGCCCCATTTCCATCTCCTCGGGAATGCCGATTAACGGGGCCATCAGGATCTTCTCCCGCTCCACATCGTAGATGGCGGGCAGGCCCATTCCAATGCCCAATACGTCCGAGAGGGGGACCTCTGTTTCTACCAGCAGCTCGTTGATAACCCGGAGCAGAGTTTTCTCCATGGTGTAGGACAGGTCCCCTTTTACTCGCAGGCGCTTCAGAGCGGTCAGCTCGTTTTTCAGGTTGACCAGCCCTACTTTCAGGTAGTCTCCCTCGTGTACCACACCGATGGAGTAGAAGCGGTCTTTGTTCAGCCGAAGCAGCTGCGGCTTTCGGCCCAAAGCGGCCTCGCCCGGGCCCACTTGGGTGACCAGGCCCTTTTCCTCCAGGAACTGGATGATCTTCATGACGGTGGGCGGGCTGATACCGGTGATATTGGCAAGCTCAGACTTGGATGTTTCCTCCAGGCCGCACAGCAGCTTATAGACGTTGCGGCGGTTCATATCCTTTAAGTGGGATGACACATAGGACTTCACAGGGGTTTCCTCCGATATATTTAATCTATTTAAACATTATAGAAGCATCTGAGGTGGCTGTCAAGAGATTCTGGCAATTTGAGGAAAAAACCGGGGGAGTTTTCCCAATTTAACAAACCGTCCTTCCTAAGAATTTTTCCGCATTTCCCCGTTTAGGGCTTGTTTGAAAATAGAGGAAATGACGAATTTTTACCCAGAAGGGGTTCATTTCAAGGAAAAAACCGCAAGGCAATCTTCCGATTGGCGAGGATTTTTGATGCAGAAAGGGGCCCCTTCTGGGTAAAAAGACGGCCTTTCCGATTTTTCAAACAAGCCCTAACTTCAGGGCTGGTGCTGACGGAGATTTGCAACATGCCTTGCGTTTTAACAAATTCTTCTTATCCGTTATATTTCTTTCTGCACCCCAATATTTTTAAGTAAATTTATTAAACAGGAAGGCTCCGGCATGCCCGGAGAAAGGTGACGCGATGAAAATAAAAGTATTCAAAGATGACAAGATCCTCTCCGCCCGGGCTGCGGACCGGGTCTGCGCCCAGCTGCGGGACAAGCCGGACAGCCTGCTCTGCATTGCGGCGGGCCATTCCTCCCTGGGAGTTTTTCAGGAACTCAGCCGCCGGGCTCAGGTGGGAGAGGCGGATTTTTCCCGGGCAGGCTTTGTCGCTATGGACGAGTGGCTTGGCATGAACGAAACCGACTCTGGAAGCTGCGGCGACTTCCTCAGGCAGAATTTCCTCTCTCAGGTGAATATTCCCGCGCGCCGGGTGCGTTTGGTAGATGGCCGCACCCAAGATATCGCCAGGGAATGTCAGGCTCTCGGGGAGTTTATCACAGCTGAGGGCGGGATCGACTTCCTCATTTTGGGCATGGGTATGAACGGCCACTTAGCTTTGAACGAGCCCGGAACGGACTTCTCCCTTTCGGTGCACGCCACCGCTTTGGACAGCGTAACCCAGCGGATTGGCCAGAAATACTTTGACCCGGCCAGGTCTGCGCCCCAGCTGACCGGCGGGCTGACCATTGGCATTGCCGATATGGCCGCCAGGCAGGTGCTGCTTCTGGTGAACGGTGCAAAAAAAGCGCCCATTTTGAAGGAAGTTCTGGAAAGCCCTGTCACTACCCGCCTGCCTGCCACCGCGCTGAAGGAGATGCCCCAGGCCGCACTCTGGTGCGACCTGGACGCCGCCTCCCTTTGCCCTGGTCTGGAGCTGGCCCAGTAAGCTTTGCGGATATTTATAGGAAATGCACCTAAAAATTGCCACATGTGTTGAACTGCGTTAACGAGAAAGACCCTGGCACAGCAGCTGTTGTACCAGGGTCTTTCTCAGTGTTCTCTGACGGGGAAGGTACCGGGGAAGACATCCCCGCCACGCCATGCTCTGCTTATTCCTTGCTCTCCACCTCGCAATAGGCCTCTGCGACGATCCGGTCCAGTTCCTCGCAAAGCGACGGCGCCAGCACAGGCTCCATATTCTGATACCCCTCGGTGGCCTTCTCCACATAGGCATGGGCCACGTCGTAAATATCCTTAGCGCCCTTGGCAACCCAGTTGCTCCAATCGTCCCGGTTGAAGATGTTGGAGATCCAATAGCTGTCCCGCATATGCTCCACCGTGTGCTCCTCGCCCAGGAAGTTGCCGCCGATGCCGACTGCTTCGATCATGTCGTAGCCAATGAGCTCCTCTGTCACCTCGAAGCCGCTGACAATATAGTTGTAGTAATCGATCCACTCGTTGTCAATGACCAGCTGCTCAAAGCTGAAGCCCTGGTCAGCTCCCACAATGCCCTGGCAGCCGATGCTGTTTAACCCTCCCAAGCTGTTGAAGGCTGCGGTCAGGCCCTTTTCCAGGCCGCCCTGGAAGTCCGGAACGAGGGCATCGGTCAGGCCGGTGTTGGTGCCGCCTTGCAGGCCGTAGAACTTGCACAGCTGCGATACCGCCACGCCGAACAGCGCCTGGTTGGGGGAGCCGAAAGAACACAGCATGGAGCGGGGGTCCACGGAGTGGCAGGAGGCGGCAAAGCCGGGATAATTTCCGGTCATCATCCGCACCAGGAAGCAGCTTCCCAGTACCTCGGCTGTTTCAATGGCCAGGGTGCCCGAGATTGTAACCGGGGCGGTGGCGGAGCTCATGGCCATCGGGGCGATGCCCAACCCGCCGCCGTTTTTGGCAAAAGCCAGCGCCATGTCCACCGTGTCCTTTTTAAAGCTCAGGGGGCTGATGGTCTCGAACAGGTAGCCGTCCTTCAGGCCCAGCACCTTGTTGACCTGGCTTACATATTTTGCTCCGGTGGGGGTAAGAATATAGGTCCCGCCAGGCTTAGTGGAATATTTTTGGATGTCGGCAATGGACACCACATCGGCGATGTCATAGGGAACGTCGGAGGGTACCACTGCCGCGTTGCAGGCGGGGATATTCTTCAGGGATTCTACCAGCTTGATATTTTTAAAATTATCGTCCCGCAGGCCGTAGCGGCGGGTCTTGGCGCCGTAGTCAACCAGGCTGACCTGGGTGGATATCCACCCGCCCAGCTTCTGGGCGTGGTCCTGGGGCTTATGCTCGCTGGAAGCGCGCATGGCGTCGATAAACTGCTCCATCACCGGGACGGGAAATTTCACCACCTGCTTCTCCTTGTCGATCTCGCAGCCCTCTGCGGCGCACATGTCCAGCACTTCGTCGTTGGGCACTTTCATACCCACGCGGCTCAGGGTCTTCAAGGCGGCATTGTGGATGAGCATCAGCTCTGCCTGGGAGAGTACCTCAATGGATGATTTAATCTGTTTCATAGGCTTTGCCCTGTGTTCCTTTCTTTACAATTCTTTCATTCATACCGGCCGAACTCCAGGCACGCGTCATAGAGGGCCTGGATATTTTCCAACGGCGTATAGGGTGGGATATCGTTTCCATCCCGGAAGATGAAAGTCCGGGAAACCGGCTTCACCTCGTCCAGGATTCGTTTGGATTCCGCCCGGATTTCCTCCCGGCTGCCCATCTGGATCAGTTGGGCCCTGGGCCCGCCCTGGATGACCACCTCCGGCCCCAGCTCCTGGCACAGGGCGCGGTGGTCTACCGGAAAACCTGTGTCAAAGCTGTAGATGTTCAGCTCGTCCCGCAGGGTTTTAAAGTGCCGGGTGGCGTCCCCGCAGAGATGCACCCCGCCCCGTTCCTCCATGGTAGACAGAGCCTGGGCCATCCGCTTATGATAGGGCAGGACATACTCCCGGTACATCTCCCGGGAAAGGAGCATGATGCTGTCGTCCGCGAAGCCAAAGGCTTTGGTGATCTCCGGCTGGCCCATATACTTCCGCCACGCTTTCATCCGCTGAATCATGCTTTCGGTTAGGTAGTCCATGAGCTGATGGTAAAAATCCGGGTCCTCGTAGATATCCACACACAGCTTATCCGCCCCCCGCAGTTCGCAGGCTACGGTGAAGGGGCCGTCGGTGGTGGTGAACCACGCCCCCAGCTCTGTGATTCTTTGGCCGAGGATGGTTCGGGTCTTCATCCGCTCCCGGAAGCGGTCGTAATACTCTTTGGCTTTGGACATAAAGCCGCCAAAGGGGTCCGGGAGCCCCTGAGCGAATAATTGCTCCTTGTTATCGTCCCCCAGCATGGGGACAGCGAAGGGGACCTCCCCCTCCGGGTAGCATACCTGGCAGCCGTACCAGGCCGCCTCATAGTAGTTCTGGAAGTCCACGTTCACCGTCCAACCCGCCTCGGGGACGCCCATTTCATGGTCGCCGGGAATGTGGAACCGTGCGTATTCACTGAACGCGCACTGCATGTCGAACATCAGGTCTGGGTCGTTGGAGTAGTCGTAGAAGGAAACCCCCTTGGGATTGGTTGCCGGATTCAGCACATAGTACCGGTCCGAAACTCCGGCGATCATGGGCACCCGTTGATGGACCCCCTTGTGGAAGTCCTCCCATAGCTGGCGCGTCTGCCGGTTATGCTCTTTGAAATCGGGTAGCTGTTTCATTTTGGCCTCCTATCCTTTCACGCTGCCAAGGGTCATGCCGGCTACAAAATATTTCTGCAAGAATGGGTAGACCAGCAAAATGGGTACTGTAGCGATGACGATCTGGGCCGCCTTTAAGGTGCGGTCCGAGATCAGCCGGAGCAGTTGGGCTTGCCCCACATTTCCCTTGTGCGTATTCGCGCCGAGGAAACGTATTTCCTCAAAAATGCGCACGACATCCTTCTGAGTAGGTAATGAAACCTGTGTACTTGTCGGGTACAGTTTATTAAAAATGAGACAGCCATAATTGCCGGGCAGACGGTACAGAGAAAAGGCATCCCCATACTTTTGTAAGAATCTCCATACCTTGGTCTTTTCCCAGCCCCAGCGCTGTCCCAGGGTTTCCAAAGTTATGTTTGCGCCATACTTGCCGTACTGAATTGTTGGCGCAAAAAAGGAGAACCCATTATCCGAGTCCTCCCAAACTGTGTGACACCATAGGTCTAGCCAGGCGTCTGTTTCTTCAAATGTGTAGTGCTGCTGGGCTAAACGCTCCGTGATGTTACGGGGCAAGCAGAGAAAGCCGTACCCATCCGTGGTGTAGACCGCTCCATCTGAGCACCCCTTACCGGAACATTTCACCACCCAGTCGGATGAGAACCTTACATAAAGAACGCAGTGCATATGTGAACCGGCAAGATGGTATTAGCTGGTATGTAGCCCCGGAATAAAACCGGGGCTTTTTCATGTCAGGCTTCGATATAGCCCACGAAATTGTAGTGGATGCGGATATCCCGAACCTTGCGCCCGTCCTCTATCTTCCGCTCTCCGATGTCGATGCGCTTAATGAGCCGCAGGAGGGTGGGACGGTCAAGTTCTTCCAACTTTGCGTACTCCCTAATCAGGGACATCCACTGCTGAACATCATCCGTCTCCTGCTGATACGCCTCCAGTTCACCCGACAAATGCGCCCTCTGCTCCAGCTTCTCAGCGCGCTCGGCCTCATACTGGTTCATCAGCTGGACGCAGACAGTCTCCGGGATACGCCCCATCACCTTGTCCTCATAGATGGCCTGGGTCAGCCTGGAAAGTTCCGCAAGCCGCTTCTCAACGGCTGTCAAGGTGGCCTGCGCCCGCTTGATCTCTCCGGCGGTGGCCGCCTTGCGCTGGGCCTGTATCCGCTCTATCAGGCTGTCCGGGTCACGCTTCGCCAGTTCCGCCTTTGCCCGGATGTCCGTCAGCACGATTTCAATCAGAACACGCTGGTTCATGATATGCGCTGTGCAGACGGTCTTTCCGCCGCTGGAGTAGCGGCCGCAGGCGTAACTGCGGTAGCTGGACTTGGAGCCGTCTTTGCGCCGCCGCCCGTCATGGTAACTACGCATCAACGAACCACAGTCCATACACCGAAGCAGTCCGGCAAAGAGAGCTGTCTCCCCATTTGCCTGTGTCCGGCTCCGAGTGTTCTGCTTCTCAATCGTCCGCACCAGTTCCCAGACCTCCATGGACACCAGCGGCTCATGCGTCCCCTCCACTCGTATCCACTCGCTCTCCGGCTTGTCCACCTGCTTGTGGACCTTGTAGGACACATTGCCGGTCTTGTTCTGCACCATGTGGCCGATATAGACCTCGTTCTGGAGGATGGCCTTCACCGTCTGCGCCTGCCAGTAGCCGCCC
>CAJUNQ010000115.1 GCA_910587835.1 uncultured Oscillospiraceae bacterium | reverse complement strand
CTGCACCCAAGTCGCGAGTCGGCAAAGCGTCGCCTACCGGGTGCTAACAGTTAGGCTTGCTCTCGCGCTCGCCAGGTGCTCCCGTGCAGCGTGACGCTGCACCCAAGTCGCGGGTCGGCAAAGCGTCGCCTACCGGCTGCTAACAGTTAAGCTTACTCTCGCGCTCGCAACTTGGGCCGCCAGGCCCAACGTTGGGTGCTCCCGTTGGTTGACGAAAGCCGGGGTAAGGCTTTTGTTCTCTGCCATATCAAAGGGGCTGTTCTCAAAGAGCAGGGCCGCAAGTCCGGCTCTACCCATAAAGTATGCCGACCGTGTTACCCAGGTGCGTCACCCAAATAGGGCCCACCCTATAGCTATGGTTTGCTGCTGGCTTCTCTTTTGGTTGACATGGCAGGGCTTTGACCCCGCTGTTAGTTTCTCCTAATCCGTGTAATTAGTTTACACTAACAACCATTGCTTGTCAAGAGGTAACCTGCCATATTTTTAAAAAAAGGAGCCCAGCCAGGCATCCATGCGCCTGGCCGGGCTCCTTTTTCAACCAAACCGCGCCGGTTGACCGGAACGGTCAGCCGGTTGGCCGGAACGGTCAGCCGACCAGCTGCCTCTGAACCTCCTCAAAGCCCAGACGGGCAATGGTGTCGGAGAAGCGTTCTCCCTGCTGTCCCTGGTCCCGGAACAGAGCGATTGCCCTCTCGATTACCTCCATGACCTCCTCCTCGCTGGTGAGCAGCTTGTCCAAAAACCGGCCCTGGGCCACCTTTTTGCCCCAGCGTCCGCCGATATAGACCTTATAGCCCGGCACATACTCCTCAAAGGCATGAAAGGGGCATTTGCTCAGGCAGCGGCCGCAGTGGTTGCACTGAGCGTCGTCAATGATGACCTTGCCGTTCTCCACAGTAGGCACATGCATGGGGCAGTTTTTTGCAATCTGACACACCTTGCAGCCCCGGCACTTTTCCAGGTCCACCACGGGCGCCCGCTGGCCCACAATGCCCAGGTCGTTCAGGTCTGGCTTGACACAGTTGTTAGGACAGCCGCCCACAGCGATTTTGAACTTATGGGGCAGCTTCACATCGTGCCAGCCCTTATAAAATCTCTCGTGAATCTTCTCAGACAGGGCAAAGGTGTCGATGAGTCCATACTGGCAGGTGGTGCCCTTGCAGGAGACCACCGGGCGCACCTTTGCCCCGGTGCCGCCGGTTTCCAGGCCATGCTCCTGCAGGAAGCTCCGCAGGGGCTCAATGTTCTCAAAGGGCACATGCTGAATCTCGGCAGTCAGACGGACCGTGAGGGTGACCTGGCCGTTGCCGAACCGCTCTGCGGCCTCAGCCACAGCGGCCAGCTCCTGGGCGGTCATTTTACCGTTGCGGGTGATGACCCGGCCGTTGAAGCAGTCGGGCGTGGTCTTGTCCCACAAAAAGCCCAGACCCTTTACCCGGGTAATCTCCTCCATAGGGACGGAGGCTTTTTTTGTCTCATGCAGCATATTTTCAGTTTCCCTTCATTGTGTGATTCCTTGCTATCAAGCATAGCATTTCAAGGCAAAAAAGTCAACAGGATTTCAGCGGCCTGCGCTGCTTTTATAGTAAACGCTCCCAAAGGTCGATAGACGCCGATGAGGCTGCACTGACGACAGAGGCAGCACCGCGCAAGGACCAGCCTCTGCGCGGCGCTGCTTCTATTCTGAATTTACCTGCCGCCAGCTATTCTCTGTTGCAAGGCAGACTGTATAAGCCGTCGCCTACAAATTGCAGACAGCACCCCTTTGACGTCTGCCTCAGCGCCTGAGCCACCAGGTAGAGGTCTGGATAGGGGCTTACCAAGCCCATCGCCCCAAAGCCGAACAGAAAGCCGTTCAGCCCCCGCCAGTCCACAGGAGCCAGCAAAAACAACAGCAGTGGCACGGCTCCCAGCAGAAAGGGCAGAAGGGCCATCAGCACAAATCTTCTCCGGGAAAGCGGGTAGGAGACCAATGCCACCGCTGCCAGAGCCTTAGGGTAAAAGCCAATGCCGACCTGCGCGTCTTTGGGGTAGGGGAGCGCATGGAGCAACTCGTGCAGCGCCAATGCCGGAATTCCCAGGCACACGCCTAACCCAATCCCCAGCGGAGTGACCGGTATCTGTCCGCAGCCATATGTTTTGCCCAGCATTACCCCAAAAACCACGGCCAGGGGAAGGGGCAACAGCACTGCCGCCCTCCTTTGCAGCCCACCGGCAGAACCGGGCAGCTTCAGCAGCTGCGCTCTTGCCGGAAGCTCTCCCTGCTGGCAAGGGGGCCGGGTGTTCTGAACCATGCCCAGCCCACTTGACTTTTGGCATTACAGCTCCACCTTTACGCCGCCGCAGCTGCGCACTGTGAGCACATAGCAGCTGCCCTGGCCGAATACCTTCTCCATCCCGGCCCGGTAGCTGTCCAGCAGGTCCTCGGGCACATAAGCCTGAATGGTGCCCGCAAAGCCGCCCCCGTGGACCCGGCAGGCGCCCCGGCCCTGCAGCAGGGCCTCGGAGATGGTAAGGGCCAGGGGGATGCCCTGCTCCTCAGGATGGGCGGGAGAATACACATTCTGCAGCCGCTGCTGAGAGGACTTGCCAGACTGATTCACCATTTGCAGGAAGCTGGCAAAGTCTCCCCGTTTCAGGGCTTCGGCCTCCTCATGGGCCAGCCGGTCGTCGTCGAAGAAATGCATGGCCCGCAGCACAGCCCGGTCGCCGGCAGCCTTGCGGACCTGATTGAGGTCATTGTAGAAGTCCCGCTCGTTCACATCCCGCAGAAACTCCTTGCCAAACACCTTAGCCACTGCTTTCATTTCCTGGGGAATGGCGGCGTAGTCCGGGGTCAGGTCCGCGTGGTTGCCGCCAGTGTCTACCACGCACAGCACATGGCCGTAAGACTTCAGGTCAAAGCTCACGTTCTCGACCTGAGGCTTTTCCGGATTGGCAAAGTCCATCGCGGTAACGCTGCCCATAGAGCTGCCCATCTGGTCCAGCAGGCCAGAGGGCTTGCCAAAGTACACATTTTCAGCGTACTGGGCAATCTTTGCCGCCTCTACCGGGTCAATCTTTCCATCATTGTACAGATGGCTGATTACCGTCACCACCAGAATCTCAAAGGCCGCAGAGCTGGACAGGCCGGAGCCCTTGAGCACCCGGGTCTGGGTGAAGCACTCAAAGCCTCCCACCTGGTAGCCCAGCTCCTTGCACCGGGCGCAAATGCCCCGGATAATGGCCTGAGAGCCGCTGTTCTCCCGGCGGGGCTTCAGGTCCGCCAGGTCCACCTGGTCCATGCGGGGATATTCCACCGAGCGCAGGCGGGCCAGACCGTCCTCTGTTTTGCGGGCCAGGCCCACAATGTCCAGGTCAATGGCAGCGGCCACCACGCGGCCGTGGTTGTGGTCTGTGTGGTTGCCGCCAATCTCCGTGCGGCCCGGGGCGCTGAAAAAGGCAGTTCCCTGGTCGTCGCCAAAGGTCTCGATAAAACCCGCGCGTATTTTCTCGTAGCGCGCCGCCTGCTCCTGGCAGTTTGGGCCATACAGGTCCTTCCTGTTGACTGTCATAGTATTTCCTCCATTTGAAAAAATATCCTGTTTGTTGTTATTGTGAATCCAGCAGCTGCAGCAGTTCCTCCTCACTGAGCACAGGAACGCCCAGGCTGTTGGCTTTGTCCAGCTTGCTCCCCGGGTCCGCCCCTGCCAGCAGATAGCTGGTCTTTTTGGACACAGAGCCCGTCACCTTGCCGCCCTGCTTCTGAATGAGCTCTGTGGCCTCTTTGCGGCTCAGACTGGGCAGGGTGCCGGTAAGCACAAAGGTTTTGCCTGCCAGCAGAGAGCCCTTTTCCTCCTGCTGAAAAGCTTTCATGTTGACGCCCAACTCCCCCAACCGGCGGACCAGCGCAAGAACCACCTCCTGCTGGAAAAAGTCCCGGATGGACAGGGTCATGTCCACGCCAATGCCCTCAATCTGAGCCAGCCGGGTTTTGGCGGCGTTCTTCTCCTCATCCTCCGAGCCCCTGGCCGGGACCTCTCCCGCCGCCTGAATCAGGGCCTCCATGTCAGGAAAGTGTCCGCACAGCAGCTGGGCCGCCTTAGCCCCAATGTGGGGAATGCCCAGGGCAAAGACCAGCCTGTAAAGGTCATTGCCTTTCGACTTTTCCAGCGCTGCCAGCAGGTTTGCCGCAGACTTTTTACCCATGCGCTCCAAGCCCGCCAGGCGTTCCTCATCCAGGGCGTACAGGTCTGCCGGGGAATGGACCAGGCCCTCTCGGGTCAGCTGCTCCAACAGGGCCGGGCCCAGGCCGTCAATGTCCATAGCGTCCCGGCTGGCAAAGTGGATGAGATGCCGCAGCAGCTGGGCCGGGCACTGGGGGTTGACGCAGCGGGTAGCCGCCTCCCCCTCCTCCCGGTATACCTGCTGGCCGCAGGAGGGACAGCGCTGGGGCAGGGTAAAGGGCTCTGTGCCCTCCGGGTTCTCCACCACTGCCACCACCTCGGGGATGATCTCCCCGGCCTTGCGCAGCACCACCCGGGAGCCCACCCGCACATCCTTCTCTGTGATGAAGTCCTGATTGTGTAAAGTGGCCCGGCTTACTGTGGTGCCCGCTAAGGTCACGGGCTCAAACACCCCGGTGGGGGTAAGCACCCCAGTGCGGCCCACGTTCACCTCAATGTCAACCAGGGTGGTCTCCTTTTCCTCCGGGGGATACTTGAACGCCTCGGCCCAGCGGGGGAATTTGGCGGTGCTGCCCAGCTCCTCCCGCTGTGCAAAGCTGTTTACCTTTACAACCGCGCCGTCAATGGGAAAGTCCAGCTCCCCCCTTTTTTTCCCCAGCCCCTGAATAAAGCCAATCACCTGCTCCATGTCCCGGCTGACAAAATAGGCGGGGGGTACGGTAAAGCCCAAAGCCTTTAACCTTTCCAGAGAAAGACTGTGGCTGGTCAGGTCCTCCCCCCGGACCTGCTGGACGTTGAACACAAAAATGTCCAGCTCCCGGCCAGCGGTGACCCGGGGGTCCTTTTGCCGCAGAGAGCCAGCGGCGGCGTTGCGGGGGTTTTTAAAGGGCTTCTCCTCCAGCAGCTCCTGGCGCTGGCACAGCCGCTGAAAGCCGGACTCGGACAAATACACCTCTCCCCGGACCTCCAGGAAGGGGACAGGCTCTGTCAGCTGCCGGGGCACGGTGCGGATGGTGCGGATGTTCTCTGTCACATCCTCCCCGGTGACGCCGTCGCCCCGGGTAGAGCCCCGGGTAAATACTCCGTCCACATATTCCAGGGCCACAGAGAGACCGTCGAATTTGGGCTCTACCACATACTCCGGTTCTGCCACCGCCTCCCGGACCCGGCGGTCAAAGTCCCAAAGCTCCTCCTCTGAAAAGGAGTCGTGGAGGCTTTCCAAAGGCACCTGGTGGGTCACAGGGGCAAAGCTGTTGTACACCGCGCCCCCCACCCGCTGGGTGGGCGAGTCCTCGGTAATCAGCTCGGGAAACCGGGCTTCCAGCTCCTCCAGCCTACGGTAGAGCTGGTCGAATTCAAAATCGCCGATCTCCGGAGCGTCCTCTGTATAGTATTTCTCACTGTGGTAGCGCACCTGCTCCCGCAGGGCCTGCAATTCCTGTTCCGCAGCTTTTCTGTCCATAGCTCCCCCATTATTCTCTGTTATCCATTTATTTTTGTGGCTCCGGCCACCAGCTCGGGCACCTCGCCCACCACCACGGTCTCTGCCAGCACGGTGACGCTCTCGGTCTCCGCCGAGGTCTCGAACCGCCGGGACTGGGAATAGGCCCGGGCCCGCACGGTCAAGGTCAGCCGGTGGCAGGTCTGGTTGACCCCGGCGCTGAGCAGGTCGGTGGCAAACTCGGCCTCTGCCGAACCCTCTAACCGCAGCCGTACCGGCACCGGAAAGCCGCGGCCGTTGAACAGCCCCACGCCGGTCAGACTGCCCACAGGCACATACACCGTCACCTGGCCCCGCAGGCTGTGGGACAGCCGTTCCAGCACCCCGGCCCGCAGCCGGTTCAGCCGCTCCGGGTCAGCGCTGAGCAGGGCCACCTGCCCGGCAGGCTCCCGCTCCACGGTGACAAAGGGGGCGGGGTCAGCCTCGAGCTCGGCCTCTACTGCTTCTGCCACGCAGTCCAGCATATAGCCCCGGGCGGCCTCCTGGGTCAGCGCCGGCGTAACAGCGGAGAGGGCCAGCTCGGAAAGAGCCGCTGCGCCCAACGCCAGCACCGCCAGAATGACCAGCAGCCCCCGTGCCCGGCTCCAACGGAAGGGCCGGCGGCTCAGGCGTCCTTTGGGTATGTATCTTCGTTTTTTCATGGCATCACCCCCATGCCTATCATACGCATGGGGGCTGTGTTGTGCCAATAGGTTTTGGTCTAAGCTGTTTTTTGGTGGGCGGTACGCTTCGGCCTTTTGAGGGATCGGATGGCCTCCTCCCACGCTGCCCGAAGAAGCCCGGCCCGCTGGGCTCCCGCCTGTTTTCAGCGGCTGCGGCAGATGAGCCGCCCGGTTTTTATTTCAGCATATCGCGTAAGCGGCGGAGGGTTTCGGCCACGGGCAGGCCTACAATGTTGGGGTAGTCGCCTTTGATCTCCCGCACCAGCATAACCCCCACCCCCTCGATGCCATAGCCCCCGGCCCGGCCAGTGGACTCTCTCATAGCCACATATTCGGCAATCTCCCCCTCGGTCAAGGGGTAGAAGGTCACCTCTGTCACCTGGTGAAACACCTGGCGCTGGCCCCGGGCCAGCAGGCAGACCCCGGTATACAGCTTATGGGTGCGGCCGGAAAGCCGCCGCAGGGTGGCCCTTGCCGCCTCATCATTCTCTGGCTTGCCGATAATGACGCCGTCAATGCTCACCACAGAGTCTGCCCCAATAATGGGCCTGCCGCCGCTCTGGGGCTCTATGGCCCGGGCCTTGCGCTCCGCCAGACACTCCACAGTCTGAGCAGGGGTGAAGTCCTGGGGCACAGTCTCGTCCGCGCCGGAGACCAGCACCTCCATGTCCACCCCGGCCTGCTCCAACAGCATTCTGCGGCTGGGAGACTGGGAGGCCAAAATAATGGTTTCCTCAATCCTCAAAGCCATTGGGGTTCATCCTCTGCCAGCGCAGGGTGTCGGCGCACATGTCGTCCACCGACTTTCTCGCCTCCCAGCCCAGCTCCTTTTTGGCCAGGGAGCAGTCTGCATAGCAGGTGGGAATGTCGCCGGGGCGGCGGGGGTCGATGACATAGGGAATCTCCTTGCCCGCAGCTTTGGAGAAGGCTGCCAGCATTTCCAGCACCGAAGCGCCCCTGCCGGTGCCCAGGTTATAGACCTTCAGCCCGCAGGGACTGCCCTGGAACAGCTGCAGCGCGGCGGCGTGGCCCTCAGCCAGGTCCACCACATGGATATAGTCCCGCACGCCCGTGCCATCGGGGGTGGGGTAGTCGTTGCCAAAGACATGGACCTTTTCCAGCTTGCCCACCACGGTCTGGGCAATATAGGGGGCCAGGTTGTTGGGAATGCCGTTGGGGTCCTCTCCCAGCAGGCCGCTCTCATGGGCCCCCACCGGGTTGAAGTAGCGCAGCAGCACCGCGCTGAACGCCGGGTGGGCGTGGACATAGTCGGTGAGAATGTGCTCAATCATCAGCTTGGTGTTGCCATAGGGGCAGTTGGCGCTGGTGGGCAGGGGGAAGTCTTCTTTGATGGGCACTGTGGCGGGCTCGCCGTACACCGTGGCCGAGGAGCTGAAAATAATGTTGTCGACTCCCTGCTCCCCCATGACCTTCAACAGCACCAGCGTAGAGCCGATGTTGTTGTCGTAATACTCCAGGGGCTTGGCCACCGACTCGCCCACGGCCTTGAGCCCGGCAAAGTGGATGACAGCCTGGGGCCGCTCCTTCTGAAAGACCTCCCGCAGCTTGGCCTCGTCCCGGACATCGCACTCATAAAACGCGGCGGCTTTGCCTGTAATCTCCTCAATGCGCCGCACCGCCGCCTTTTTGCTGTTGCAGAGATTGTCTACAATAACCACCTCATGCCCCTGCTGCAAAAGCGTCACCGTAGTATGGCTGCCAATGTACCCCGCGCCGCCGGTAACAAGAATTTTCATAACTGACCCCGCCTTTCTCTGTTTATGATCCGGGGAGCTCCCCGTTGCAAATATTATAGGCAATCCTTTCGGAAAAAACAAGGATTTTTCGGAAACTGCTCAAGATAATCCAGGAATTGCTCAAAATAGTTTGCATGAAAAAGCAGATAATAGCCACAGACGCGCAAGGAGGAAAAATTCATGAACAAAGACGGGATGCTGTTTCTCACCGGCAGCTGCGCCTACCCTACTTTAGAGATGGCCTGGCGGGGAGAGACCCACTGTTCTATGGCCCTGGCGGGAGGCGTTTGTCTGTGCCTGATTGACTGGGTATGCTGCGGGCGGCTGAGGCACAAAAGCCTGTTCGCCCGGTGCCTGGCCGGGGCGGGGCTCATCACCGGGGTAGAGCTGGCGGCGGGGCTGATTGTCAACACCGGCCTGGGGCTGCGGGTGTGGGACTACTCGAAAATGCCCCTGAACCTGATGGGCCAGGTCTGCCTGCCCTATTCCCTGCTGTGGTTTGGGCTGACCCTGCCCGCTATGGCCCTGTGCCGGCTGTGCGGACGCGCCCAGGAGGCGGACGCTTGACGATGCGGTGCAAGATAAAAAGGACAAGGCGTCCCCGGGGGAGTGCCTTGTCCTTTTTGCGATATCCGCTCAGGCTTGCTTCAGATATATGTCACACCACAGCTGCGCCTCTACATAGTGGTAGCCGGTATGGCGGAGAACCTGCGCAAGACTGCCGCCGTTCTCTTCCAGCAACCGGCGCAGGCCGTTGACATCGAGCAGCTCCACCGTCCCGTTTTTCTGGAATGCCGCGCCGCTGTCGCCCACTGTAAAGCTGATGTGCCAGGGGGCAATATCCTTTAACAGCAGCTGTGTTTCCGGTCCGTTTCCAAACCAGCCGCGAAGATACGCGCTGCCCTCCACCACAAAGGACAGGGGATGCGCCTCCTCCGGCCTGCCGCCCAGCAGGAGAAAGCGCTGGCAGAGAGCCGCGTCCTGGGCCTTTCGCAGGGCGTAATAGTTGGCAAAGTCCGCAAAACGGTAAAAGGCCGTGGTCTCCGGGTGCTCCTCTGCCAGCCTTTGGGCCAGCTGAAAGGCCTGTGCCTCTGGCAGGCGCATGGTGTTCTTCAGGGGGACGCAGCCGGGATGACAGTAATTCACCAGAACAAGCTGGTCAAAGGCTTTCATTTTCCCCCTCCTCCAATCAGAGCTGCCAAAGGGACCGGCCCCCGCCGGAAGGATGTTCCGTGAGCGCCGGTCCCTTTATGAACGCAAGAGCGATCAACTTATACTGATTGGACATTGCACCAGTCATATTGACAAAATTCTGCTCCATCGCCCTGGCGCAAAGCTGACCGGTACAGGCTCTAAGTATGCCGGAGCTTAAATAGACAGCCGGGCAGAGACCCGGTACAGGTTCTCGTCAAAGATGCGGGGCATATTCAGGGCCTCGGTGATGTCGAAGTCCACCACCTGCTCGCCCTTAAGGGCCACCACCCGGTTGGACGCGCCATTGTGGAGCAGCTCCACCGCGTGGAAGCCCATGCGGCTGGCCACCACACGGTCCCGCAGAGTGGGAGAGCCGCCCCGCTGGACATGGCCCAGCACCGTGGCCCGGCTCTCGATGCCGGTAGCGGCCTGAATGCGCTCGGTGAGCTCCTGGGTGTGGCCCACGCCCTCGGCCACCACAATGATGTAGTGCCGCTTGCCTGTCTGCTGGGCGGCCTTCATCCGGTCCACAATGTCCCGCTGGAAGTCGTAGGGCACCTCGGGCACCAAAGTGGTCATTGCGCCCACGGCAATGCTGGTGTGCAGGGCAATGTCTCCGCAACGCCGGCCCATGACCTCTACCACGCTGCACCGGTCGTGGGACTCGGTGGTGTCGCGGATGCGGTCGATCATCTCCATTGCGGTGTTCAGGGCAGTGTCATAGCCAATGGTGTAGTCGGTGCAGGCAATGTCGTTGTCAATGGTGCCGGGCACGCCGATGCAGGAGATGCCCTCTCCGCACAGGTCCCTGGCGCCCCGGAAGGACCCGTCGCCGCCAATGACCACCACGCCCTCGATGCCCTTGGCCCGGCAGAAGTCCGCCGCCTTTTTCACACCCTCGGGGGTGTTGAACTCAGGGCTGCGGGCAGTGAACAGAGCCGTGCCGCCGTGCTGGATGATATCGGAGACGCTGCGCATGTTCATTTCCTTCACGTCGCCGTTGATCAGGCCGTTATAGCCCCGCATAACGCCGTACACCTTCATACCAAAGGAGTGGGCGCTGCGCACCACCGCCCGGACCGCGGCGTTCATGCCGGGGGCGTCGCCCCCGCTGGTCAGTACTGCTATTGTTTTGGCTCCCATATTTGTTACCTCCAACTTTGCCCGGCGCTGCCTCAGCCCGGGGATGATTACAGACTTATATTCCAATTATAACAAATTTTCGGGAATTATCAAGGGGGTTGGGAATATTTTGCGGCCCGAAGGGGGTTTTTCACCGCCATATATTCAGGGGCGCGGCACATATCTGATGTTTTCCCGGCCCAGCAGCTGCTCCAATGCCCGAAGCAGCTGTCGGCTCACGTCCAGCCGCTGAGAGGCCGGGGCCCGGCACAGCTTTCCGGTGTCCTTGAAATAGAGATAGAGGTCGTTGCTGCCCCCCTCAAAAATGGCGGCATACTGCATGGCCTTGCGGCGGCGGGGGTCCTCCTGAGAGTCCAGCCGCAGGTAGAGCCCCGGCCGGCTGCTCCCCTTGCGCCCGCTGTTGGGGGCAGGGGCAGGGCCCTCCCGCTGCCGGGGCGGGCCCAGGCGGTCGCACAGCAGCTCGGGCTCCTTCTCCTCCTGAAAGCTCAGCCGGCCTACCGCCTCAATCACCGCTCCCTCCCGCAGGACCTCTCCCTGCTCCTCCAACACCCGGGGGAACACCAGCAGCTGAATAGCGCCGACCATGTCCTCCAAAGTCACAAAGGCCATTTGCATACCGGAACGGGTGGCCTTGCGGCGTATGCCGGTAATCATGCCCAGCATGGCCACACGCTGGCCGTCCTGGTAGAAAACGCCCGCGCCCTCCCCCTCGCCCCCTGCGCTGAGCAGCACATCGGCAGTGCGGGCATAGCTGCCGGCGGCAAACTGCGCCGCAAAGGCCTCCATAGGGTGGCCGGTCAGGTACATGCCAGTGACCTCCTTCTCCATAGCCAGCTTGTCCATGTGGGAGAAGTCCTCCGCCGGGGTCAGCTCCGGGCCCAGGTCCTCCCCCCCAGTCTCCGGGGCGTCAAAAAAGCCCAGCTGGCCCTCCACGTTCCGGCGGCGGTCCCCTTCCAGGCTTTCCAGCACAGCCTCCACCCCCAGCAGCAGCTCCCGGCGGTTATGGCCCAGGCCGTCTAAAGCGCCGCACTTTACCAGGCTCTCCACGGCGCGGCGGTTCATGTCCTTGCCCTGCATCCGGCGGCAGAAGTCGTAAAAGGAAACAAACGGCCCGCCCCCCTGACGCTCCTGCACCATGCGGCCAATGACCCCCCGGCCCAGATTTTTCACCGCCGCCAGCCCAAACCGCAAGCTCCTGCCGTCCACAGTGAACCCTGTGCCGCTGTAGTTGACATGGGGAGGCAGCACCTGCAGCCCCAGGCGGCGGCACTCCTCGGTATATTCCGCCACCTTGCCCCCAAAGCCCAGCACGCTGGAAAGCAGCGCGGCCATGTACTCCTGGGGGTAGTGGCACTTCAGCCAGGCGGTCTGATAGGCCACCACCGCATAGGCCGCTGCGTGGGACTTGTTGAAGGCGTATGAGGCAAAGTCCTGAATCTCCTTGAATAGCTCCTCGGCCACTGCCTGGCCCACCCCCCGGTTGACGCAGCCCTCCACCTCCCAGCTGCCGTCCTCCCGCTGCTGGCCGTGGATAAAAATCTGCTTCTCCCGTTCCAGTACATCATGCTTCTTTTTGGACATGGCCCGGCGGACGATATCGGCCCGGCCCAAAGAGTAGCCCGCCAGCTCCCGGAAAATCTGCATCACCTGCTCCTGGTAGATGATGCACCCAAAGGTCACCTCCAGAATAGGCCGCAGCCGCTCGTGCTGATACCGCACCCGGCTGGGGTCCCGGCGGTTTTCCAGATACATGGGGATAAACTGCATGGGGCCGGGCCGGTAAAGAGAGATGATGGCAATCAGGTCTTCAATGCAGTCTGCCTGAGACTGGACTAGCAGCCGGGTCATGCCCGCCGACTCGAACTGGAACACCCCGGAGGTGTGCCCCGCCGCCAGCATGGCAAAGGTCTCCCGGTCGTCCTCGGGTACAGCGGACATGGCAAAGCCCGGCTCCTTCTTTTGAATGAGCTTTTGGGCGTTGTCAATCACCGACAGGTTGCGCAGGCCCAGAAAGTCCATTTTCAGCAGGCCCAGCTCCTCAATGGCGGTCATGGTGAATTGGGTGACAGTCACATTGTCGTTGCGGGCCAGGGGCACATACTCCATCACCGGCCGGTCGGTGATGACCACCCCAGCCGCATGGGTGCTGGCATGGCGGGGCATGCCCTCCACCTTCCGGGCCATAGCCACCAGGGCCTTCACCTGGCTGTCGCCGGCGCACAGCTCCCGGAAAGCGGAAGACTGGGACAGAGCCTTTTCCAGGGTCATGCCCAGCTCCATGGGCACCAGCTTCGCCACCTGGTCCACCTTGCCGTAGGGTACGGCCATGGCCCGGCCCACGTCCCGGATGGCCCCCCGAGCGGCCATCGTGCCAAAGGTGACAATCTGGGCCACATGGTCCGCGCCATACTTGTCCAGCACATAGTCGATAATCTCGTCCCGCCGCTCGTCGCTGAAGTCCACGTCAAAGTCCGGCATACTCACCCGCTCGGGATTCAGAAAACGCTCGAACAGCAGCTGATAGCGGACAGGGTCTACATTGGTGATGCCCACGCAGTAGGCCGCCAGGCTCCCCACGCCGGACCCCCGGCCCGGCCCCACGGGAATGCCCACGCTTCTGGCGTAGCGGATGAAGTCCCAGACAATGAGATAGTAGTTGACATAACCCATTTGAGAAATGGTGTCTATTTCATACCGCAGACGCTGAAGCAGCGCCGGAGCGGGCTGCTCTCCGTAGCGTTCCTTCAGGCCCTCCCGGCAGATACGCTCAAAAAACGCCTGATTGGGACTGCCGTCCGGGGTGTCGAACCGGGGCAGCTTGGTTTTGCCGAACTCAAACTCTACATTGCAGCGCCGGGCTATGGCAGCCGTGTTGTCCGCTGCCTCCGGGTGCTGGGGGAACAGCCGGCGCATCTCCTCCTCTGTCTTGAAATAGAGCTCGCCAGAGCCAAAGTCCAGCCCACCCTTCTCCTCCACTGTCCGGCCGGTCTGGATGCACATGAGCACCCGGTGCATCTCCTGGTCCTCAGGGTCAATATAGTGGCAGTCGTTGGTGCACACCAGGGGGACGCCCGTCTCCTCCGAGAGGCGGAGCAGGCCCGGGTTGACCAGCTTTTCATCGCTAAGGCCGTGGTCCTGCAGCTCCAAAAAGAAGTTCTCAGGACCAAAAATCTCCCGGTAGCGCAAAGCGGCCTCTTTGGCCCCCTGGTAGTCCCCCCGAAGCAAGGCCCGGGGAATTTCTCCCGAGACGCAGGCGGACAGGGCAATAAGGCCCTCATGGTACTGCTTCAGCAGAGCAAAGTCCACCCGGGGGCGGTTGTAAAAGCCCTCGGTCCAGGCCATAGACACCATTGCGGCCAGGTTGCGGTAGCCGGCGTCGTTCTCGCACAGCAGCACCAGGTGGCGGTTCTCCCCGTCAAGCTCATGAACCTTGTCGAACCGGGTGCGCTTGGCCACATACACCTCGCAGCCGATGATGGGCTTGACCCCCCGCTGCTTCGCCGCCTTGTAGAAGTCGATGACGCCGTACATATTGCCGTGGTCGGTGATGGCTACCGCCTCGTGGCCCAGGGCCTGGGCCTTGTCCAGCAGGCGTTCTATGCGGCAGGCGCCGTCCAGCAGGCTGTATTCGGTGTGCACATGCAGGTGGACAAAGGCCACAGGCTCACCCCTTTCTGTCGACATAACTTACAGACGCTTTACATAATTCCGTCAACGCCCTTTTCCGCGATGATAGCCTCCCCCAGCTCCACCAGCTTTTGCAGCCTGCGGTTCACCCCGCTGCGGCTGACCCCCAGACACTGGCCCAGCTCCCGCAGAGTCAGCTCCGGGTCGCTGAGCCGCAGCTCCGCCAGCTCCCGCAGGCCGTCGGGCAGACTGGCAAGCCCCCGGCAGTCGCTGATGGCGGCAATGGCGGCAATCTGCCGGGCAGCGGCAGAGTAGGTCTTATCCATGTTTGCGGTCTCAAAATTGGTTTTGCGGTTGATATTGTTCCGGGCCTCCTTCAGCATCTTCACCTGCATCAGCTCCATCGAGGCCCCGGCAGCGCCCAGATAGGTGAGCAGGTCCTCAATCTGGGCGCTGTCCTTTAAATACACCCCGTACCCCCCGGAACGGCGCACCACCGCCGGGCCAATGCCCAGGCCTCCGGCCTCTCCCAGCAGGGTATACAGGTCTCCGGCCAGGTTTTTGTAGGGGGCGGCGAATTCCAGATGATAGCCTTTGTTGGGGTCGCTGACTGTGCCGCAGGCCAAAAAGGCCCCCCGGAGGAACGCCGCCTGACAGCAGTCTCCCTCCAGCGCGGCCCGGTTGATTCGCAGATTGGGCTCCCGCCCGGTGTGCCCAAAGGCCTCCAACAGCCGCAGACGCTCCTGCTCCTCAGGCAGGCTCACCCGGTAGGCCGGGCGTTTTCTCCGGCTCACCCCATAGCTCAGCTGGCCAGAGACGCCTGCCCCTGCCGCCGCCAGCTCCAGCATCCGGCGGGCCGCAGGGGCGTTTTCGGTTGTAAATGTGTTCTCCTTTATAGAAAAGCACCGGGAGAACAGCCACAGCCCATAGCACTCACCCCGCAGGCAGCAGGACCTGTGAAGCTCCTGTCTGCACAGCTCCCCTTTAATTTGTGCGGTAAACGACATATACCCCACCCCCGCCTGTAAACTCCACCGCTTTACAGGTGCCGCCGCACCTGCTCCGCCACCGCGTCATAATTGATTTTGGCAAACTCCGTCACGTCCACCGTGACCCGGGGCCCGCCTATGTCAAACCGGGCCATGCCCCGGGCGGTAAAACCTGACACAAACTGCTCCAGGGTAATGGGCGGACAGACCGTCCCCTCTCCCTTTGGCTCGGGGTAGCAAGTGTTCACCACATGGCCTCGGTGGCGTTCCGGGGACTGGTCCCGGGCCACAAAGCGTTGGTAAACGGCCTCCGGCTCCCCGGTGAGCATAACGGTCACCGGCCTGGCATGACAGCCGGCCAGCAGCGCCCTCAGGCCCGGCAGAGAGGCGTCTTCAAAATTATTCTCCAAAATTACCGAGGACCCCTGGCCCAGCACCTGCCGGGCGGCGTAGTACATGGCCTCCATCGCTCCCACGCCCAGGGCCACCTTTTCCTCCCGGCTGCAAAAGCCCACCGTGTCGTACAAAAGCTCCTTGATATCGTCCTTCGAGAGCATGGGCAGGCCCAGCCGGGCAGAGAGCTCCCGGGCCATGCGGCTTTTGCCCGAGGCGGGCATACCCGCCACCAGCACGCAGACGCTGTTCATTCCGGCTCCCTCCTATCCTCTCTGTATGTCCCGGTGGGTGACGCTGGCCTTTACACCCTTGCCGCACAGGTAGTCGCAGGTGTACTGGGCCAGGGCCACAGACCGGTGATGCCCGCCGGTGCAGCCCATAGCCACCACCAGCTGGCTTTTGCCCTCTTTCGCGTAGAGGGGCAGCAGATAGTCCAGCAGGGCGGTGTAGCGGCTCAAAAAGCCCCGGGTCTCCTCATTTTCCATCACATAGTCCCGCACTGCCGGGTCCAGGCCGGTTTTGGGGCGCAGCTGCTGGTCGTAAAAGGGATTGGGCAGACAGCGCACATCCAGCACCAGGTCGGCCTCCATCGGAATGCCGAACTTGAAGCCAAAGCTGATGCAGTGCACGGCCAGCGAGTCGCTGGCGCTGGTGAGGAACAGCTCGGCAATGCGCCCCTTCAGCTGGGCTGGGGACAGGCTGGCCGTGTCAATGACAAAGTCCGCGCTCTCCCGCACCGGCCGCAGCATCTCTCTTTCCAGACGTACGGCCTGCTCTAAAGAGCCCCCCAGGTCGTCTGAAAGAGGGTGCTTGCGCCGGGTCTCTTTAAAACGCCGCACCAGAATGCCGTCAGAGGCGTCCAGAAACAGGATGCGGTAAGATTTGTCCTCCATTTTCAGCGACTCCATTGCCGTGAAAAAGGATTTGAACAGCTCGCCGCCCCGGGTGTCCGTCACTACCGCCACCCGGTCCATCGCGCTCTCCGACTTGAGGCACAGATCGTAAAACACAGGGATCAGCGCCGGGGGCAGATTGTCCACACAAAAAAAGCCGATGTCCTCCATTGAGTGCATGGCCTGGGTCTTTCCTGCCCCGGAAAGGCCCGTTACCACCACAAATTCCATTCCCTGTTCCTCCTTACCCTTCCCCGGTCACCCGGACCTCAGGCTCTAGCTCCGTGCCGGTCTGCCGGCGCACGGTATCCTGAATCAGCTCCATCAACGCCAGCACGTCCCGGCAGGTGGCCCCGCCGGTGTTGACAATAAAGCCCCCGTGCTTTTCGCTGACCTGCGCCCCGCCCACAGACCGGCCCTTCAGCCCGCACTGGTCAATGAGCGCCGCCGCATAGCCCACGGCAGGCCGCTTGAACACGCTGCCCGCGCTGGGCATGTCGTAGGGCTGCTTGGCCTTGCGGCGGGCCATCAGCTCCTCCATCCTTCCGGCCACTGCCTCCGGGTCTCCCGGGGACAGCCGGAACTCGGCAAAGGTGATGGCCTTGCCGGACCCGGTGTAAGGGCTGCGGCGGTAGGAAAAGGCCAGTTCGGCGCCTGTGTACTCTCCGGGAACGCCCTTTCTGTCCACATGAAGGACCCTGACGGCCACGTCCTTGATTTCGCCCCCATAGGCCCCGGCGTTCATATACACCGCGCCCCCCACCGAGCCCGGGATGCCCCAGGCGAATTCCAGGCCGGTAAGGGCCTTTTCCCGGGCAAAGGCGCAGGCAGAGGCCAAAGACGCTCCCGCCCCGGCCCGCAGGGTCACCCCGTCCGGCAGCAGAGCTACCTGGCGGAACTGCCCAGCAAGGCACAACGCCGCCCCCCGAAAGCCCCTGTCCCCCACCAGCAGGTTGGAGCCCCGGCCCAGCAGCAGCACAGGGATGTCCTCCTCTGCCAGCACCGGCAGCAGGCCCTCCAGCTGGGCGCTGGTCTCCACCGTGATCAGCCGGTCCGCCGGTCCGCCGATCTGAAAGGTCGTGCGCGGGGCCAGAGGCTCCTCCGCCCGGCAGCTGCAGCCCAACGCTGCCGCTGTTCGGTCCACAACCCTGTAATCCCTCACCGCTCCCATAAGCAGCCTCCTCTCTGTGCTGTCCTTTTTCTATCATATGCCCGGCCGGCGTCAGATATCCAGGTCCATCTGCACCGTATCCCCGTCCATGCCGTCCATATCCACGCCCATGTTGCTCAGCAGCTCATGGGCAGCGTTGTAGCCCATCTTCTTCTGCCGGTTGTTCATGGCGGCCACCTCGATAATCACCGCCAGATTTCGCCCGGGCTTTACGGGAATGGTGATAACCGGCACCCGAATGCCTAATATCTCAGTAAAGGCGTTCTCCATGCCCATGCGGTCGTAGACCTTTGAGGCGTCCCAGGGCTCCATTTTAATAGCCAGCTCAATTTTCTGACTGGGCTTTACCGCGCCGGTGCCGAAAATGCGCTGGGCATTGATGACCCCGATGCCTCGCAGCTCAATAAAATGGCGGATATTCTCAGGGGCCTGCCCCACCAGGGAGATGCTGGACACCCGGCGGATCTCCACAGCGTCGTCGGCAATCAGCCGGTGGCCCCGCTTGATGAGCTCAATCGCGGCCTCTGACTTGCCCACGCCGCTGTCACCCACCAGCAGAATGCCCTCGCCGTAGACCTCCATCAGCACCCCGTGGCGGGTGATGCGGGGGGCCAGCTCCACATTCAAAAACGCCACCAGGCTGGCAAGGGCGCTGGAGGTGGTGTCCTGGGAGGAGAGCAGGGGGATTTCGTACCGCTCCGCAGCCTCCAGCATGGCGTCCCAGGGGCGGATGCCCCGGGCCAGAATCACCGCCACCGGGTGCAGGGCAAAGTAGCGTTCAATGTCCTCCGTCTTCTGCTCCAGGCTGAAGCGGTCCAGCATGCCCATCTCCGAGCGGCCGATTATCGCAATGCGGTTGGGGTCAAAATAGTCGCAAAAGCCGTTAAGCTCCAAGCCCGGCCGGTTCACGTCCCGAGAGCGCACCAGAATCAGGCTGGGGTCCCGGGGCAGGTAAAGGGGCTCCAAGCCTTGGTTCTCTATAATTTTGGATAGCGGCAGGGTATACTCTTCTGTCATATGCTGTCATCCTCTCAAATGATTTTAAGCGGCCGGTCTAGCCGTCCTCCCCGGCATCCTCTTCGGCATCATCCCGAGGACCGGGGGCTCCGCGTTTTGGCTTCCAGTCCTTCAGGGCCTCCTTCACGCCGTTTTTCACCGCCCATTTCACAATGAAATACAGCGCAGTCAGCACCACCAGCGCCGTACCCGCGCTGACGCCCAGCTCGTCCAACATAAATGCTTCTTCCTTTCATTCTCCGCAATGACTTGGCTAGACTTATAGTATACCATAACCTGGCCCTGATGGAAAGGGGCTTTCCCAATTCTTTGACGGAAAAACTTTTTGAAAAAATTTGAAAAAAGTACTTGCAATTTTCTTTTGGGTGTAGTATAATAACAAAGTCGTCAAGAGCGGCGCGAATATCGCGGGGTGGAGCAGCTCGGTAGCTCGTCGGGCTCATAACCCGAAGGTCGCAGGTTCAAATCCTGCCCCCGCAACCAATTTCCCCCGGAAACTCTAGGGTTTCCGGGGATTTCATTTTGCTTTTTCCCTTTGTTTCCCTTACCTGACCCATGCGCTGACCCATACGGGGAAACGACCGGGTACTTCTAAACGCTGTCGGATAGTAAGTTGTCCATCGTCCGGGCCGCTTCTTTCTGTGCGGCGGTGGTAACGTGGGCGTAGGTGTCCAGGGTGAATCCTGCCGAGTAGTGGCCCAGCATTCCGGAAACCGTCTTGATGTCCACACCATTTTGGAGAGCCAGCGTCGAAAACGTGTGGCGGAGATCATGGAACCGTATCTTGGGTAGCCCCGCCCTTTCAAGTACCCGATGTAGCATATGGAGGACGCTGTCTGGCGAAATCGGCCCGCCGTTGGGTGAGGGAAACACATACTCGCCTGCTACTTTGCTCCTCTGCTCTCTGAGAATTTCTATCGCGTCTGCCCCAATGGACAGCGTGCGATAGGAATTTTTTGTCTTCAGCGGGGCCTCTACCACCTCTCCGTCGATTCTGGCGACCTGTCGTTTTACTTGGATAACACCTATGTCCAGGTTGATGTCATCCCACTTCAAGCCCAACAGTTCGCCCCGGCGTAACCCTGTTGCCAGTTCCAGGTAGTACATCTCAAACACACCGCTGTTCTTGGCCTCGCGGAAGAAGGCAACTAGTTGGTCTGCGGTCAGCGTTTTCATCTCTTGGTGCTCTACCTTTGGCAGGGCACAACCATCCGTGGGGTTGGTGGAGATGAGTTTTTGGCTTTTGGCAAGCTCCATCGCAGATGAAATCACCTGGTTTATGTTCCGCACAGTTTTGGCACTTAGGCCCTTGGGTTGCTGTTGAGATTCTGTCCTCTCTACCCTACCGCTGGTCAACAGCTTTCTGTAAAGGGCTTGGACTTCCAGCGTGGTCAGCTTACTGAGAGGTATCTTGCCGATGCTCGGCTTGATGTGATTTTCGATATAACCTTTATAGGTTTTGTGCGAGGATGGTCGTACCTTGATTTTAGCGTAGTTCTCAAACCATACGTCCATCCACTGGCCAACCGTGTACTGACCGGCCTTGACCACGTCCAAGCCTTTGCTATCCTCGATGGCCCGGGCAAGTTTCTCCTTGACTTCGGCCTGGGTTTTCCCAAGCACGTTCCTGTAAATCACCTTGCCGGACTCAGGATCACGGCCTGCGGTGTACCGTCCCTCCCAGCGACCGTCCTTGCGCTTGCGTATGTTGCCCTCGCCATTTGCTCTGCGTTTTGCCATATCTTGGCCCCCTTTCTTGACTCCAACACTACCACATAGCCCCCGCGTATGTCCACTGACATTTTTCTTACTTTTTCTGGTTTCCCTAAAACCGTATTCTTTGTTTTGCACCGCAAAATTTGAGGGGACTACATTCTCATCCCAAAAGCCTCATCGTCATCCATATCCTGTTGGACACTGCGCTCTGTTTTCAGCCCATGCGCCGCCTTCTTCTGCTCTATTTTACTTCTGAGCTTACTGTCAATCTGAGTATTTAGCTGTGCTACCCTCTTGTCATAACTTTTTGAAATCAACTTACACAGAGCGTTGACCACTGACCGAATCGCACCTCCTGCATCAAAATTTTGAGAGTGTTCCGCTTCCATAATCCTCATAGCCAGTGTCGCGCTCCGCACGATAATATTCTTGATACTGCGGAACTCGGGGTTATCCTCCAGGGAAATGTCCGGCCCCTTCTTCTCAAAATACAGCGATAATTTTTCCCGGTTGATCTTGTTCCACTCCGAATTCAACTTTGCGATGTTATCGTCTTTTGCAAGCTCAGCCACAATTCTGTTGACCGTGTCCTTAACATCTTTCGGCAAATATCCATACTGCTTGCGCCCTTTGCAGGTTTTTAGCTGCGAAACCAGTTTCAAAAACAGCATTTCTATTTCAGAAGTAGGCGCATATGACTCACGAATTTTCGCAAGCAGTTTTTCCATTTCCAGATTACTTTCCTTTTTCAGACGGTTGCGGAGGTCTGTTTCCATTGTAAACAGTTTGTATTGCTCCATGTGAAAGATGTCGTTACCTAGCGTGCTCCGCAGTTCAGCAATCCCATTTTTCGTCAACCAACCCTGTTTTGCGTCCTTGGAATAGACTAGCAAGTGCATATGAGGATGGTGTGTGGTATTATGAAATGCACCATACCATTGCAGGTTACTGATGTCGATTTTCTGAGCCTCAGCTAGCTCAGTGACGTTCCTCCGCATCAATTCCCGCCACGCCTCAGCATTGTTGTACCCCAAGCGCTCGGCATCTTCACGGTGCAAACTGATAACGTGCGTCCAGATGATACCCTTGTGATGCCCTACGATCTCCGCGACGGAATCCAAATCTATCTTGTCATCGGTCTGACTAAACAGCCCGTGTGGCCCTAGCTTTTCCACCCCAGGGCGCTCCGCCATGTAGCTGACCAGCTTATCCATTTCCCCAATGCGGTCAGCGTTACGCTCTATGAATGCGTCAATAAACTCACTGGCATTGCTCTTGGTGGGAGATTTTTCGTAGTCACTATATTCCAAATAGTCCTTTGAGGAAGGATCGAACTTAAGGATGTCTTTCACCAATCTCTGCTGACGGACTGTGGCTAGGGAGTTATCTAAGCCATCAGCTACCTTCTCAACTCCTTCACGGGTACCCATATACTTCACCAAGTCCGTTGCCGAACGCTTTGGGGTGTTCCGCATATACCTGCTAGTGACAATAATTTTCGCCGTAATCAGCCACCTCCATTCTGCCACTCGTCGGCATCTTCAAAGGTCAGAATCCCATTTGTCCGCGCTACCTCTTGCGCAACATTTAGCCTTAAAGTATCCAGAGAATCATCTGGAATATCATTGACTGCCGCAGTGATGTTGCTGATAATCCCCATCTCCACTGCCAGCTTGAACAGCATCTCGCACACATCTTTGCCGAGGGAACGTACCTCGCCCTTGATTGCTCCCGCCAACATAGGAGCCAAGTAATTGATGTTTTTCTGCTGCCGGAGATACCCTATATAGAACTCAACCGCCATGCAAACGAAGTCGCTTTTTGAGGTGGCGTTCGCCGCTGATAGCATTTCCTCTATTTCAGCGACCATTGACGGCCGCATCCAGTACGCATATTTTTGCTTTTTCTCGCTCAAAAGCTCTCCCTTCTGACCGACCCCTGATTTCAGGGGCCGGTAATCTCTGATTTTTCCCTACCGACCGGCTCTGCCGGACGATGTCACTCGTGCGGGCCGACCCCGCACTTTAACCTGCTTATCTTTTTGACGGTTTTCTGCGCTCTTTTGGTCTGGATATTTTTCCACCATCTTGCATATTCCGCACCTTTCCGGTTCTACCGATTGCGCCCTCACAAATCGTCACAAATGCCCCAAAACGGTGTTCTGGGCCGGTGCCGCTAACTTTCTTCAGTTCCGTCCTATTCGCCCCACACTGCCCTCACAGGGGCCACAAACGCTTACCTGGATAGCTGGCACTCGTTGTGGTATTCGATTGCCCCTTGAATGGGAAGGATCGTGAAAATCAAGTTGCCGTTACGAACCTGTCCGCTGGCGCTCTCATACTTTGTAGGCTCTGTAAGGATGAGCGTCTTGTACTCTAGCTCCCGCACATATTTCCTCACGGTGTTCTCGCTCATGCCCACTGCTCTGCCAATAGTTTTGTAGCTTGGCCAGCACTGATGCGACTTTCTGTCCTCACAAAACATGAGGTAGGCGTAGACAGCCAGTTCACCTGCTGACAATCCTAAAGTGAAAATAGCGTTAGGCAGAGGAAAGAAATTCTTTGCTCCGCTGCATGACTCTCTCAAGAAAGTATTCATATCTCATTACCTCCTGTCTGACTCTCAATCCACGAGAGGAATTTCTCCTTGGGCACCACCAGGCGCGAACCGATTCTCAGCACAGGAAAGTCATCCTGATGCAGTAACTCATAGGCTCCAGCCATAGAGATTCCCAAAACCTCTGCCACTGTTTTCGCATTGAGAAACAGTGGCAGTTCTTCATAGCTTTTAAACTTTGATTGAACCACTCCGCACCTCCAAAAAAATCTCTTGACTTTTCCGTTTACCTGTTGTAGACTAATTCTTAAACAGAGTTTGATTTGCTGACTGCCTTATGGTAACACAATGCAATTCATTTGTCAAGGACAATTTCAAAAATATTTTTAATTTTACGAGAGGAGCGCAATTAAAATGGCTGACTACCTGTTCTACACCTACTTTGAAGAGGGTCGCGAGTATTTCGTTTACAAAGATTTGACGTTCGAGCGCTCGCACAAAAAAGAAAAAGACTTCCCATTTCTGGAAAGCCTTTTGCGGTTCACCTACTTGGACATCTGGCCAATGGAAGATTTATTTAAGGAAATGGACAAGGCCCTGCTGAATTTCTATCGGGAACGGGACTTTGATTCGCAGGCTGCTGTGATGAGCACTTTGGAGGAGCTTGCGAAGAAACACATCTATTTTGAGTTCCTGCGTCTTGACTGGCAGTCACGGTTCCGCAATGCGGAGCACCATCCTGACGATGTTCAAGAGATTCTCCCGCACAAGCAGTTGCGGCACATTCCCAGCGACCTGGACACTCTGCAAAAACAAATCATGCGCCTGTTCGAGGACGTGTTGGACATCGATGACGTCAAGAAGAAACCTGTGCAAGAAAAACTACAAGCTTACCTTGATAAGGAGAAAAGAGAATCACTCTATGCCTACCAGTTCAGACCAATCTCCACCATGTATGAGCGAACCAACAACGGCAGTTTCGCCGAAGTTCTCCACCCAACCTCCCTATCTGACCTGGTCGAGTTCTCCCTCCGCGAGTGCGTCAAGCGTGAACAGCGTATGCGCATCTGTTCTTATTGTGGGAAATATTTTGCTATCCCCCGGCGCAACACAGCGGAGTTCTGTAATCTGACGGTTGACGAGAATGGACATACTTGCAGAGAAGTCGGCGCGGTAAAGCGCTGGGCGGAGAAGAAAAATTCAGACGAGCTGTTCAAGGAGTACCGTCGGGAGTACAAGAAACGTTTCAACTGGATCAAGGCGGGGAGGATCAGTCCCGGTGCGTTCTACGCTTGGAGTGCCACGGCTAAGGGTAAACGGGACGAGTGCGCTACGGGTAAAATGTCTTTTGAGGAATTTAAGAAGTGGATGGCGGAATCGTAAAACACTTTTTCTTTGTTTAGCGGCGCAAAAATCACTTCAAAACCGGCGTACACATAGCCCTTTTCGTGCCACATTTATGACGTGGCGTCAGATATTGATCTTCGCGTACCGCCCCTTCAGAAGGGTTACCAGCTCCGCGTATTTTTCCCGGCTGAGCAGAATCTCTCCCTCATAGCCTTTGAAACGAATGGTATAATTTTTCGCCTCATTGTCCGCCCGGACAGCCGCCACCTGGGAGAGGTTGACGATGAAAGACTGATAGCAGCGGTAAAACCCGCAGCCCTCCAGCATTTCTTCCAGCTGGTTCATGGTGTATCCCAGCAGCGCTATTTCCTGCCCATCGGTAGTAACGATGCTGTTTTTGCGGTTGTTCCGTTCGATGAAGAGAATATCACTGAGGCGGGTGAGCTGATACCCGTTTCGGGTTTTGATCATGATACTGCGATTCGCCACCTCCCGCTTGGCCTGCTGTAGGTCGAATACATAGCTCAGCCTGTTGACCAGCGATTGGAGCGCCAGGGGGTCAAAAGGCGTCAGCAGGTACCCGGCGCACTGACAGCGGAAAGCGTTGAAAGCCCACTCCTCCGAGTCGGAATAGACCACCACCTGGATATGTGGATGGCTCTGCCCAAAAACGGCGGACAAATGCTCCCCCACGCTGGTAGTGCGGGGATCAGCGGGCTGGTGGCTGGCAAATATCACGTCCACATCATTGAACTGGACATATTCAACGGCCTCCGTTGATGTCCGCGCCGTCCCTACCACCCGGAAGCACTGGAACGCGTGCAGCATAACGGTCAGCTCACCCAACAGACGCTGGTTGCTGTCCACCAGCAGAGCTTTCATCTCCATCGCCGTTTCCTCCCTGTTTTTACTCTGCCTGCCCGACATCCTTGAACGCCTGCTCCAATGCGCCCGGGTCGCCCTCATAGAGGTCCAGCCACATCGCAAAGGGGCCGTTGTGAACATAACTCAAAATGTGCCCGGAGCCGTAGAGATCGATGACGCCGTCTGACTTCAGGCTCTTATAGGCAGTCTCTTCTTGGCTGCCCTCCTTCAGGTTTTCCAGGTCCCACCAGTAAAATTCCGCGCCGCTGACCTGGCGGGCGTCGGTACACAGGCCGTCGCTTGACAGAGAGATAGCGGAGGCAGGATCGTCAATGAGTCCCTGTGCCGCTAATTCAGCCAGAACCTCGTCCATGGTCATATCCCAGATGGGAGCGTCAGGGTCTTCCCCCTCGCCGATCAGTGCCGCAGGCGGCACAAACTCCGGTGACGCCGCCACATAGGCCAGCACACCGCCAAAGCCCAGCACCAGAAGAACGGAAAATAAAATCGTAAAGCGTTTCATTGTCCTGCCTCCTCTCCCGCCAGGGCAAAGCCCTGCAGCTCCAGATAACCGCGGTAAGTCGGGCTGGTTTTCAGCAGTTCCTCGTGGGTGCCAGCAGCCTCCAGGGAGCCGCTGTTGAGGACGATGATATGATCCGCCTCCATCACCGTGCGCATATCATGGGCCACCACCACGATCGTCCGACCCTTCATATGTTCCCTGACGGCGCGGAAGATGGTCATGTCGCTCTTATGGTCCAGACTGGCCCCTGCCTCGTCCATAAGGAGATACTCCGGGTCGGACAGCAGCGTCCTGGCGATTGCCACCCGCTGGCGCTGCCCGCCGGAGAGCAGTGCCCCGCCCATGCCCACATCAGAGTCATACCCTTCTGGCAGCTGGCTGATAAAGCCGTCCGCGTCCGCAAGCCTTGCGGCCCCGGCCACAGCCTCATCCGACACTTCGCCCTTTTCTCCATAGGCTATGTTATCACGAACGGAGCCGGAAAACAAGGGGTTATGCTGGAAGATACAGCCAAAGCGCCGGCGCAGCTGGGACAGCTTCACCTTGTCCACCGCGGACTCCCCCAGCCATACCCGGCCGCTGTCCGGCAGATATATGCCCTGGAGCAGCTTGAGCAGGGTGGACTTGCCGCAGCCGTTGTTACCAATAATGGCAGTGGTTATCCCGGCGGGGATGGTAAGGCTCAGGTCGTGGAGCACCGGCTGGCGGGGGTCGTAACCAAAGCTCACCCGTTCCAGCACGATGTCCTCCTTCGCCCGGCCCTCCGGCAGGTCGTACCCGGCGTCCGGGTCCTCCTCCGGCCCATCCAGGAGGACGCCCACATACTGCAGGGCACCCTGGGTGCCCTTTAGGGTCTGGTAATGTGTCAGCACCTCAGCCTGGTACTGGTCCACCCGACCCTTATAGGTGGTAAAGTCATTGATGCCGGTATCAGGCATCTGGCCCTTGCGGATCATGTCAGAGCCGAACAGGGCGATGGCAATGCTGCCGATGGAGGTATAAAGCGTATTGGAGAACACCTGCAGGACTTCCATAAAGGCATAATAGATGTCCGCTTTGTACCGCTCATCAATGGCCCGCAGGCCCTCCTCTGCTTCCAGTTCCTCCATAGCCTGGGCCTTCACGTGCTTGGCGGCAGAGATATGCTCGGAGAAGAACTCCGTCATGGCACCCAGGCTCTCATACCGCCGCAGCATCATACGGTACTGTAGCTGTCCCACCAGGGCGAACACGCCAACAGCCAGAGGGACAAGCAGCAGCATATAGGCGGAAAGCTTCGCGTTGAACCGGGCCATCTCCACGCAGCAGCGGATAAAGCCGTAGATCGAGGCCACCGTAGAGAATATCATATGTATCACCGCGCTGGCCTGTGTGATATCGTTCACAACGCCGGAAATGAGGGACGAGGGCTGGCGGCGCTCCACCTCCCGCATTGGCAGATGGAGTATCTTGTTCCACAGCAGCATCCTGGCCCTAAGCGTGACTTTCTGGATGCCATACTCCCCGCAGAGGTTGCTGAACATGGCTATTACGGCGTTCAGCACGGTCAACAGGGAGTAGCCGATAATTACGCCGTTGTAGAGCTCGCCCTTGTTGATCTGGATCACATACTTGGAGATAGCCAGCACCACCTCGGTATTGATAAGACCGAAGACCAGGGATGCGATAAACAGCCACCATGGAATGGGGAACCGGGTGTAAAACGAGATATAGGAGCGGAAAGAGAATTTCTGCTTTTGCTGTTGACTGCCGTCTTTTCCGTTGCGCTTCATATCAGCGACCCTCCTCTCCGTTTTCCATCATTTCCCGACAATAGGAATTGGAAGCCATAACGTCCTCCCGCTCCCCGGCGGCCTCCACCCGCCCGTCCCGAAGGACGATCAGGTAGTCCGCGTTGCGTATGGTCTGGGCGTCATGGGCCACATAGACCACGGTTTTCCCGGCCATCACCTGCCGGATGCTGGCCCAAACGCCCGCCTTGCCGCCGATGTCCATAGCGGCGGTGGCCTCGTCCAGCAGCAGGCAGTCCGGTTTTTTCAACAAGGCCCGGGCCACCGAGAAGCGCTGCCGCTGCCCGCCGGAAAGACTGGCCCCGCTCTCCCCCACCGGGGCGTCGTAGCCCAGGGGCTGGCGGCGGACATAGTCAAGGATTCCCACGGCGGCGCAGGCCTCGTCCAGCTCCTCGTCCGACGGCGTGCGCCCCAGGCCGTGGAGCAGGTTGTCCCGGATGGTGCCCGCGTACATGACGCTCTCCTGGGTCACGTATCCCAGGGCGCGTCGGAAGCTGGTCAGGGAGTAGTCCGAGGTGTCCTTTCCGCCTATCTGTATCAAGCCGCCGTTCAGCGGGTAAAGGCGGTCGATCAGGTTCAGCAGGGTGGTCTTTCCCGACCCGGAGGGACCTACCACAGCGGTGATTCTCCCGGCGGGGATGTCCAGGTCTAAGCCCTGGAAAAGGGGCTCGCTCCCGAAGGAGAAATCCACCTTCTCAAAGCGGATGCTTCCCGCCGGTGACTCCATGGTGCTTCCGGCGTTCAAATTTTCTGAAGGCTCGGCCATGATCTCGCTCACCCGATCTACCGCGCCCTGGGCGCTTTTGAAGGAGGTCCAGTATCCGCAGTATGCGCTGAGGATATTGGTCAGTTGAATGGCAAAGCCGTAATAGGCTATCCACTCCGTCAGGCTCAGCGCGCCGGAGGCGTAGTAGCCCCTGCCCACCAGGATGATGACGATAGTCTGCAGGACACTGGCAATGGCCCTAATGGGGATGGCAGTGCCGGTGATCCAGATATTCATCCCGGCGGCCCGGTAGCTGGCCTTCATCCGCTCCCCTCCGGCAGCGGCCTCCTTTGCCTCGGTGCTCATAGATTTTATCAGCATAAGGTTATTGGTACGCTCCGCTACAGTGGCGGTCAGCTCGGCATTGCGCCGGTTGATAAGGTCCTGTACGCCAAATTGCAGGCGGCCCAGAATAAAGCTGATGAGGATATTCACCGGCAGCGCCGCCACTAAAGACCACATCAGCGCCCCGTCATAGCTGGAGACCTTCTGGAGGATGACAAAGCTGGCATAGGCCGTGGTGAAGATGGGGAGGAAAACCTTCATGACCAGATTGCTGATGCTGGAGATGTCGGTGGTGATACGGCTGAGCAGCTCCTTGGGGTTGTTATTCTCATAGAACCGCAGGGGCAGACTTACCGTCTTGCGCCAGACCATACGCCGCAGATTCCTGTCCATGCGGGCTGTGCAGAGGTTATTGATGAGCCCAGAGATGGAGCTGAGAATCAGGGAGAGGATCTGATAAAAAAGATAGGGCAGCACCACAGCGGTCAGGCCCACATTCCCCGCAAAGAGGGCGGCGCTGTATTCAGTAGAGCTGACGCCCACATTGGCGATGACGGCGCTTGCCACCAAGTAGCCGATGATCCACAGATAGGGCAGATTTGCCTTGCCCAGCATGGAGAAGAAGCGGCGGAAGCTGCCGTAATTTTTTCGGAAAATCGCGTTTGTTTCCATGGTTTTCTCCTTCCTCTTATGTGCATTTCAGCGAAACGCCCCTACCCTATCCCATATAGGATAGGGTAGGGGCGTTTCTATGTCCTTATTTCTGGGAAAGCGCCTGAAAGTCCGCTGTGACAGCGTCCTTTTGGGCGTAGCCCTCCCCAAAGGCGATGGCAAAATTGCCGTTGTAGGCGGCTGTCTCCAAAACAGCCGCGCCGCCCATGTAGACGATAGTACCCTCGTTCATGGCAAGGTTCTGGAAGCAGTTGGTGTACGCCTCAGATGGGGTGGCGGAGTCCCACCACATCAGCCATAGCCCGTCGTAGTCCTGTGCTTTATCCGCAAAGGGTGCATAGGGGATATCACCGCCGGTGTTGTCCGTAATATAGCCCTCGGTAGTGAGCATGTCCACCGGGGCGGCATCCTTGGAGATGTAGCCCTTGGCGGTAAGATAGTCCACCATTTCATCGTATGTGCAGGTTTTCGGATCCACGCTCTTTGTTCCGCCGCAGGCGGCAAGGCCGCACACTAAAAGCAGTGCAAGCAGAGAGCAGATAACGCGTTTCACAGTCTTTTTCATGGGACAGAGCCTCCTTTTATTGGTGAATGGATTATAGCATATTTGGATTATCGAAAAAAGGGCAGATGTCGATTTTGCCCGAAAAGCCGCTTAATCTGTCCGGCTTTATGCATACATATGCTGGGCGATAACCTCCTTCACCGCCTGGGGCTGCATAACACCCACATGGCTTGCCACCAGCTGTCCGTCCTTATAGAAGTGGACGGTGGGCACGGCGGTTATCCCGTACTCCTCTGCCAGCTCCGGGTTATCGGTGGTATTGAGCTTGACGATGTTCAGGAATGGTATCTCCGCCTCAATGTCCTCCAGTATCTTGGAAAACAGCTTGCAGGGGACGCAGGTCGTGCCGTAGAAGTCAGCGATCACGAAGTCCTCTTTGATCAGTTCTTTGAAATTGGTCTTGTCCGCGTTTTGAATCGCCATGATGGGTTCCTCCCTTAATAAAATTCTCTGATATAGTTTTTCAGCACCGTATAGGCGTGCCCGGCGTATTCGTTAAAAATGAAGCTCTCAAATGGGTTGGCCTCCCGGGCGTTTTCAGCACAGACACGCCAGGTTTTGGCATAGTCCGCGATAAACGCCTCATACTCCGCCTCGCCGGAGTGGAAGCCGTCTGTTTCGGCGTACCGGCAGCCCAGCAGATAGCGGCAGAGATTGTCCCAGCCATCGTACTGGAGCATGGCTACCAGCTCATGGTAGCTTTTCACCGGGATGCGGCCTTGGAACTGCTCTGGCGTCATTTCCTCCAGGGTCATGCCCTCCTGGCGGCACAGCGTCCGGCAGCGGTCCAGCTCCCGGTTGATGGTTTCGGCCCAGTCCTCCCGGCACAGGATAAACTCCGAGCCGCTTATCACCTCCCGGGTGAGCCACTTAAGCGCCTCAAAGGAGTCCTGACTGAAGGCGGCCTCCCTCTGCTGCTCCAGCAGGTAGGCCCGGTATTCCGCCACAGTATGAACGCCGTCCAGCTCCAGCTTCTCCACCATCTCATCGCTGGGTTCCAGCGCCACGCGGTTCATCACCCCTGCCAGCGTAAGGGACACCTTCCCCTCCGGCAGGCCGGCCTCCCGGGTCTCGCCCACCCTCATGCCGATGGAGAGATTTTCCAGCTCCCTTTGAAACATCCCGCTCCCTGCCACGAAGCGAACCTTCTCTTTATTGTACCTGGGGCAGTCTGAAGCTAACCGGCACACCACCTGATCCCCGGCAGAAACCACCTCGCCGGGTTCCCAGCGGATATATGGGTTAGTCAGCCGTCTCAGCTCCGCCTCTAGCGCCGCCTCATCCGGCACAAATGGCTTGAGCAGCGGCCTCACGTCCACCTCCCGGTAGTCCTTTACCTTCAATATTCTTGATTTCATTCATGCGTCTCCATTTCTTTCAAGTATTCCACCACGCTGTGCAGAGCCACGTTGCCCTCGCCCACCGCCTTTGCGTACTGATAAGGCCGTCCCGTGCAGTCCCCGGCGGCAAAACACCCCGGCAGGTTGGTCCGCTGTCCCCGGTCCACCTGGATGTGTCCGCCATCTGCCGCCAGTCCCGGCAGCAGCGCCGACGGGGCCACGCAGGAACGCAGGCAGAAGACTCCGTCCGCCGCTACCGTCTCGCCGCCGCAAATCAGGCCGGAAACCCTGTCCTTACCCAAAATTTCCGTGGGATACCCCACTGTATGCCGCACATTATCCCGGTGGACGCCGCAATCCTTATAGCTGGTACACAGGAACATGTCCGAAGCACGCCCGGCCAGAAACTCCACTTCTTCCTCCAAGGACGGGTCCGTGCAGACCACCGCTATACGTTTGCCCCGGTACAGCTCCCCATCACAGGTGGCGCAATAGCTGACCCCCTTCCCCAGCAACCGGCTCTCGCCGGGTATCTCACGGCTGTTAGATACCCCCGGGGCCAGGATGACAGTCCTGCCGTCATACATCTTGTCGTTGACCACGGCGGTATAATAGCCGCCCATGTCGTAGATGGAATTGACCCGTTCCTCTAAAACAGAAATGCCCAGGCTGTCCACTTGACGCAAAAAGGCTTCCCGCATCTCTGGCCCGGTGACCGCCGGAAGCCCCGGATAGTTCATAACGCGCTCAGCTTTCGCAATTTTAGGGCTCAACTGTCTGGAGCCGAACCACAGGAAATCCAAGCCCCGCGCCTTTGCGCTCAGCGCGGCGGAAACACCGGCGGGCCCGCTGCCGATAATAAGCAGGTCGTACATTTGACATACCCCTCCCAGCTTTTTCTATGATGCAACCATATCATTTTTTCCGAAAAAATCAATACTGCTTGCTCATTCCGCCCCGGAAACGGTCTATTCTGTACAGATAGCGGACGCTCTGTCCCAGTCCAAAGCCGGTATGAAAAAGCAGGGAGTTTTGACGAAGGGGACAGAATGGTCGGGAAAATGAACAGAATAAGCATAGCACCTTGCGCCAGAGGAGAAAAGCTCCTATAATATTGGCACCTAAGCCGGATCGAACAAAAAGGAACTCACTACAAGGAGGCTATTATGGAAAAGAACAGTATCCTTTCAGGTTTTATTGTCCTAGATCAACAACGTGTTGACGAGCTGGAGGCGGACCTCTGGCAGATGGAGCACCAAAAGTCCGGCGCCCGGCTGGTATGGCTGGAGCGGGCGGAGGAAAACAAGACCTTCGCCATCGCCTTCCAGACCCAGCCCTGGGACGACACAGGCGTGTTCCATATCCTGGAGCACTCCGTCCTGTGCGGCTCCAAACGCTACCCGGTGAAGGAGCCCTTTGTGGAGCTGATGAAAAGCTCCATGAACACCTTCCTCAACGCCATGACCTTCCCTGACAGGACTGTCTACCCTGTATCCAGCCGGAACGGCCAGGATTTTATCAATCTCCTGCGGGTCTACATGGACGCGGTACTGCACCCGCTGCTACACTCCAAGCCGGAGATTTTCGGCCAGGAAGGCTGGCACTACGAGCTGGGCGAAGACGGCGCGCTCTCCGTCAAGGGCGTGGTGTATAACGAGATGAAGGGGGCCTTCTCCTCGCCGGACGCCCTTCTGGAGCGGGAAGCGGCCCGCCGCCTGTTCCCGGATACCTGCTACCGCTATGTTTTTGGGGGTGACCCGGCGCATATCCCGGAGCTGACCTACGAAGCCTTCGCTGCCGCCCACAGCCGTCTCTACCACCCATCAAATTCCTATATATTCCTGGACGGCAGCGTAGATATCGCGCAGGTTCTTGAGATTTTGGACAGTGAATACCTCTGTGCATACGAGCGCTGTCCCACGCCGGAAGGGATACCTCTGCAAAAGCCCGTTGAGGCGGGCCTGTCCGCTATACGCTATGAGCTGTCCGCACAGGAATCCTTGGAGGGACGCGCCCGGCTGGCAGATGGGTACGCTGTCTGCACCTTCCGGGACAGGGAGACGTTAATGGCGCTGCAAGCCTTATCGGATGTACTATGTGGGGACAACCAGGCCCCCCTGAAGCGGCATCTTCTGGAAAGCGGCCTGGCTCAGGACGTCCGCTTAGAGCTTCACGACGGCGTACAGCAGCCCTGGCTCCTGCTGGAGGCCAGGGACATTGCCGAGGACAAGTCCGAGGAGGTGTCCTCCGCCCTTCGGGATGAGCTGGAGCGGCTGTCCCGGGAGGGGCTGGATCACCGGCGGGTCCTGGCGGCGCTGGACAATCTGGAGTTTGAGGCCCGGCAGCGGGACTATGGGCAGATGCCCCAGGGGCTTATGCTCTGCTTCCAGGTGATGGAGAGCTGGCTCTACGGCGGCGACCCTGCGGCAAATCTCAGCGTCGGTACGCTCTTTGACGGCTTGCGGGACAAGTGCGGGACAGGCTATTTTGAGGAGCTTCTAAAGCAGCTCATTTTAGAGAACCCCCATCACTGCCGAATCCTTGCACTGCCCTCCCACACCATAGGCCAGGAGCGCCAGGCCCAGGAGACAGCTCGACTCAGTGCCGTCCGATCCAGCTGGGGAACCGAGGAAGCCGCCGGCGTCCATCGCTTCCAGGAAGCTATCGCCGCCTGGCAGAACATGCCGGACACGCCGGAGCAGCTGGCGTCCATCCCCAGGCTTCGCCTTGACCAGATCCCCGCGGAGCCGGAAAAGCTGCCTATAGAGGAAGAAACCGCCGACAGCATAGCGCTCCTCCGCCATCGGCTGCCCACCAATGGTATCACCTATTGCAATCTCTATTTCGCGCTGGATGACTTGTCCCCAGAGGAACTGGCTAAGGCATCCTTTATGGCCCAGTTGTTCGGCTGTCTGGATACGGCTAAGTACAGTCTGGCAGACCTGAGCCGGGAGATGCGCTCCCTGTTCGGGAATATCTGGTTCACGGTAGAAGCGTATGGGCGGCAAAACGCCCCGGACCGCTGCCGGACATTCCTGTGCGTTTCCTGCAGTATTCTGGACGCGAAACTGGAAAAAGCCCTGTCCCTCCTGACAGAGTTTTTAGTTGGACAGCAGTGGGAGAACTCCCAGCAGGCGCTCACCTTCCTGCGCCAGCGGCGGGCGGCGATGGCGGAGCAGATGGTCACGGCAGGACACAGCGCCGCCATGTCCAGGGTCCTGGCCTGCTCAACCGCCGAGGGTGCCGTCCAGGAGCAGGCGTCGGGCATCACCTTCCTGCGGTGGCTCACGGAACTGGAGCAGAACTTCCCCGCCCGCTTTCCTGCTTTGGCGCAGGATCTTATATCTCTGGCCCAGCGCATTTTCTGCCGCGCACGCATGACGGTCAGCGTCACTGCCGGGAATGAAGCTTCTGCCAAAACTGTCACCCGACTGCTTTCGTCCAGCCTGCCGCAGGGCAGCTTTGCCCTGCCCTGCACGGGGGCCGTTCTGCCCTGGGAACCCCGTCGGGAGGGGTTTGTGATCCCATCCGGCGTATCATACGCGGCTCTGGGCGGCGTTTTCCAGGGAACCGGAAGCGGCTCGGCGAAGGTCATGGGACGTACCGTCTCCCTTGCCCACCTTTGGAACACGGTACGGGTCCAAGGCGGGGCCTACGGCACGGGAATGGTTTTGCGTGACACAGGCTTTGCTGGATTCTACTCCTTCCGCGACCCCAGCGCCGCCCGGACGCTGGACTGCTACCGTGCCTCCTCGGACTTTCTGAGAGGCATTGACATAGACCTGACCGGCATGATCACCGGCGCGGCGGCGGAGTCCGACCCGCTTCTGACAGCCCGCATGAAGGGCCGGATGGCAGACGCTCTCTACTGGCGGCAGATTAGCCACGAGGACCGGTGCCGCGTCCGCCGGGAGATGCTCGCCGCCGTGCCGGAAGATCTGAAAGCTCTGGCCGGCCCCGTGGAGGACCTGACAGCGCGGGGCAGCATCTGCGTCCTCGGCTCCCGACAGCAGGTGGACGCCTGTGCCGGTTGGCTGGACAATATAGTGGTACTCTGATATGAGAAGGCTTGATCGGAAGCGCTTGAAAAAAGCGTCGGAGGTTGGCTTTGCGATCATAGCCGGGAATATGCTGCTGGGGTTCGCCGTGGCGGCATTCATCCTGCCCAGCGGCGTCATCATGGGCGGGGCCACGGGCGTTGGGGTGGTTCTGGCAAGGTTCATCCCGCTGGACACCGCCCTGATTGTTTTATGCGTGAACCTGCTGGCCCTGGCGCTGGGCTGGGCGGTGCTGGGATGGAGGTTCGTTTTGGCTACGGTGGCCAGCTCCTTGCTCTACCCCATCTTCCTGGGCGCGGCCCAGAGGGTGCCGGGTATCGAAGGACTGACTGCCGACCCGTTGCTGTCGGCCCTGCTGGGCGGCGGGCTGGTGGGGATAGCCGTGGGGCTGGTGATGCGGGTGGGCTCCTCCACCGGCGGCACGGATGTGGTCAATCTGGTACTGCATAAGTGGACACATATCCCGGTCTCCGTGGCGGTCTACCTGACGGATATTGTCATCATGGGCGCGCAGGCTGTGTTCTCTGACCCGGAGCAAATCCTGTACGGCGTTGTGCTGCTGGTGGTAGAGACGATTGTGCTGGACAAGGTGATGCTTTTAGGGCAGTCACAGATACAGCTCTTTGTGATTTCCAGCCGGTACGAGGAGATACGGCAGAAATGCCTGACAAGGCTGCAGGCCGGTATCACTATGGTTCAAATCGAAACCGGCAGGACAAGGTCACCTCAGCGCGGTGTGCTGTGCGTGATCCCGCCCAGGAAGCTCTATGCCGCACAGTCGCTGATACAATCCGTTGACCCTAACGCGTTCCTGACCATCACACAGATCAAGGAGGTTCGGGGGCAGGGCTTTTCCAGCGAACGGGTCTATGTGGAGCCGCCCGAAATCCCCGCCCGATAAAAGGAGGTAAAATTTATGTTGACTACCGAAACCACAAAGGCGTATCTGTCCATTTTAAGGGAAGAACTGGTCCCCGCCACAGGCTGTACGGAGCCCATCGCCCTAGCCTATGCCGCTGCCCGGCTCCGGGATATCCTAGGAGTCTGGCCGGAAAGGATACGGGCGGAGGTCTCTGGCAATATCATCAAAAATGTGAAAAGCGTGGTCGTCCCCAACACCGGAGGGCTAAAGGGCATCTCCGCGGCTATTGCGGCGGGGATAGCGGCAGGTGACGCTGAGAAGATCCTGCAGGTCATCTCCTCTGTTCCGGCGGAGCGGCACGGGGCAATCGCGTCCTATTGTCAGGATACCCCCATTGAGATAGTCTGTGCCGACACCCCCCGGATGCTGGACATCCGGCTCACCGGCTGGGCTGGGGAGCATTCCGCCTGTGTACATATCGCCAACAGCCACAGCAATATCGTTAGAGAAGAAAAGAACGGCGAAGTCCTGTTGGAAAAGCCGGTGACAGATTCCGCCGAGGACAGCCTGACGGACAAGAGCGTGCTGAATGTGGCGGATATTCTGGAGTTTGCGAACACGGCGGAGCTTGGGGATATCGCACCGCTACTACAGCGGCAGATCGACTGCAACACGGCTATCGCGGCGGAAGGGCTGAAAAATAACTGGGGCGCCAATATTGGCTCCGTTCTGCTGGTGGAGTACCCCGGGGACATCAAGACCGAGGCGAAAGCCTGGGCCGCCGCAGGGAGCGACGCCCGGATGAGCGGGTGCGAGCTACCGGTGGTGATCCTCTCCGGCTCCGGCAACCAGGGGATAACCGCCTCCGTGCCGGTGGTCCGGTACGCAAGGTTCCTGGGGGCAAGCCAGGAAAAGCTGTATCGGGCGCTGCTGGTCAGCGACCTGGTGACAATCCATCAGAAAAGCGGCATAGGCCGTCTCTCGGCCTATTGCGGCGCGGTCAGCGCCGGGGTCGGGGCTGGGGCCGGTATCGCCTATCTGCTGGACGGCGGCTACGAGGCCATAGCGCACACCATCGTCAACGCAGTGGCTATCATCAGCGGAACCATCTGCGATGGGGCAAAGCCCTCCTGCGCCGCCAAGATTGCCGCCAGTGTAGACGCGGGGATATTAGGCTACTCTATGTATAAAAACCGCCAGGAATTCAAAAGCGGCGACGGCATCGTGACCAAAGGCGTGGATGATACGATCGCGAATGTAGGCCTTTTAGCTCAGCAGGGAATGCGGCAGACGGACCAGACGATATTGTCTATTATGACCGAGCGGTGCAAATGACAGGAGGCATATTTTGGAAAATTGGAGCAGGACGAGGTCTGCCTGGAAGTGATCTGAAAACTCAATGAGCAGGCTACCGTAATCGAATCTCAGGACCGGATGGAGCTTTTCTTTGTTTAGCGGCGCAAATTTTGATGTAGTCTCCCCCACTCCTACCCCTCCACACGCTGTGTTTGACCCATTTTCTGACCCAGAACCGAAAAAACTCAGTGGAACGGATAGGGGCAGACCTTCGGGTTTTTGCGGGAAAGTGGAGTGAAAATGCCTGAAAACTGCTGGAAAAACTGGCTCACCACAGCTCATAACCCGAAGGTCGCAGGTTCAAATCCTGCCCCCGCAACCAAATTTTCCCGGAAACTCAAGGGTTTCCGGGGATTCTCTTTTATATTTTCCTTAGTTTCCCTTGTCTGACCCATTCGCTGACCCATACGGGGAAACGACCGAGTACTTCTAAATACGGCCGGAGAGTAAGCTGCCCATCGTCTTGGCGGCTTCTTTCTGTGCGGCGGTGGTGACATGGGCGTAGGTGTCCAGAGTGAATCCAGCGGAGTAGTGGCCCAGCATCCCGGAAACTGTTTTGATGTCTACACCATTTTGTAATACCAATGTTGAAAATGTGTGGCGAAGGTCGTGAAACCGTATCTTGGGTAGTCCAGCTCTCTCAAGTACCCGATGTAGCATATGAAGGACACTATCCGGCGAGATTGGCCCGCCGTTGGACGATGGGAACACATACTCACCGGCTACTTTGCTCCTCTGTTCTTTGAGAATTTCTACCGCATCTGCCCCAATGGACAGGGTTCGGTAGGAATTTTTTGTCTTTAATGGAGCCTCCACCACTTCCCCATCGATCCGTGCTACTTGGCGTTTTATCTGAATGGCACCTGTTTCCAGGTTGATATCGCCCCGCTTCAGCCCTAGCAGCTCTCCCCTGCGCAGCCCCGTCGCCAGTTCCAGGTAGTACATCTCGAACATACCGCTGTTCTTGGCCTCACGGAAGAACGCGGCCAACTGGTCAGCGGTCAGTGTTTTCATCTCCTTGTGTTCAACCTTTGGTAGGGCACAACCGTCTGTGGGATTGCTTAAGATAAGTTTCTGGCTTTTGGCAAGTTCCATTGCGGACGAAATCACCTGGTTTATATTGCGCACCGTCTTGGCACTCAGACCTTTGGGTTGCTGCTTGGACTCTGTCCGCTCTACTCTACCGCTGGTCAGCAGCTTTCTGTAAAGTGCCTGCACTTCCAGGGTAGTCAGCTTGCTGAGCGGTATCTTGCCAATGCTTGGCTTGATGTGATTTTCAATATAACCCTTGTAGGTTTTGTACGATGATGGGCGCACCTTGATTTTGGCGTAGTTCTCAAACCATACGTCCATCCACCGCCCTACCGTGTACTGACCGGCTTTGACCACGTCCAAACCTTTGCTATCCTCGATGGCCCGGGCAAGTTTTTCCTTGACCTCTGCTTGCGTTTTGCCCAGCACGTTCCTGTAAATCACCTTGCCTGACTCAGGGTCACGGCCAGCGGTGTACCGCCCCTCCCAGCGACCATCCTTGCGTTTGCGTATGTTACCCTCGCCATTTGCTCTGCGTTTTGCCATATCTTGGCCCCCTTTCTTGACACCAACATTACCACATAATCCCCGCCAATGTCCACTGACATTTTTCTTACTTTTTCTGGTTTCGTCCAAAACCCTTTTCTTTGTTTATGCAACGCAAATTTTGAG
>CAJUNQ010000114.1 GCA_910587835.1 uncultured Oscillospiraceae bacterium | reverse complement strand
TGTGGCAGGGGCAGAAGGATTCGAACCCTCGGCACGCGGTTTTGGAGTGGATGTGGAAAAAGCATTAGCGGGCATACAACAGCTGGTTTTCCATGCGGTTGGGCCGTTTGTGTTTCCAAACGGTACGCATCAAAAGATTTTGATGATTTATTGATGATATCCAAATTTTTGGAGCCAAGAAACAGACGGTTTCGCCTCCACAGGCAGCGAGTTTTTGAGTGATAAGGGCAACCAACTCTGTGAAGGTAACATAAAATTTGAGATAAGCCAAGCAACTTTTACCCACCAAAATCTGCGCCGCAAAACTAAAAAAAAGGGGACCCTTGCAAACGAGAACGGTACTGAGTCTATATGACAGCGCCATGAGATAACTCACTTTCCGACGATTAGGTCCGCCAGCGTAATCGGCTCAAGATAATCCGAAATCACCTGGTCCAACCCCTGCCAAAGAGGCAGCGTCCGGCACCGGTCTTTCCGGGGGCAAGGCGCCTGTCCCGGCTTCAGGCAGGCAACCGGCACCAGCGTCTCCTCCATAAGCTCAAGGATAGACTTCACGCTGTATTCTTCCGAAGGGCGGTTCAGTCGGTAGCCGCCTCCTTTTCCCCGCATGACGGCAAGGAAACCGCCTTTGACCAGTTCCTTCACCACGATTTCCAGATATTTTTCCGAAATTTCCTGGCGCCCGGCTACATCCTTCAACGGCACATACCCCTCTGCCTGTGTTCCGCAAGGTCCAGTAGAAACCGCAGCGCATACCTTCCTTTTGTAGAAACCATCCCAAATCCTCCTTTCTTTTTCCTATTATACCACAAGGTAAATAGGGTTTCAAGATGCGCAATATACCTATTGACAAACTATGTCAATAGGTATATAATGGAAGCACTTCATCGAATGGGAATAGAAAGGAAGGTTGCTTTATGAATTATAAATTTGAAACCCTACAGCTGCATGTTGGGCAGGAGGAGCCCGATCCTGCTACGGATGCCAGGGCTGTGCCTATATACCAGACCACGTCCTATGTCTTCCGGGATTCAGCCCACGCAGCTGCCCGATTCGGGCTGGCTGATGCCGGAAACATCTATGGCCGTTTGACAAACTCCACCCAGGATGTGCTGGAGAAGCGCCTTGCGGCTTTGGAGGGCGGTGTGGCGGCGCTGGCTACGGCCTCCGGTGCGGCCGCTATCACCTACACCATCCAGGCGCTGGCCCAGGCGAGGGACCATATCGTGGCCCAGAAAACCATTTATGGCGGCAGCTACAACCTGCTGGCCCACACCCTGCCTCAGTACGGCATCAAGACCACCTTTGTGGATGCACACGACCTGAGTGCAGTGGCCTCGGCAATCCAGTCCAATACAAAGGCCGTCTATCTGGAAACCCTGGGCAACCCCAACAGCGACATCCCTGACATCGACGCCGTTGCGGAAATCGCCCATTCCCACGGCCTGCCGCTGGTCATCGACAACACCTTTGGCACGCCCTTCCTCATCCGTCCTATTGAGCATGGGGCCGACATCGTTGTCCACTCCGCTACGAAATTCATCGGGGGCCATGGGACGACCTTGGGCGGCATCATCGTAGACAGCGGCAAATTTGACTGGAAAGCCTCCGGGAAATACGCGCCCATTGCGGAGCCGAACCCCAGCTACCATGGTATCAGCTTTGTAGACGCTGTCGGCCCTGCCGCTTTTGCCACCTATATCCGGGCCATCCTGCTCCGGGACACTGGGGCCACCATCTCCCCGTTCAACGCGTTCCTGCTCCTTCAGGGCGTAGAGACCTTGTCCTTGCGTTTGGAGCGCCATGCCGAAAACACCAAAAAAGTGGTGGAATATCTCGCCTCCCATCCGCTTGTGGAGAAAGTCAACCATCCGTCCCTGCCCGGCCACCCGGACCATGTCCTATATGAAAAATACTTCCCAAACGGCGGCGCGTCCATTTTTACGTTTGAGATCAGGGGCGGCCAGGCGGAAGCCCACAGGTTCATCGACAACCTGGAGATCTTCTCCCTACTGGCCAACGTGGCGGATGTGAAGTCCCTGGTCATTCACCCGGCTACCACCACCCACTCCCAGCTTTCCCCGGAAGAATTGCTGGACCAGGGCATCAAGCCCAACACTATTCGCTTGTCCATCGGTACGGAGCATATTGACGATATCCTAGCTGATCTGGAGAAGGGCTTTGCCGCTGCGGCGCAGAAATAATCAGAAGTGGTTTTGTTATGATCTATACATCCGCTGACCAAATAATTGGGAAAACGCCCTTGCTGGAGCTGACACATATAGAGGAATCAGAAGGGCTGAAGGCTTAACCCCGCCGGTTCTGCGAAAGACTGTATTGCTAAGGCAATGATTGACGAAACCGAGGCCAGTGGCAGGCTACAGGCGGACTCCACCATTATTGAACCCACCTCCGGCAATACCGGGATCGGCTTGGCCTCCGTGGTGGTGGCCAGGGGATACCGCATCATCATCACCATGCCGGAAAGCATGAGCGTGGAGCGCCGCCAGTTGATGAAAGTTTACGGCGCAGAGCTGGTGCTGACTGAAGGGGGCAAGGGGACGAAGGGCGCCATTGCCAGGGCAGAGGAACTGACAATGGAAATCTCGGGCAGCTTCATCCCCGGCCAGTTTGTTACCCCCCGCCAACCACAGCCGCCCGCAGGACCTCCACTGGCCCGGAAATCTGGATAGACACAGAGGGGAAAGTGAACATCTTTGTGGTGGGCGTAGGCACTGGCGTTACCATTATAGGCGTGAGCCAATACCTGAAGGAACAAAACCAGGCGGTGCAAATTGTGGTGGTGGAGCCCAGGGACTCCACTACTCTCAGTGGGGGACGGGCCGGGGTGCACAAGATACAGGACATTGGCGCTGGCTATGTGCCAGAGGTGCTGGATGCCTCTGTTTACGATGAAATCATCCTTGTCGGTAAGGCGTTTCTGCACTGCCACATAGCCCATCAGTTGATCAATGCTGCAGTGCAGGACATTGGCCAGCAGCGGCAAAACAGAAATATCCGGCATAGAACTTCCATTTTCCCACTTGGAAACAGCTTGAAAGGATACCCTTATCTGTTCAGCTAGTTTCTCTTGGGTCAACCCCTGCTGTTTACAGAAAGCGTGTATGTTTTTGCCGATTTGATTGCCTATAAAATCCGCCCCTTTCGGGATAAGTATAACCCAAAAGGGGCGAGCCATGTATAGCTTGTTTTTTGAGCTGGGGTAAGGATTCAACTGGGAGTAGAATAGGAGTGTACGGCCTAATACTCCCATGAATAAGGCTGGTTTTGCACCGTTCGATAAAAAAGCAGGCTAAAGCGTGGGCCCTCCATACAGATAGCAGTTTGTCGAGCCGTGTGAGGACGCTGTCAGCAGTTTTATGGCAGTGGTCATGCGTGAACAGGGCAAAGCACGATAAACACCATTGTGCGGCATTTGTGGCGATTTGTGAGGGGATAGCCAAGCAGGATATTGCGCCGCATCTCACTTGGATTTCGAGACTGGTTTTGAGAGAAGATGCGCCGGAAGAACGCCGCTATATTGCACAACCCTCAAAGATTCCTGGGCGTCCGATTTTTAAGCAGGAGAAAGGCGGAGGGGTTGCGGTGCACCCCTCCGCCGGTTCACAACGCCCGGCAACGCCGGTCGTTTCAAGGGATTCCGGGATTCTTAGTGCAAAATCACGATAGGGGTTGCTAATGAGGATTTGGCGTGAAATGTGGGGTTGCTATCGCGAAAAACGGCGATGTTGCGAGGAATTTCCAGGGGTTGCAAATGAAGTGCTGATGTCCCACAAAAATCCTCCCCTTTTGGGGAGGGCAAGCAGAGCGCTCGTCCGAC
>CAJUNQ010000113.1 GCA_910587835.1 uncultured Oscillospiraceae bacterium | reverse complement strand
ATTTTGACCAGAAGCGGTCAGCTTCAAGGAGAAGAACCGCTGTAGTTAGCTACGCTAACTACGCCAATACTTGCGTATTACGAGGATTTTCGACGCAGAAGATGGCTGCTTCTGGGTAAAAAGACGGCGTTTTCGATTTTTTAAACAAGCCCTAGAGCTTGTACCGACAGAATATTGCATCGGTCTTACCGGCAAATACTGCCGTTGACATGGCTGCAAAGCCTGGTAGAGTGACGAGACTATGAACAGGGTTTGTTTTAAAACCGGAAACTGCTGAATTTGGGGCCAAAAATGAATGGTTTTAAGAGAAAGAAACCGCATTTTTGTCGCTGAAAGCGCCCGTTTCTGGTCAAAATAGACCGTGCTTCGGGGTTTTCAAACAGGCTCTGGTCTGAATGTCCGGGTTTTGCGCCTTGTCAAAATCGCGCTCGAAATTTCAAATCGTATCCGTACATGTTCTTATCCCCACCGGCAAAAAGGAAGGGAAGCCAGAGCTCTGGCCTCCCTTCCTTTTGTATTTTCCTGAACCGGCCCAGCGTCTGCTCCTACAAAGCCAGACGCTGGGCTTTTGAATGGTTCGGGTCTGACGAACGGCTCAGGCTCCTCCGGCCGTCTGCTTCCTAGAGTCTGTTTTAAAACTCCGAAACGCCGTCTATTTTGCCCCAAAACGGCGCTTTCTGCGTCAAAAATCCTCGAAAGGCGGCAAGCCTTTCTTGCGGTTTTTTCCTTGAAAGCCCGCGTTTTGGGACAAAAATCCGACATTTCTCCGGTTTTCAAACAGACTCTAGGGCAGGCAAAAGCATGGGCAAGACGGAGCTAGCAAGCCCGCCTCTCCTCTGCCAGCCGCTCCTCTCTCCGCTGGCTCTCATACAGCTCCCAAAAGCGGCCTCTGTTCTCCAACAGCTGGTGAAAGCGGCCCTCCTCCACCACGCGCCCGGCCTCCATAACCAGAATGCGGTCCGCGTTCTCAATGGTAGACAGCCGGTGGGCCACTGTCACTGCCGTCATGCCTGCCGACACCCGGTCCAGGCACTCCTGCACCTCCTTCTCCGTGGCAGAGTCCAGAGCCGCCGTGGCCTCGTCCAGCAGCAGCACAGGGGCGTTTTTCAGCAGGGCCCGGGCAATGGCCACCCGCTGCCGCTGCCCCCCGGAGAGCTGGCTGCCCCACTCCCCCACCTGGGTGTCATAGCCCTGGGGCAGGGTCAGAATAAAGTCGTGGATGCCCGCCGCTTTCGCCGCCGACTCCATTTCCTCCGCTGTGGCCTCGGGCCGGGCCATGCGCAGATTGTCGCCAATACTGCCCGCAAACAGCGTGCACTCCTGGGGGACATAGGCGAACAGGCTCCGGATGGCCCGCAGGGAAAGCCCGCCGCCCGGCTGGCCGAAGTACCGCACCTTACCCGCTGTGGGCGTGAAGAAGCCCTCCATCAGCCGGATGACCGTGGACTTGCCCCCGCCGGAGCCGCCCACAATCGCCAGATGCTCCCCCCGGCGCAGGGTCAGGTCCAGGCCGTCCAGCACAGGGGCCCCGCCCTCATAGGCAAAGCCCACCGAGCAAAACTCCACCGCCATGTCCCCGCCGGCGTCCTCTACTGTCCCGCCCTTTTCCAGGTCCTCCAAGGGCTGCTCCAACAGGCTGTGCACCCGCTCCATAGAGACCAGAGTGGGCTGGCTCAGCAGCAGGTAGGTGCTCAGCCGGTAGATGGAGTCCGCCATCATGCCCATCAAAGTGGCGTTGAACACCGCCCTGCCCAGGCTCAGCTCCCCCGACCCCAGCAGAATGCCGATGATAAAGCCCACCGCCTGGGCCGACTGGGCAAAGAAATCCACCACCCCATAGGTGACGCCGATGATGTTTTGGTACTTCATCCGCTTCTCCTTGATGATGCGGCACATCCTGTCGTAGCGCTGGGCCATCACCTGGTGGAGCACAAACACCCGCACCACCGGAATGGCCCGCAGGGCCTCGATGAGAAAGGAGGCCGAGTTGGCAATCTCCTCCTTTGCCACAGCCTCCTGACGCTTTGCCAAAGGGTTGAGCCACAGAGAGAGCAGCAGGTTCACCCCGCCGTAAAGCACGCCTGCCAGGGCAATGCGCCAGTCGTTCACCAGCAGCATGATCAGGGTGACTGGGAACACCACCCCAAACCGGATCAGGTTTGTCACTGAAAAGGAGGCAAACGCGTTGCGCACCGCCCGGTTGGCGTCTCCCCGCAGGCGGGTGAGGTAGTCGCCGGTCTTGTTTTTTGTCAGGGACTGGTAGGGCATGTGGTTGATATGATAGAACATGCTCTTGTAAAGCTGAACCGTGCCGAACTCCGCAGCAGTGGTCTGCAGGTAGCTGCCGGCAATCACCGGGGGCACCAGCAGCACAAACAGCGCCAGCATTCCCAGCAAAGTGAGCATCAGGCTGCCCTGCCGCGCCCCGGTTACCAGGTCGATGAGGGCCTGGTTCACATAGGGCAGGGCAAACAGCAGCGGCAGCTCGCAGGCCCCCAGCAGCAGGCCGGCCACATACTTTCCTTTGGCCGGGCCCAGGTAGACAAAGCTCTTTTTATACAGCGCAAGCCGGGAATTCTTCCTCATTCCTCCACCTCCACCAGGCCCTGCAGCCTGCACATCTCATAATATTTCCCCTTGCGGGCCAGCAGGGCGGCAGGCGCGCCTTCCTCCACCACCCGGCCCTCCTCCATGCAGTAGATCCGGTCCACGTCCCGCACCGTGCTCAGCCGGTGGGCGATAATCACCGCCGCCCGGCCCCGCAGCAGCTTATCCAGGCCCTTCTGCACCTCCCGCTCTGTCTCCAGGTCCAGCGCGGAGGTGGCCTCGTCCAGCAGCACCAGCGGGGCCTCCTTCACCATGGCCCGGGCAATGCACAGCCGCTGCTTCTGTCCCCCGGAAAGGCTGAGCCCGCCCTCCCCGATGGGGTGGTCCATGCCGTCGGGCCAGCTGCTCACCAGGTCCCACAGCTCCACCTCCTGCAGCACGGCCTGGCACTGGGCCCGGGTGAGCCCCGGCCGGCCGTAGGCCACATTTTCGTACACCGTGCCGTCAAACAGAATGGGCTCCTGGGTGACAATGGCCATGCGGGACCGCAGGGCGTCGGGCTTCCAGTCTGAGCTGTCCAGCCCGAACAGCCGCAGCGAGCCCTCCTCGGGGTAGTAGAACCGGCACAGCAGCCGCACAAGGGTGGACTTGCCGCAGCCGCTGGGCCCCACCACCGCCACCTTCTCCCCTGCCCGTATGCGCAGGTCCAGGCCCTGCAGCACCCGGCTCCCCCGGTCGTAGGAGAAGGAGAGGCCCTGGGCCTCGCAGGCCAGCTCCTCGTCCACCGGCAGACCCATCAGCCCGGGCAGCTCGTCGGGAATGTCGATGACCTCATAATACCGCTGAGCGCAGGCAGTCACATGGCGCACCGTGCTGAACATGTAGTCTGACTGAGAAAACGCGTCGGTGATGTAATTGCTCATGGTGACAAAGGCGATGAAGGCCCCCACCGTCAGCCTCCCCGAGGTCACCAGCCAGGAGCCCACCAGAAACAGGCACATGGTCTGAACCACGTTCGCCAGGTACTTCACCCCGGTCATGCGGCGGTTCAGCTTTTCCGTGCGGACGGCCAGCTGATACAGCTCCCCGGCGGCCTGGTCAAAGGACTGCTGAAAGTGCTTCTGGGCCCCAAAGGCCTTTACGGTCAGCGAGCCGGTAATCACATCCGCCACCATGCTCATGGCCTCTCCGGCGTCGTCCATAGACCGTTTACTCTGGGCCTGAATGGGCTTGCTGATGACACTGACCAGCCCCAGAGACAGGGGGAGAATGACCACATAGGCCAGAGACAGCTGCCAGGACATAAAAATGCAGGCCAGCAGCCCGAACACCCCGGAGAAGATCAGCCGGGAGAAGTTGCTGACATGCCCGGCGGAAAAGGTGCTCAGCAGGTCGATATCACTGTTGAGCCGGGTGGCCACGTCGCCGGTGCGGAAGTGATGCCCCAGCACCGAGGGCTCTCCATGGGTGAGCTTGCGGAAGGCCCTGGCCCGGACCTCCACAAACATGTTCTCGGTGATGCGCCCGATAATGTGGTAGTGCACTGCCGTGCGGGCCCCGTCCAGCAAAATGAACACCGCCATCAGGGCAGCGGCAAACAGCATGTCGTTCACCAGCCCTGCCAGGCCAAAGTCCACCGCCTTGCCCCAAAAGGCCGCGGCCAGCATCTTCAGCACCCCGGACGCCAGAGAGATGCCCACAATGGTGAGAATCCCCGGCAGATACTTCTTGTTGTCCACATAAAACCGCAAAAGAGGGTTCATGTCCATGGTTATTCTCCCTCCTCCCGCAGCAGGGGCAGGCTCTTGACCGCTTTGCCGCCCTGGGTTATCCACAGCTGCACCAGCCCATGCCCGGCCCACTTCTTTTGCAGATACGCCCGGTTCTTTTGCCAGCCCGCCCGGAAGTCCGGCTCGGTCTGCAGCCGGTCATAGCTGCGCTTTGCCGCCGGGTAGTGGATGGCCCTGGCCTGCCGCCCCAGCACATATTTTGCCCCATGCTCTGAGAGCTGAATGCCAAAGTCATTGTCCTCACAGCCCCAGGTGCAGAAGAAATCGTCAAAAGCTACGCCGTTCTCCCGTATAAACGCCGTGGGCACTGAGAAGTGCAGGCTCCACAGCACAATCCAGGGGGCGGGCCACCGCCATAGCTGGTCCCCCACCACATAGTCCCGCTCCCGGCCGTCCTTCATGCCCCGGCTCTCCATCACCTCCGCAGCCTCATCGGGGCTGTGGGTGTGAATGATCCGCCGCATCTCCTCCAGGTCTGAGGTCAGGTCGTTGCCGTAGATATAGCCGATGCACACCATTTTGGGCCCATGCTCCTGGTAGAGCCGCCAGTGTTCCCCAAGGCACCCGCTGGTGGCAATAACCCCGCAGTCCAGAAACAGGCAGAGCTCCCCCCTGGCCGCCTGAATGCCCATATTCCGGGCCTGGCCGGGGCGAAAGCCCTTGTCCTCCTGCCAGAAATGCCGGACCTCCATCCGGCCCTCATATTCCCCTGCCACAGCCTTCATGTCCACCGCAGAGCCGTCGTCGCACACCAGAACCTCCAGGTCCTCCAAGGGGAAATCAGAGCCCAGAATGGAGTCGAGGGTCATGCGCAGCTCCTCCGGGTTATTGTAGACAGGGATAATGACGCTGAGCTTTTTCATAGGTTCGTCCTCCTTTTGTTGTGGTTTGAAGCCATTTTGCCAAAGCGGGCCTGGCTGTGCCCAACATTTTCGGACCGCTTTCAGGGAAAGTATAGCAAATCTCAAAAGAAATGCAATGGGTTTTGCATGAACGGTCAAAAAACGGGCCATTTTGGTCAGCCGAAGGGGTAGAATGAGACAAAAACGCCCGCCTGGGTCCCCCCAAGCGGGCAGCTTTTATTTCAACAGAATCACCGTGTGGAACAGCCCGGCCTCCTGGTCATAATACTGGCGCAGCTCCCCCCCATAGCCCTTGACCACAGCGCCCACGCTTTTCATGCCCAGCCCGTGACGCTCCGGGTCCGGCTTGGCGCTGCGCCAGCCGCCCTGGCCGTCGCTCACCGGCGGGGCGGCGCAGGTGTTCACCAAGCTGACCATGAGCGCGCTCCCTGGCCGGCTCCCCACAAACAGCTCAAGCGAGGCCTCCGCTCCGCCCTCCGCAGCCTCTACCGCGTTTTCCAGCAGGTTGGCAAACAGGGCCGTCAGGTCGCTGTGGCTGAGAAAGTCCACCGACCCGTCCCGCACGTCCGCGGCAAACCGAACGCCCTTTTTCTGGCACAGCTCCTGATACCGGCACAGAATCACATCCAGCACCGGGTGGCCGCAGATGCGCACCCGGTTCCGCAGGGCGGGCGAATTTTCCAGCTCCTGGACATACCGGGCCACTGCGCTGTTCCCGGTTGTACCCGCCAGGTCCCGCAGCGCGCCCAGGTGCTTGCGGATATCATGGATGAGCACCCGCTGGCGGTTGTACTGCTCCTCCAGCATCTGATAGTAGTTTTCCTCTGTCCGCCGCTTCTGCCGCAGCAGCTGGCCGGACATTCTCCGCAGAGTCAGCCGCCGGCTGATGCGGCAGCCCAGGTAGATGAACAGGTTTTCCAGCGCCACAATCAGCACCCCCGACAGCACAACAGACCCCACGGTCAGGGGCAGGTCCACAATGAGAACGATAAACGCCATAATAAGCAGAATGAACAGCGTCAGCATGGAAAAGCAGGTGAGCAGCAGCGGGGCCGGGTCCGCCTCCTCCCGAAGACGGCGGGGCTCCAGCCAGGCCAGCAGCCGGCTATAGCCCTGATAGAGCAGCCGGGTCCCGAAAATCAAGGCCATAAAACCCAGACTGAGGGCAAGGGTCTCCTTCATCAGCGCATCGCCTCCACATACAGCAGATAGGCGTCCCGGAACTCCTGGGTCCGCCGCCTGGCCAGATAGGCGGTGCAGCTGCCCCCGGGGAATTCCAGGGTGACAAGGGTGGAGGTGTAGGCCCGCACATAGCGCATGTTGACAATATAGCTGCGGTGGGTGCGGGTAAAGCAGCCGATTTCCAGCAGCTTCTCCCAGTGCTTCATCCCCTGGGTGGAGGGGTATGCCTGGTCTGTGGTCCGCACCAGCACCCGCCTGCCCTGGGCCTCTGCCATAACGATCTCATGGGCGCTGCGGGTAACAGCCCCCTTGCCGGTCTCAATGACCACAGGCCGGGTATCGGCGGCCAGCTGCCAGAGGGCGTCCTTCATGTTGCGGAACAGCCGGGCCTTGTCCACCGGCTTGGAGAGATAGCGGAACACATGAAAGCGCATGGCGTCGTCCAGATACCCGTCATGGGCGGTGACGATGAATATTTTGCAAAAGGGATGGCGTTCCTGCAGCCGGGCCCCAGCCTGTATGCCGCTGAGCCCCGGCATCTCCACATCCAGAAAGGCCACGTCCAAAGGCTGCGAGGCGGGCCCGCACTCTCCGGCAAGCAGGTCGTTGGCCGAGGAATAGGCTTTATACTCGGGCTGGGCCAGCCCGCCGGCTGTAAAAAATTCCCGCAGACAGTCCCCCAACAGAGCGGGAACAGCAGGGTCGTCATCGCAAAAGACGATACGCATGGTGGAACGCTCCTGTTACAATATATTTGCCCCATATATGTGGCAGCCAGCCACAGGCTTGGGACATCTCATGCCAAAGCTGTTAGAATGGGTAGGCAATGGTCTGATTTACAGCTCCAAGAGCGAAACGCTCGTCAGAAAGTCAGTCAGCCATCCCCCCATTCGCAGCGTTCGAT
>CAJUNQ010000112.1 GCA_910587835.1 uncultured Oscillospiraceae bacterium | reverse complement strand
AGGCCGTCTTTTTACCCAGAAGGGGCCCCTTTCTGCGTCAAAAATCCTCGCCAATCGGAAGATTGCCTTGCGGTTTTTTCCTTGAAATGAACCCCTTCTGGGTAAAAATTCGTCATTTCCTCTATTTTCAAACAAGCCCTAAAGAGCGAAAAAACTCTCAGAGATTATCAGGCGGCTCTTGCGTTCCCCTCTCCCACGGGCATATTACCCCTTCCTCCAGCATAAAGATTGACAAAACCAGGACGAATGGAAACGTCTGAAGGAGAAAGGGATGTGTCAGACTCATGCAATTTTATCCGGAAGGCTATTTGATGGATACCCCCGAAAACGCCGCCGCCCTCCAGAGCCCGGCGGCGCTGGCAGAGGCCGTGCGGGAGGAGAAAATATTGGAGGCCAGGGCAGTGATGTGCGACAGCAGCCACGACCTGATTGTGGAGCTGCCCGGCATGAAGGGGGTGATCCCCCGGGAGGAGGGGGCCATTGGCATCCGCGAGGGCACGGTGCGGGACATTGCCATTCTCTCCCGGGTGAACCGCCCTGTGTGCTTTGTGGTGCAGGAGCTCACAGGGGACCAGTGGGGAGGCGTGACCGCCCGCCTCTCCCGCCGGGCGGCCCAAGAGCGCTGCGCCGCCCAGTACATAGCGGGCCTGCTGCCGGGGGATGTGATTACGGCCCGGGTGACCCACATCGAGCCCTTTGGGGTGTTTGCCGACATCGGCTGCGGCATCTCGTCGCTGCTGCCCATTGACGCCATCTCGGTCTCCCGCATTGAGCACCCCCGGGAGCGTTTTCTGCCGGGCATGGACATCAGGGCCGTGGTGCGCAGCAAGGAGAACAGCCGGGTCACCCTGACCCACAAGGAGCTGCTGGGCACCTGGGAGGAGAACGCGGCCCGGTTCCAGGCAGGAGAGACCGTGGGCGGGGTCATTCGCAGCGTGGAGAGCTATGGGGTGTTTGTAGAGCTGGCCCCCAACCTGGCGGGGCTGGCGGAGCTGAAGGAGAATATCTTTCCCGGCCAGCAGGCCAGCGTGTTCATCAAAAGCGTGCTGCCCGGCCGCATGAAAATCAAGCTCATTATTATTGAGACCTTCGACAGCCCTCCCCGACGGCCCAGCCCGCCGGAGTACTTTTTTACCGGGCGGCATATGGATGTGTTTCAGTATTCCCCTGCCCAGAGCGAACGCTTTATCGGCACCCGCTTCCATAATTGACGCTATTCCGGCCCGCTGACTGTGGAAGGGGCTGGTTCAACAAAAAGACCTCCCCAGCGGCCCCATGAGGGCGGCAGGGGAGGTCTTTGCTTGTCAGCAGCAACCGGTATGTCCCAAGCCTCAGGCTGAGGCCTTGGCAGGCTTTTCCTCCTTGGGCTTGATATCGCCCGCAGCGGTAAGGGCCATTTTGGTCAGGGTGGGGCCTACCAGCTCATAGATGAGCACGCCGAACAGCACAATGCTGCGAATGGTAGAGCCGATCTCTCCCAGCGACCCCACCTGAGAGGCCATTCCCAGGGCAACGCCTGCCTGAGGCAGCAGGGTAATGCCCAGATATTTCTGAATGGCCGGAGCGCACCCGACAATGCGGCTGCTGCCCATAGCCCCAAAGTATTTGCCCAGAGAGCGGGCCAGAATGTACACCAGCCCAATGCCCACCACAGCCAGGTCGGTGAACACATCCAGGTGCAGCTCTGCGCCGCTGAGCACAAAGAACAAGGTCAGCAGCGGGGCGGACCACTTGTCGGCCCGGCCCATCAGGTCCTCAGAATTGGGGCAGGTGTTGCAAAACACCGTGCCCAGCATCATGCAGACCAGCAGAGAGGAGAACTTCACCGTCAGCCCGGCAATCTCAAAGCTCACCATAGACAGAGCCACCGCCGCCACCACAAAGCCCGCAATCATGGCCACGCGGTTGCGGTTAGAGAGAAACCACCGCTCCATCAAGGTGAGCACCCAGCCCAGCAGCGCCCCCAGGGCCAAAGAGAGAACAATCTCCAGCAAGGGTTCCACAGCAATCGAGGCAATGCTGGCGCTGTTGGACTCCATGGCCTGGGCCGCGCCAAAGGAGATGGCGAAGATGACCAGCCCCACCGCGTCGTCCAGGGCCACAACAGGCAGAAGAATGTCGGTCAGGGGCCCCTTGGCCTTGTACTGGCGCACCACCATCAAGGTAGCGGCCGGGGCAGTGGCCGCCGCAATGGCCCCCAGGGTGATGGCTGCGGACACAGGCAGCTTGTCTCCCAAAAACAGGTGGAGCACCAGCAGGGCAGCGTCCACCAGCAGCGTGGCGGCCACTGCCTGAAAGATGCCCACAATCACCGCCGCCCTGCCTGTGGTGCGCAGAGAGGACAGCCGGAACTCGCTGCCGATGGCAAAGGCAATAAAGCCCAGGGCCACGTCAGAAATGGGCTGAAAGGTGTCCACCAGCTCAAAGCTGGAAAAGCCCACCCCCGGCAGGCCCAGCCGGCCAATGAGGCAGGGGCCCAGCAGCACCCCGGCAATCAGATAAGAGGTGACGTCCGGCAGGTGGAATTGCTTGAACAGACGGGTCATCATCAGCCCGGCCACCAGGGCCACGGAGATGCAGAGCAGTAAGATCATGACGGTTTCCTTCTTTTCTGTGATAAAGTATTTGAATAAAAAATGGACGCCGGTTTCATTTGAGCGAAATCCAACATCCATTATATTACTCTTAAAATATCGTTTTGTCAACAAGCAGCGTTGGGGTCGAGGGGGAAAATCTTACAGGGAAACGCCGGGAAATTTGGCGACAAAATCAATGATAAAAATTTTAAGTTCTTGCCCTCTGGGCAATAATCTGGGCCATCTCTCCCACATTGCGCATGGAGGAGATCTCGCCCATTTTGAACTTCATCCGGAATTCCCGCTCTACCGCGGAGATGAGGGTGATGTGTTCCAGGCTGTCCCAGTCGTCAATGTCATCGGCTGTGGTGTGGGGGGTGACCCGGATGGCCGGGTCGTCAAAAACCTCCTGAAAGACCTGGTTCAGGCGGGTGTAAATTTCACGTTCGTTCATGGCTCTCATCCTTTCTCTGCATTGTTTTCGCGGCCCTCGGGCGGGGCGGCGGCAATCACCTGGCACCTGGGGGCATAGCCGGCCAGGCTCAGCTCCCAGTGGGTGGCTCCGCTGGGGTCTTCGCTGGTTTTGGCAAAGCCAAAGCTGGGGTACAGGTCCTTTACCATAGTGTTTTTGGCAGTGGGCAGGTAGTGTCCCCGCAAAACCTGAACGCCCCGGGCCCGGCACTGCTCCGCCAGAGCGTCCAGCATGGCCAGCTCCATGTCGCGCTTGAGCACCCGGCAGCTCATAAGCCAAAGCTCAAGATCAGCGGCATGGCCCTCCACATGGGCCAACACGACCGACACCACCCCGTTGTCGCCAAACTTGTCCGTCAGCTTGCCAAACAGCCGGATATAGCTGGGGTCCTGGGCAATCTGCTCCATCTGGGGCAGGGTATAACGCCGGGTGGTCAGGTTAAACTGGTTGGACTTGTTGGTAAGCTGGGTGATGCGGGGCAGGTAGAGGGGGAGAAAATCCCCAATGACCGCCTGCATCTCCAGGCTTTTCAGGTACTCCTGGTAGTCGCCGAACCGGGCCTGCTGTGCCGCCCGCTGGGCGTTGGCCTGATACATCTCGCCCCGGCGCAGGTCGTCCTGGCTCAGGCTGGGGGCCTCAAACCAGCCGTTCCGGTCAATGGCCGCAATATAGTTCTCCACCCCTTCCATGTCCGGCACGGCCGCCCCGGGCAGCTGGGCCCGAACGATCTCCCGCTCAGCAGGGTTGTCGTCGGCAAAAACCAGAGACTCCGGGAGCAGGTTCAGCTCCTGGGCAATAGCGGCCAGATTGCGGTCCTTGTTCTCCCAGTTAGCCTTGACGACGGTAAAATCCTCAGGCCGCAGCAGGCCCTCTGGGTGGCGCAGGCCGCTGAGGGCATTGTCCTCGTCATTTTTCGAGCACACCGCCAGCAGAACCCCAGAGGCGCTCAGCTCCTTCACATAGCTCTGAAATTCATAGTAGGACTGAGCCACGCCGTTCTCCTGGCCGATTTCAATGCCGTCCACTCCGTCGTCGCCGACCACGCCGCCCCAAAGGGTGTTGTCCAGGTCCAGAGCCAGCACCTTCTTCCGCCCGCCGAACAGAGCCTTGATGAGGCTGGCGGCAGCAGAGGCAAAGGCGGGGATGGCCTCAAGACACAGAGCGTATTTGTACAGGTTCCAGCAGGCAGGGTCCGCCCAGCGGCGCAGGCCGAAGTCGGCGGAAAGATAGTCGATATCGTGGATATAAAAGCCCTCATGCTCCTGGGCAAAGGCGGCAAAGGCCTGGTTCAGCCGGGCGGTGAACTGCCCCCTGCCGTGGGGGTCCCAGCCGTCCCGGCTGCCCAGGACGCGGTAGAAGGGCTTCTCGAAATTATTCTGGATGATGGGGCAGTGGAAGGTATCTGCAAGGCTGTCCCAGACAGCGCGGAATTTCCCCAGCTCTTCGGCCAGCTTTTCTTCGACGGCCTGGGGGCTGTCCGCCAGCTGGGGCCAATGGGTGATGTTCCGGCTGGTGGTGTGGACAAAGACCAGCTCCGGCTGAAAGTCCAGCAGCTGCTGGGGAGGAAACAGAGCGTCCTGATAGAACTGGCCGTACTCCGATTCGTAAAATTCCGGCTGGATGCCGGCATCCAGTAAAAACAATTCCATTGTTTTTATAATATCACTGGTAGTCGAGCCGCCCAGCACGGCGATCTTCTTTGGGAGCCGGGGGCGGCCGTCCTCCAACAGGGCGCGGCGCAGGGCCTTCCGGCGGCGGAGGATCTGGCTGGGGTCAAAGGGATATTCCAGTTCGCGCATGGTTGTACCTCTATCTTGTGTGATAATGTGGAGCATAAGAAAAAGAAGCGGGCCAAACCGTCGCAGGCAAAAGCAAAGGCCGGCAGCCTCATAACCAACCCTCTGTCAGACTGGGACAGACAGCCCAACCCAACGGCAGAATCCAACGGCCCTCCTACGGGTGCGGGTCCGTAATTGTCTCTCCCGCGTTCTGGCTGATGAGGTTTGCCACATTGGCCCCGTTCTCTCCCACCAGAGAGAAGGCGGAGACGGTAAACACCACGTCGGTAATGCCCATATCTCGTATAAAGCTGACCAGATTGCGCTCCATATAGCGGACGTCAGCCACAAAGATCTGGTCAAAGGAGCCGACATAATAGGGGACGGTGGCGTTGCCAAAGCTGTCCTTCATCACCAGCAGCTTGCGCCCGGTGTTGGCCTGGGTGGTGGCCTTTACAATATACTGGTCCCCGCCCAGGAAGTAGGTGTATGCGTCGCTTGCGCCGTCGACCCCCTCGGCAAACAGGTTGTCCCCGTCCCACTGAAGCTGAAAGGCGGTGTCATAATACACCGCGTCGTAGGGCTTGTTGGGGGTGTAGTAGATGAAGTCCTCCGGGTCGTTGAGAATTTTGGCCGACTGGTTGGAGAAACCGTACATGCTGCCCACAAAGCCGGAGAAAGCTCCCTGCGTGTAGGCGCTCAAATCGTCAAAGGGCGCGCCTGCGGCTTGGGCAAAGGCCTGGGCCGCGTAATAAGCGCCCAAAGGCTGCCAGTGGTGGTCGGTGCGGCAGTAGATGGGCTCGCTGGCGTGGCCGGCCAGCGTGTCGCAGATATTGATGTCCGTAATCCCCTGGTCCAGCTGAGCATGAACCGCGTCAAAGCAGGCAGACTGGTCGTTGACATACTCCTTCAGCTGGTCCGGGGTGTAGAACTGGCAGGCCAGAGGCGCGGGCATGGAGTAGATGCGCACGCTGCTGTCCACCTGAGCCCGCAGGCTGTTAAGGGCATCGACATAGCCGCCCGCCATATCCGCCGAGCCGCCAAAGGGCTCCAAGCCCCGGTAGTGGCCGTCCTGCTTAATCAGCATAATCTGTCCCTCGCCAATCATGTTGGCCTCCTCCGCCTGGCGGAAGGGGTTTTCAGTGGGAGCGGGGGTGGCCAGAATCATATTCCGGCCGGCTGCGCCCTCCAAAGCCATGGCGACCTGGGCAGTGGTCCCACTGGGGTCCGCAGTGGGGGCGGCGGCTTCATCTGCTGGGGGAGCGGTGGCTTTGGAGGCCGCAGGCTCCTGCTTTTGGATATTGCCCACAAACTCCACGTCATTTGCAGAGGCAGGCAGGCCAAAGACAGATTTCAGGTTGCTGCCCAGCTTTTTCAGACCGTCCCGGTTGGGTACCGTGTCGGTAAAGTAGTGGGTGACAGCGGCGGTAAACTCGCCGGAAAAATAGCTTTTCAGGGAGAAAGCAGGGAAGTGGGCCAGCTCCCGCTTTTCGATTTGGGACTTGGTGGAGCGGGGCAGAAACAGCATCAAAGCGGCGCCCAGAGACAGGCTCAGGGCCAGCACAGCGGCAATGGCGAGAGAGGCGCGGTATTCCAGCCTGGCCCTGCGCTTCTGCCGGGATTTCTGCTGGTCCGTCCGGGGCGCGGCCTCCCGCTTGTCCTGGGTAGCGGGAATGAACTCCCGGACAATACCAGTGCCATCGGGAGGATAAGCAGAGGTATAGCCGTTTTTCCCGTCGTAGTCCGCCAACAGCTCCACCGGGCCGGCGTCGTTATCCAATGGGACAGGCTGGGCCTCAGGGGCTGAGGCCGGAGGGCCGTAGTCCACATAGTCATCCATATCGCTGGGCACAGGGACCAAGGCCTGAGCGGCCCGGGTGGTTTTAGGGGAGAGAGGCGGCAAATCAAAAACCGGAACCTCCCGTCCCCGATATCTCCCCTCCTCAAAACGCCCCCCAACCATCACACCATCCCCCTTTTTTAATCCGCTTTTTTAGTCCGCCTTTTTGGCCCTGCTGGGAGCAAGGCCCTACCACGATGCTATTAGGCTGCTTTTTTTAGTCCGCCTTTTTGGCCCTGCAGGGAGCAAGGCCCTACCACGATGCTATTAGGCTGCTCTTTTTTAGTCCGCCTTTTTGGCCCTGCTGGGAGCAAGGCTCTACCACGATGCTATTAGGCTGCTCTTTTTTGGTCCGCCTTTTTTTAGTCCGCCTTTTTGGCCCTGCTGGGAGCAAGGCTTTACCACGATGCTACTACGTTACCCCCTTAGGATGGAGGAGGTTTACAATGATATACTGGGAAACCGCCTTTTTTCTGTGCTGCCAGCCTGCCATGTCAAGCGAACACCCTCGAAGACCAGTTGATAAGCTCCCACAACAAACAGCGACTACACGCCTAACGGTTCGCTCTCACCAGTGCCGGCTTGATACCAATAACCCCCAAACCGCGACCACAAGCTTAGCGGTTCCCTCCCGCCAGCGCTGGCTGCGCCAACTCAGCGCCTCGCGAATTGGGTCCAGCGTCACGCTGGCTGATACCAACAAACCCCCAAACCGCGACCACAACCCCAGCTGCTCGCTCTCGCCAGCGCTGGCGTGCCAGCGCGCCTCGCGAACCGGGTCCAGCGTCACGCTGGCTGATACCAACAAACCCTCAAACCGCGACCACGAGCCTAACTATTCGTACCCATCAGCGCTGGCGTGCCAGCGCGCCTCGCGAATTGGGTCCAGCGTCACGCTGGCTAGAAGCGCCAGTAGAGGAAGACGTTGTTGGTGGTGTCTACCAGGAGGATGGTGACGGCGGCGAGAAGGCCCAGGCAGAGAACAGCAGAGCCGGCGCGTCCCGCAATGTAGAGGACGTCGTTGGAATCTTCAAAAAAGAACTTCTTCACCCGGGGCAGAAGGGGCAGGCTGAACGCCACAGAGCCAGCTACCAGGAACAGGTTGTTCAGCAGCGAGGCCCAGGTGATGGGGTCCCAGAAGGGAGCTGCGCTGGTAATCATGCCAACTCCTGTGATGTTGAGGAAAAACTGCCCCAGCTGGCCCAGGTCCTCAAAATAGAAAATGCCGAAGCCAATTACAATAACCAGCTTGCTGTAAATGTGCTTCCACCAAATAGGCCAGCGTTTGATGCGCTTTTTGCCCAGCTTTTGCTCAAAGAAAATGAAACACCCAAAGTAAAGGCCCCAGATCATATAGTTCCACGCCGCGCCATGCCATACGCCGGTGCAAAACCATACCAGAAACAGGCTGAGGTATTTGCGGTTTTTTCCAAAAATGGGGACATACAACAGATAATCCCGGAAAAAGGAGCCCAGAGAAATGTGCCAGCGCTGCCAGAATTCGGCAATGGTCTTGCAGGCAAAGGGATGCCGGAAGTTCTCGTCAAAATGAAACCCGAACATGCGGCCCAGTCCAATGGCAATGTCAGAGTAGCCGCTGAAGTCAAAGTAGACATACAGCGAGTAGACAATCACCGTGTACCAGGTGCCAAGCACCGAAAGGCCTGTGATGTCCTGGCCGAAAAAGCTGTCTACAATGCCCCAGAGATTGTTGGCCAGAATGACCTTTTTGCTCAGCCCCACAATCACCCGAAGGGCCCCGTCGCTCAGGTCGGTGAGGGTGACGCTGCGGTTTTCCACTTCCTCCTCTATGGTGCTGTAGCGGACAATGGGGCCGGCAATCAGCTGGGGGAACAGGGACAGGTACAGCAAAAAACGGGTCCACCGGCGTTGAACGGCAACCGTCTCCCAGTAGCAGTCCAGCACATAGGAGATGGCCTGAAAGGTGAAAAAGCTGATGCCAATGGGCATGCGGATGCTGGGCACAGGCAGGCCCAGGTGGGTGAGAGCGTTCAGGTTCTCTAGTAAAAAGCCGCTGTATTTGAAAATCACCAGCAGCAAAAGGTCAACGGCAATGGCCCCTGCCACCACAGCCCTGGCTCCCGGGCCCCCGCGAAAACGTTGGATCAGGATGCCGGCCCCCCAGTTCAGCAGAGAGCTGAACAGCAGAAGGAGAATCCACAGGGGCTCGCCCCAGGCGTAGAACAGCAGAGAGAAAACAATAAGCACCACATTCTTTGCGGGCAGGCTGCGGGCCAGAAAATAGCTGACCAGGCAGAGGGGAAGAAAGCAATATATAAAAAACAGGTCGGCAAATACCATGTGACTGCCTCCTTGACGGACAGGACTCTTTTATTTCCACTTGGAGCTGCTGCGGGTAGAATGCTTGATGTGAACGCTGGGGTGGCTCTCGTGCAGGGTGACATTGCTGCGGGCAGGGGTAATCACCGGGTTGCGCCGGTGAACGCTGCGGCGGTTTCTGCGCAGACCGCCCTGGCGGCTTAGCACAAAAAAGCCCAAAGCTCCCAGCGCGGCCAAAATGCCAACGCTGACCCCCACCCACAGCAGCACAGGGGCCCCTTTCTTTTCCGGCTCTTTCTCAGAGCCGCCGGCCTGAACCTCCTCCGGGTGCTGGGCAAAGTAGCCCTCCGCCTGGTCTACGGCCGCAGACATGAACTTCGTTACACCCGCGCTGTACGCGCCTGTGCTGAAATCCGGCTCCAGATGGGCGTCCAGCAGGGTCTTCAGGGTCTCGGTGGTAAAGCAGCGCTTCAGCCCCTCGCCGGCCACCACCAGGTAGTCGCCCCCAGCGCCATCGGCCACAGCCAGAGCCAGCAGAACCCCCCGGCTCTGCCCGCCCCCTACCTGCCAGCTGTCCATCACAGAGCGCAGATAGGCCACCCGCTGGGCGTAGTCGCCGGCCGGGAGATTCTGAACCGTCATAACCACCAGCTGCGCGCCGTAACGCTGCTGAAGGTCAACGCCCTTGGCGAGAATATCCGCCCGGGTGGGCTCGTCCAGAATGTTCGCCTCGTCATAATAGTAGAACTCCTGCCAGGGCTGGGGAATCTGAGGGGACTGAGCGCAGGCAAAGGGCTGAATCCCTATACATATAGACGCGGCCAGAAGCAGAATGGTCACAGCGAATTTTAAATTATGCCGGTGCATGGGAGCTGTCATGGCTCGCTTCCCCTTTCGTGTTGAATTCAGTCGAAAGAACAGTGATATTGTACCCCTTTTTTCGCTCTCTGTCAACCCCGTCGGGCGTGAGAAAAAGTCATGGCGGACCTGCGCAAAAGCAGGCGGTGGGTGAAAGCTGGGATGAAAGGGGCTGCGTCAGCCCGGCCGCTGTTTGAGAGGGCCGGTCATGACGCAAACGGGCATAAGACTTGGCAAAGCGGCCAGCGGCCTGATTTTGCCAACAAAACCGCCAGGGAGGCAGAAAGGGGGGAGCCGCACCGGGCAGACCGGGCCTCTCAGGCCAGAATCCGCCGAAAAAAGAACGCCGGACAGGTCCCGCTTGAAAGCATGTGTCCATATTTTCAAGCAGACCGGGTCCGGCGTTCTTTTTTCTTATGGTTTTGTGGGGGCCGCGCCTTCCGTGCGGCATACCCGGCGGGGCTGGCCCAGGCCGGCGTTTTCCGCGGCTCCGTCCACAGGAGCGGCGCAGGCGGCCAGCAATGCCGAAAGCAGCAGCGCGGCGGCGGCGCGCAGATAATTCCTCATGGAGGCCCTCCTCTCAGGAAGAATCCTCCATTAGCATGCGCCTCAGTCAGAGATATATTCCCGCACATGCAGGTCCGCCCCCACGCTTTCCGCCAGCTGGCGGCAGGCCTCCTGCTCCGCCTTGGGCATGGTGCTCACCACGGTCATGCGCACATGGGGCACATTAAGCACCGCCGTGGCCGTAAAGCGCAGAATAGCCGGCAATGCCTGCAGCCCAAACCGGCTGTGGCAGAGGCGGTCGTAGCCCTCGGGGGTGCTGGCGTTCAGGCTGACAGAAACCGCGTCTACCCGGCCGTCCAGCTCCAGGGCCGCGCTGCGGCCGGTGAGCAGGTTGGCCAGGCCGTTGGTGTTGATGCGGATAAAATGGGAGCCGTCGGCCTTGATTTTGTCGCAGAGCCACATCATGTCGTCCCACCGGCAGGCGGGCTCGCCATAGCCGCAGAATACGATCTCCATGTACCGGTTCAGCTCCCGCTTTTGCAGCTGGCCCCAAATCTCCTCGCGGGTGGGCTCGCCCCCCTGATACCAGAGATTGTTGGTATACAGACTGCCGGAGCTGTTCTGCCGCAGGCAGAAGTCGCAGCGGTTGGGGCACTGGTTTGTCATGTTGATATACAGGTTGCCCTCATATTCATAGGTTACGCTGGCCCCGTACAAAAGGCCGTTTTCATTCTTCTCATGTTCCATAGCAATAGACTCCCATCGTAGGCAAGCGCGCGCTACGTTTCTCAATAGATGTGTGTCACCGGCGCCTGACGCCGGGAATGCTGGTCCAGGCGGAAGAGCCGGCGGATGTTTTCGTTGGAGGCTTCCAGAATGCTCTCCGTGGTCTCCCCCCGCAGCTGGGCGATTTTCTCCGCCACCAGGGGGATATAGGTGGAATCGTTGCGGGTGCCCCGGTGGGGGTCCGGGGTCATGTAGGGGGCGTCGGTTTCCAGCAGCAGGCGGTCCAGAGGGAGCTCCTTGGCCACCTCCACAATCCTGCGGGCGTTTTTAAAGGTGACCGCCCCGCCAATGCCAATATACATGCCCATGTCCACCAGAGAACGGGCCATCTCCACACTGCCGGAGAAGCAGTGCACCACCCCCTGGGGGCGGTACATTTTCAGCAGCTCCATAATGTCCGAGTGGGCGTCCCGGTCATGCACGCACACGGGAAAGCCCATCTGATTGGCCAGCTCCAGCTGGGCGGTGAACACCTGAATCTGCCGGTCCCGGGGGGCGCTGTCCTTCCAGTGGTAGTCCAGGCCGATTTCCCCCACGGCCACCGCCCCCCCTTCCAGCCAGACCCGCAGGCAGTCCACCCAGTTTTCGGGCAGGGCCCCGTCAATCTCCTCCGGGTGAATGCCCACCGCGGCGAAGACATAGGGGTTCAGGTCGGCCATGCCCATGGCTGCGGCGCAGCTGCGTATGCGGGTGCCCATGTTAATGACACAGCGCACGCCGCCCAAGGGCAGGGTGTTCTCCAAAAGCCAGCTCCGGTCTTCATTAAAGGCCGCGTCGTCATAGTGGGCATGAGAATCATAAATTTCATAAGGACGTTCTGCGGGCATACCGTCCGCCCCCTTTCCATATTCCATGGCTTCATGAGCCGCCTGCGGGGCCATGGCCGGAACCTATCGCTGTAATCTGTTATCGGACCTTGGAGCCGGCCGGAATACCGTCGGCAAAAATGACCTTCACGCCCTCGCCGGCGTCCGCCGCCAGAATCATGCCCTGGCTCTCCACCCCGCACAGCACGGCGGGGCGCAGGTTAGAGACCAGAATAACATTGTGCCCCACCAGGTCCTCGGGCTTATACCACTGGGCAATGCCAGAGGCCACGGTGCGCAGGTTGGCGGTGCCGTCGTCCAGGCTGAGGCGCAGCAGCTTTTTGGCCCGCTTCACCGGCTGGCACTCCACCACCTTGGCCACCCGCAGGTCAACCTGAGCAAAGTCCTCAATGCCGATTTTCAGGGTCTCCTGCAGCTGCCGGCCCAGCTGCACCCGGCTCTCCATGTCCGGCTCCGGGGCGGAGGCCGCAGCTTTTTCCAGGGCATATTTTTCCTCCAGCCGGGCATAGACCTGGTCGATCTCCTGGCGCTGGAACAGAATCTCCGGCACAGCGGTCACCTTGCCGCCCTTGGTGGGATAGTTGCGGGGCTTGTCCAGCTGCTCCCAGGGCAGGGGGACCGTGCCCAGCTGCTGGAGAATGGAGACCGCGGTGTCAGGCATAAAGGGGAACAGCAGCGTGGCGCCGGTGCAGATGGAGTCCACCAGATTGTACAGCACCGTAGAGAGCCGGGCGTACTTGAAGGTGTCCTTTGCCAGCTTCCAGGGGGCGGTTTCGTCAATATACTTGTTGCACCGCTTGAACAGGTTGAAAATTTCGGTCAGGGCTCCGGCAGTGTGCAGCTGGTCCATTCTGGCCGCAGCCTTGTCCCGGCAGGCGGTAACCACGTCCCGCAGGTCCTGGTCGCAGTCCTCCTCCACCCGGCAGTCCTCCACATTCCCCTCAAAATATTTGTTGACCATGGAGACGGTGCGGTTCACCAGGTTGCCCAGCACATTGGCCAGGTCGCTGTTGGTGCGCTCGTTCACGCTCTCCCAGGTAACGTCGCCGTCCGTGTCAAAGGGGAGCTCCCGCAGCACATAGTACCGCACAGCGTCCACATCGAACACGTCCACCATATCGTCGGCATAAAGCACATTGCCCGCCGACTTGCTCATCTTGCCGCCGTCCATCATAAACCAGGGGTGGCCGAACACCTGCTTGGGCAGAGGCAGCCCCAGGGCCATCAGGAAGATCGGCCAGTAGATGGTGTGGAAGCGGGTGATGTCCTTGCCAATGACATGCAGGGCCGCGGGCCAGTACCGTTCAAAGAGAGGCCCATGCTCCCCGTCGCAGTGGTAGCCGATGCCGGTGATATAGTTGGTCAAAGCGTCCAGCCACACATAAATCACATGCTGGGGGTCAAAGTCCACCGGCACCCCCCATTTGATGGAGGTGCGGGTGACGCACAGGTCCTGCAGGCCGGGGAGAAGGAAGTTGTTCATCATCTCGTTGCGCCGGGAGACAGGCTGAATGAAGTCGGGGTGGGCGTTGATGTGGTCGATCAGCCGCTGGGCGTAGTTGCTCATTTTGAAGAAGTAGGCCTCCTCCTTCTCCTTGCGGGGCTCCCGGCCGCAGTCGGGGCACTTGCCGTCCGCCAGCTGGCTCTCGGTGAGAAAGGACTCGCACTCGTCGCAGTAAAGGCCCTCGTAGGCGCTCTTATAGATGTCCCCCTGGTCGTAGAGCTTTTTGAAAATCCTCTGCACCTCCTTCACATGGTACTCGTCGGTGGTGCGGATGAAGTGGTCGTAAGAGAGGTTCATCAGGTCGAACTGGCCCTTGACAACGGCGGCGGTGCCGTCCACGAACTCCTTCGGGCTGATGCCCTGGGCCTGGGCCTTCTGTTCGTTTTTCTTGCCGTGCTCGTCCGTGCCTGTCTGAAAGTACACGTCATAGCCCTGCATCCGCTTAAAGCGGGCAATGGCGTCGGCCACCACCGGGTCGGCCACATTGCCGATGTGGGGCTTGCCCGAGGTGTATGCGATCGCGGTGGTGATATAGTAGCTTCCTTTGGGTTCCATAGTGTTCCTCCGTGATAGGGTAATGTTTTTGGTCTGGTTGGTTCTGCCCTTTACCAGCGCGGGGGCATTCGCCTGGAAAAGCGGTTTGCCCTTATCATTGCCAAAATCTGCGTCAAGCCCGTCTCCTCCTTCAAAAAAACCTTGTCAGCGGACAAACAGCGCGGAAAAAACCGCACCCATCATAAGCAGGGCCAGCAGTCCGGCCACAATGCGGACGAACAGCTTCCGTTTACGGTCAGAATCTCGCATAACATCCTCCCAAAATCCCATACCAATCTACAATTCACACTATTTTACCACCTTTTCCCTCATTTGTAAACCCCCCCAGCGTGACGCTGGACCCGATTCGCGGGGGGACTGAGAGCGAACAGCTAGGCTAGTGGTCGCGGCTTGTTGCTTTCTCGTTATCATCCAGCATAGCATCGCCCTCAATTCCCGGCAGCGTGACGCTGCACCCGATTCACAGGGGCTGAGAGCGAACAGCTAGGCCATTGGTCGCGGCTTGTTGCTTTCTCGTTATCATCCAGCATAGCATCGCCCCCAATTCCCGGCAGCGTGACGGTGCACCCGATTCGCGGGGAGACTGAGAGCGAACAGCTAGGCCACTGGTCGCGGCTTGTTGCTTTCTCGTTATCATCCAATAGCATCGCCCCCAATTCCCGGCAGCGTGACGGTGCACCCGATTCACAGGGTACTGAGAGCGAACAGCTAGGCCACTGGTCGCGGCTTGTTGCTTTCTCGTTATCATTTAGTATAGTATTGCCCCAATTCCCGGCAGCGTGACGGTGCACCCAATTCGCGGGGGGACTGAGAGCGAACAGCTAGGCCACTGGTCGCGGCTAGTTACTTTCTCGTTATCAATTAGTATAGTATTGCCCCCAATTCCCGGCAGCACGATGCGGGCCCCCAATTCACAAGGCACTGCGTTTGCAAGCTATAAGCACCGCCGAACTGCTGAGGGCAAACATCTGAGCCTGTAGCCTCTATTTACTACTCTAATCACTATCATTTGGCTTAGCGTTAGCACCGACTTCTGTCAACGTGACACGGCCCTCCAATCACAGGACGCCGAGCTGGCGGCACCAACCCATTAGCGCCGTCGGACTGACATAGAGGCAAAGAACAGAGTTTATATTCCCAGCCTGTCGGTAGGCGGCCGCTAGAGTTTTAATGTGAGTTTGAGCTAACGGCTGAGGGTCCGACCCGGCAGGGAGGGGGCGGCCGCCCCATTCCGTGCCAGTACGGTTTGCCAGTCCCTGGGGGATTATTACAAATAAGAAACCGTTCTGCAACTCCATCAAAGTCAACCGCCGGAGGCAAGCCCCATGCCGTCCAAACCATCTATAAAGTCCCTTTCTTCCCCGTGGGGTTGCCCCCTCACCCCCCCTCCCAAAGGGGCCAACCTATCAGCATCGTGGTAGGGGCTTGCTCCCAGCAGGGCCAAAAGGCGGGCAACCTAATAGCATCGTGGTAAGGTCTTGCTCCCAGCAGGGCCAAAAGGCGGGCAACCTAAAAGCATCGTGGTAAGGTCTTGCTCCCAGCAGGGCCAAAAGGCGGGCAACCTAAAAGCATCGTGGTAGGACCTTGCTCCCAGCAGGGCCAAAAGGCGGGCAACCTAAAAGCATCGTGGTAGGACCTTGCTCCCAGCAGGGCCAAAAAGGCGGATTAAAAAAAACGCCTGGAGAGGGGGGCTCGCAGGCGTTTTTGGGGTGGGGCTAGTCTCTTAGGATGACGCCGTTGCCGTCAAACTTGGGGGTGGCAGAGGCGAGCAGGCTGACCGCCTCTACCATGCCCCAGATTGCCACGGCTACTGTGGACAGGCCGCAGGTGAACAGGCCGCCGGCCAGCGAAACCACCAGCTGAACCACGCCCCGGGTGTTGTTGCCCAGGTAGAAATTGTGAATGCCCAGGGAGCCAAAGAGGAAAGCCAGCAGGCCTGCCGCCAAACGGCTCTTCTGCTGATACCCCGGAGGAGGCGTGGTGTATTTGGGCTGCTGCACCGGCTGGGGCTGATAGCTCTGGGCGGTGTAGTTGGGGGGCTGATAGTTGGGGTCGTAGCCCGGCTGAGGCTGTTGGTTGGGGTCGGGCTGGGTGTTGAAGTTGTAATTGTAGGTAGCATACTGCACCGGCTGGGGCTGAGGCTGCTGGGCCTGGGCCGTGGGCGCAGGGGGCTCGGGCGCCCGGGGCGGCTCAGGGAACTGGATGGACGGGACCACCGGGTCCGGCTCCAGAGTGAGCTGGGGAACGGGCTTCTGCCAGGCAGGCTGCTCCTGCGCCGGCTGTTCGGCCGGGGCTTGCTCCGGGTCGGGCTGGGGCGCGGCCTGCTCAGCGGCGGGCTGCTGGGGAGCGGCGGGCTGGTCCTGGCCGCTCTGTCCGGCGGGAGCGGGCTCCGCAGCCGGCTGGGGGGCCTGGGGGTTCTGTTCCTTGTTTTCCATATCAGTCATGATGGGCTCCTCCTTCTCAGTCTTTCAGAAATACGCCGTTGGCGTCGGTGTTGATGCGGCCGTCCAGAATCTTGACGCCCTCCAGAATGCCCCAGATCATCATAAAGATGGCCCCGAAGCCGCAGGTGAGAAAGGACACCAGAAGCTGGATGAGTCCCCGGGAGGTGTTGCCCAGGTAAAAGCTGTGCAGCCCATAGGCGCCGGTCAGTATGGCCAGAACGCCTGCCGCGGCGCGGCTGCGCTGAATGTAGCCGGGAGGGGGATCGATGCCGGTCTGGGGCTGATATTGGGGGGGATTGTACATGGGCTGCTGGCCCTGGGGCTGATAGCCCCCGTTGTTATAGTCTGCCATGTGAATGCACCTCTTTTGGAAGTTTGAAAAATTTTGCCTGAAATTCACGGGTTCTTTTTGATGAGTCTATCTTACCATGAATGGACAGAGGAAAGCAAGGGGAGAAGCGGAAAAGTAAGGGAATCTTAAATTGTAGAAAGGGTTTTGACAGACCCAGGTGGGATTTTTGAAAAAAATTTATTTTTTTTCTTAAAAAGTTGCGTTTTTAAGAGCAACTTTTTGGGTTTTTAGAGGGTTATATGAGAGGTGTTTTTAAGGGAATGAACGTTCGACACGAAAGGAGGGGGCCGGAGCCCGGAACAGCTCTCAAATGTCAACAGGAAAGGAGAGAAGCGGGATATGCTGGGGTTTCGGAAGAAGCGGGAGACAGGGGCGGTAAGCGTGCAGACCCGGCCCGCCGGCCTGGGCGGACTGCCTGTGAACGCAGGGGAGCGGGAGCTGTACCGGGCGCTGCGGGAGAGGGTGCCCATTATCGACGCGGCCATCTATAAGCTGCGGCGGCTGATCGGCAGCTTTACCGTGTCCTGTCCCGACCCGGAGGCCCAGGCCAGGCTGAGGGAGTTTCTGGCCGGGGTGCAGGTAAACGCCGCCGGGGCGGGCGTCCACGAGTTTTTGGGCATTTACTTGGAGGAGCTGATCACCTACGGCAACGCCGTGGGGGAGATGGTGGTGTCCGGGGGCCGGCTGGCGGCACTTTACAATGCGGGACTGCGGGACCTGGACCTGGAACCGGACGGGGCGCTGGGGGTAAAGGTTTCTGTGGTAGAGGCCGGGGGCCGGCGGGCCTGCCCTTACCCGGAGCTGCTGCTGGTTTCGGCGTTGAACCCGGCGGCAGGGTCTCCCTGGGGGACCTCGCTTTTGCGGGGCCTGCCCTTTGTGAGCGGGGTGCTGCTGCAAATTTACCAGACCATTGGGGTGAACTGGGAGAGAATGGGCAATGTGCGCTTTGCGGTGACCTGCCGCCCGGAGGGGGGCATGGGCAGCGCCGCCGGCCGGGCCAGACAGGTGGCTGAGGAGTGGAAGAAGGTCATGTCCAGCCATGCCCCCAGGGATTTTGTAGCGATTGGGGACATCTCCATCCAGGCCATTGGGGCGGACCACCAGATTCTGGAGAGCGAGGTGCCGGTGCGGCAGATGCTGGAGCAGATTGTGGCCAAGCTGGGGCTGCCGCCCTTTCTGCTGGGCCTGTCCTGGTCCTCCACCGAGCGCATGTCCAGCCAGCAGGCGGATGTGCTCACCAGCGAGCTGGAAGCCTACCGGCGGATTCTGACGCCGGTGGCGCAGAAGATTTGCCGCACCTGGCTGGCCCTGGAGGGCTATGCCCCGGAGTGCAGCATGGAGTGGGAGGAGATCACCATGCAGGACGAGGTGGACCACGCCAACGCCCTGTATACCGCCGCCCGGGCCAGAAGGCTGGACACGGAGCTGGACCGGACAGAGGGGGAGTAGAGCAGCGGCCCGGAGGAGGAAGGGAGGGGAGCAGTATGGCAGGGGGGCGGGTGGGGAGGGCGCACGGGCCTTACGGGGGAGCAGGGCCCGCGCGCAACGCCGTGTGAGGGAGCTCCTGCTGGTCAACCGCGCTTTTGCCTGAGCCCACAGAAAAAAGGACCTGAATGGAGGACAGAGCGGCGGAAGTCAACCCAATGAACGAAAGGAAGTGGAGCTGTGAAGGAAGGTACAGTGATCAAGTCGGCGGGAACGCCGGGGCCGGAGGAGATGGCGGAGGTCAACCGCTACACCCGCAGGGCCTATCTGCCAGAGGAGGTGTACACCTTCGCCCTGGTGCTGTGCGACAATGAGATCGACCGGGACTTTGAGCGGTTCGCGGTGGAGAGCCTGGAAAAGCTCCGGGGGCTGTTTTTGGGCAAGACCTGTATTCTGGACCACGAGCGCAAAAGCGTCAACCAGACGGCGCGCATCTACCACACGGAGCTGGAACAGGTACAGGGCGAGGCCACCCAGGCGGGGGAGCCTCTTGTCAGGCTGACCGCCCGGGCTTATCTGCCCCGGACAGAGGGGACCAAGGAGACTGTGGAGCTGATTGACAGCGGCATCCTGAAGGAGGTGAGCGTAAGCTGCTCGGTGCAGCGCACGGTGTGCGGCCTTTGCGGCAAGGAACGCTGCGCCCATGAAAAGGGAAAAACCTACGGGGGCCGCCTGGCCCACCGGGTGCTGCTGGACCCTGCCGATGCCTACGAGTGCTCCTTTGTGGCAGTGCCCGCCCAGCGGGGGGCGGGGGTAGTCAAGTCCCACGGCGCTCGGGGCGTCAGTGTAGAGAAGCTGCTGCAATGCCCCCCTGGGGAGGATGTTCTGCTGACCAAGGGTCAGGTCAAGGAGATCGGGCGGCGGTTTCAGGAGCTGGCGGAGCGGGCCCGCTGGGGCGGGCAGTACCGGCGGGAGTTGGAGAGGAACGTGTTGAAATACAGCGCCCTTGTGCAGCCCGACATGCCCCGGGCAGTGATGGAGGCGGCGTTGAAGGGGCTGGACATGGAAGCGTTGGCGCAGATGGAAAAGACCTATGAGCGCATGGCCCAGCGGAGCCTGCCGCTGAAGCCCCAGCTGGCGGCGGAGAGGCCGGAGCAGCAGGCCAGAAACAGCGAATTCCAAATCTAACCAGCGCAGGCGCTGGACTGTCTTCGCGGGGCGCTGAGTTGGCGCAGCCAACTCATAGGCACAGCCAGCGCTGGTGGGATATGGCAGAAAAGCTCGTGGCCGCGGTGGCGGGGTGATTGGGTGTAAGCCAACGCAGGCGCTGGACCATCTTCGCGGGGCGTGCTGGCGTGTCAACGTTGGTGGGCCTTGGCTTGACCGAGGAGGCCAAAGCAAACAAGAGAAAAAACAGGCAACAGATTAAAGGAGGAGCACAGCATGGCATATTTTGAGAACATTTCTTTGGAGAAGGGCATGTATTCCACCCCGGGCAAAAGCTTTACCCAGGTGTTGGAGGAGCTGGACAGCAGCGAGAACTATCGGGGCACTGCCCTGGATGGTCTGGACGCCTACCAGCGTCAGCTGAAACGCTTTGCCATCAAGGTCAGCGGCCCTGAGTCGGGGACCGTGGAGCAGTTCTTTCAGAGCAGCTCCAGCGCGGCGCTGTTCCCGGAGTATGTGGCCCGGGCCGTGGGCCAGGGCATGGAGAGCGGTGGGAAGATCGAGGACCTGGTAGCCGGGGTCACCAGAATCGAGGGGCTGGACTACCGCAGCATCTCCATGGGAGCCGCCGCCCCTGCTCCGGACGAGACAGCCGAGGCCGCTCAGCTGCCCACCACCGACATCCGCACCAACGCCCAGCTGGTCAAGCTGCGCAAGCGGGGCCAGGTGCTGGCCGCCAGCTACGAGGCCCTGCGCTTCCAGAAGCTGGAGCTGCTCACCGTGGCCCTGCGGCAAATCGGCGCGTACATTGCCGCCGCCCAGAAAAAGGACGCGGTGGACACGCTCATCAATGGGGACGGAAGCCAGGAGGGCATTGCGTTCGTCACCGGCGGCGCGCCCGGTTACGCGGACTTCATCGGCCTGTGGGGCAAGCTGTCGCCCTTTACCCTGAACACCGTGGCGGCAGGCACCGCCATGATGCAGAAGCTGCTTCAGGTGCCGGAGTTCAAGGACGCCCAGGCGGGAATGAATTTTCAGGGCACGGGAAAACTCTGCACCCCCCTGGGGGCCAAGCTCCTCCATGTGCCGGACATGCCCGAAAACAAAATTGTGGTGCTGGACAAGAGCTGCGCCCTGGAAATGGTCCAGTCCGGGGGCATTGTCACAGACTATGACAAGCTCATCGACCGCCAGCTGGAACGGGCCGCTGTCAGCGTGACCTGCGGCTTTGCCCGTCTCTTTGCCGGGGCGGCGGCTGGGCTGGACTGCACCCAGGGGTAAGCCGGTCACCGGAAACAGCGCGACCCCTGTAAAACATCACTAAAGTATAGACGGGCTGGGGCGGGCCGGGAGCCCACCCTGTAAGCCTCGATATCTGAGAGGTTGCCTATGAAATTGGATGCAGAGCGGATTATAGAGAGATTCCGGCTGTTCAGCGGCGAGGCTTCGGACGGGAGCGGGCCAGGGGCAAGCCGGTCACAAAAAACAGCGCGACCCCTGTAAACCATTACCAAAATATAGACGGGCTGGGGCGGGCCGGGAGCCCACCCCGTAAGCCCCAATATCTGAGAGGTTGCCTATGAGATTGGATGCAGAGCGGATTATAGAGAGATTCCGGCTGTTCAGCGGCGAGGCGTTGGACGGGAGCGACCCGGACCGGGACGCTCTTTGCCGGGCGTTGTGCGGGGACTGCGCCCGCTGGGTAGAGGAGAGCCTGCGGGAGGACCCGGGGGAGGAGCCTCTGCCTGGGGCGGAGGCGTTGGCGGCTGCGGAAGCCTTTGCCCAGCTGGCCCTGGCGGACCAGGCGGGGAGCCCGGAGAGCGTAAGCACCCCGGAGCTGAAGCTGCAGCAGGGCAGCCGGGCCCGGTACGCGGCGGCCCTGGCCCAGGAAAAACGCCGGGCAGCGGCGCACCTGCTGCGGGAGGAGCATTTCTATTTTGGAGAGGCATAGGAGGCGCAGAATGAAGGACCAGTCAAAAAGAATTTACCGGCGGGCGGCGGAGGCTGTGGTCGCCCGCCAGGACGGCACAACGGGACAGGCCAGAGGCCTGGTGGTCCGGCTGTGGGGGAAAGCGGACAGCCTGACCTCCGGAGAACGCCATGTCAGCGGCCTGCTGGAAAGCCCGCTGTATGTATTCACCGGCTGGGCGGAGGAGGCCCAGCCCGGGGACGTCTTAGAGCAGGAGGGCAGGCGTTATACCATATTAAAGGCAGGCAGGCTGGTGGTGGGCGGGCTGACAGTGGCCGCCCGGCTGTTGCTGGAAGGACAGGTGACGGATGACAGCGTATGAGCTTTTGACCGCCCTGCTGAAGGAGCTGCCTCAGGCAGTGCCCGGGGTGGACTTTCAGGAGGCCTACGGGCCGTCCCCGGCTCCCCGGCGGCGGGAGCGGCCCCTGGTCGCCGGTCAGGTGGAGAAGGAGAGCCTGGCCGGCGAGGACTGGTCGGCAGCGCTGGGGTTCACGGTGTATCTGCCCGGCGGGGAAAAGCCGGGCCGGGCCTTGGAGATTGCCCGGGCAGTGGCCGGCGCGGCGGCAAAAAGCCAGCCCCTGCTGACCCAGGCCCAGACAGGGGCGGTGGCGCAGGAGAAGGCCCTGGGCGGGCTGACGCTGGGGTGCAGTCTCTATTTTTCCACAGGCAGCGGGAACGCCTCCGGAGGAAAGGCCAGATACCAGGTCCACATAAACGGGCAGGAGTACACGGTCACCGGCTGGAAGGAGACCGTGGGAGGCAGCGGAAAAGCTTACACTGCCATCGGAGAGGAGGAGCCCTTCTACCGCAGGCGGAACCAGGAGTACACCCTTGAGCTGCAGGGCCTGCGCCCCGGGCTGGCGGGGGTAGAGGGCTTTACCCTGCGGCTGGGGGACGGCCCCTGGCTTTACAGCGGGTGCCGCTGGAAGAGCATGACCGCCGCCGGTACGGCCACAGCAGTGGCCGGTGTAAGGACAAAAGTGTGAGGCAGCGGGAAAGGAGGATGAAATGGAGAACCTGGAACGGACAGAGGAGCTGAGCAGGGAGCTTGAGCGGGACAGCCGGCGTTATCCGGCCCGACTGTAAGGGGGGAGAGGAATGCGTTTGATGACCATGCGCTTCAAGGGCTATACCTGGCAGGTGAACCCCACCTCGTTGCAGGTGGCCTGCGCCCGCAGCGTAAAAGAGACGCCCCTGCCCTTTGCAGGGGGCCTGACCGTGGACCTGGGGCTGAAAAAGCGGCGGGTGTCCGGCGAGGGGTATTTTGTGGGGGCGGACTGCATGGACCAGTGGAGGCGGCTGGAGGAGGTATTTGCCCAGGGCGGGCCGGGGAGCCTGCAGCTGCCCGGGCAGGAGCCCTTTTTCGCGGTGATGGACAGCCTGGGGCTGCTGGGCCAGGAGGGGCCGGAGCTGGTGCGCTACAGCTTCTCCTTTGCCGAGCACCGGGCGGGAGAACGCTGGCAGGGCCAGGGCAGGCATCTGGCCCTGGCCGGAGAGAGCCTTTGGGACTACGCGGGCCGGTATGGCTGGGACATGGAGGCCTTGAGAAAAGCCAACCTGCACATCAGGGACATTGCGGAGCTGAGCCAGGGAGAGGAGGTGTTTTCCCCGTGACCTATTGGGGTGTGCTGAAGAACGGCGGCGAGCTGCTTTTGGGTGAGCCGGAGGAGGCGGTGCTCTCCTATGACCGGGAGGCCCCCGCCGACCAGCTGAAGGCCGTGTTCCCCGCCGACCGGCTGTGGGAGGAGCTGACCGAGGTGCTGGTATACGATGGGGGAGAGGGGGTCTTCCGGGGTATTGTAGACGAGCAGAACACCAGGCTGAGCGAGGCGGGGCTGTCCACAGAGCTGGTCTGCCGCAGCAGGGAGGCCCTGCTGCTGGACAACGAGGCGGAGCCCCGGCCCATCCGAAGCCCCTCCCTGGGGACGCTGCGCAGCCGCCTGTTAGAGCCCCTGGGGCTGACCCGGGTCACCGGGAGCATGGAGCCTGCGCGGGGTGAGCTGACAGTGGAAAAGGGCAGCTCCTGCTGGCAGGTGCTGGCGGAGTATTGCCGGACCTGCCTGGGCACAGAGCCCTATGTGGACTTTGACGGCACAGTGTGCTGTCAGGGCAGGCCGCCCCGGCGGCTGGCCCTGGACCGGGTGGTCTCGGCCCAGGTGAGCCGTCTGCCCTGCAAGCGGCTGAGCGCGGTGTGGAAGCAGGGCTTTCGGGGCGGCTACGACGCTGTGTACACCGACCCGGAGGCAGGCCTGCCCCGGCGGCGGTATCTCAGCGCCCAAAGCGGCAAAGACCCCCGGGCCGTGCTGGACGAGGCCCGGCAGGCCGGCTTTGGGCTGACAGTCACCTGCGCCGGCAGCTGGTGGCCGCCCCATGGTTGTCTGGCGGATGTGGAAATCCCCCAGGCAGGGCGGTTCAGCGGGCGCCCGGTGCGTCAGGCGGTGTACTGCCGGGACAGAAACGGAGAGCGCACCAGGTTTGTGCTGGAAGGAGGGAGCGCAAATGTGGCTGACAGGTAAGCTGGGGGAGCAAAAAGGCCTGCGGCTCACCAGCGGGCCGGTGGAGAACGGAACAGGCTTTGCCGTGTGTACGGACAGCCGGCATGAGAGCCCTGGGCAGCTGTTCCCCTACGGGTTTGCCAGCAGCCCCGAGGAGGGCCGGGAGGCGGTGATGCTGGGGGGCTACTGCGCGGGCCTGGCCAACGCCCCCGCCGGGGACCTGGAAGCGGGAGAGGTGCGGCTGTACTCCGCGGGGGGCGCGGAGATTCTGCTGCGGAACAACGGCCAGGTGGTAATCAACGGCCAGGTGTTTGAGCCGGGAGGAGGCGCGTGATGGACACAAAACTGAAAAACGGCGGCTATGTGCTGGGGTCAAACGGCCTGCCGGAGACCGTGGAGGGCCAGGCGGAGCTTCTGCAATATGCCCGGCTGCGGCTGGTCATGCGCCGGGGGAGCCTCCCCTATAACCGGGAGCTGGGCAGCGGCCTGTGGCAGTGGAGCCGGGAGGAGCCCAAGGCGGAGGACCGGGCCCTGGCCCTTGCCAACGAGGCCCTGCTGGGCCTGCCGGGGGTGCGGGCCAAAGGGGTGCGGCTGACAGAGAGGGGGGCGGCGTTCACCATTGCCACCCCCTTGGGAGAGGAGGAGATGGAGCTTGGAGAGCTATGAGAGCATTCTGGAACGGATGCGCCGGACCTATACGGAAAAAAGCGGCTGGGTTCCGGAGGAGGTTTCTGACACAGGGCTGAAGCTGCAGGTGCTGGCCGGAGAGCTCTACCGCCTGCAGGCGCGGGTAGAGTGGCTGAAGCGGCAGGCGTTCCCCCAAACGGCGGACGGGGCGCAGCTGGACCTGCACGGGGCCCAGCGGGGCGTGGTCCGGCGGGAGGCCCAAAGGGCTGCGGGAACTCTGTCCTTTTGCCGGTATATCCCCCTGAGCTTTGACCTGGTCATCCCCAAAGGGACGGTGTGCGCCTCTTACGGAGAGGAGGCGGTGGAGTATGAAACCATACAGGAGGGGGTGCTCGCCCCGGGGGAGGTGGCGGTGGATATCCCCGCCCAGGCGGTGGAGGGCGGCGCAAAGGGCAACGCCGCCGCCAGCTATATCAATACTCTGGTGTCAGAGGTCAACGGCGTGAATTATGTGGTGAACACAGCGGCCTTTACCGGCGGCCTGGACCCGGAGGAGGACGAGGCCTACCGGGAGCGCATCCTGGAGTCCTACCGGCTCGCCGGCCAGACCGGCAGCGCGGTGTGGTACGAGGCCCTGGCTCTGGAGCAGGAGGGCGTAGGCAGCGCCCAGGCCGTGCCCCGAGAGGAGGGCCCCGGCACTGTGGCCGTGTATGTCTGGGGCGACGGCGCGGCCCCCGCCGCCGGGGTCCTGTCCGGCCTGACCGAAAAGCTGAACCAGGAGCGGGAGGTGGGAGTGACCGTGACAGTCAAGGCGGCAGCCGTCAAGAAGATTGGGGTGATGGGCTTTTTGGAGGTAAGGCCCGGCGCGGTGTTCGACCAGGCCAGAGACCGGGCCCTGGCAGCGGTGACCGCCTGGTTTGCCCGGAGGAAAATCGGGGACCCGGTGTATCTGGGGGACCTGAGCCGGGTGATTTTAGAGGCGGACCCGGCCATCAGCCAGGTGACCTTCAACACCGCCACCAAAGCCCACGCCGCCACAGCCGGCGTGCTGCCCACCCTGGGCGGCGCCATCCTGAGCGAGGCCTCATGACCGGCGGGGAGCATATGGCCCGGCTGCTGCGGGCCACAGGGCTTTACACCCTGCCCGGGGACAGCCCGGCGGACTGGGAGCTGGACGCCCTGGCGGCAGGCCTTGACATCCTGGAGGAGGCCGCGGCCGGGCTGGAAGAGGAGCTGTTTCTTCTGACAGCCCCGGCGCGGCGGCTGGCAGAGTGGGAGAAGCTGTTCCGCTCCCAGTCCAGCGGGGCCGGGCTGACAGTGCGCCGCATGGCCGCCGCCAAGGCGCTGGGGGCGCGGTTCGAGAGGCCCTCCCTGAGGGCGATTCAGGAGAACGTGCTGCCCGCCGCGGGGGTACTGGGCACGGTGCAGGAGGAAGGGGGGAAGCTGGCCGTGTCCGGGTCCCTGCAGGGGGTGACTCTGAAGGAGGCGAAAAGGCTGCTGGACCGGCTGCTGCCTGCCCATATGGAGTGGGAGCTGACCGTCCTGTGACATAAACGGGAAACCATCACAAGCAAGACCATAAAACGCGGTCCAGATGTGTCGTGCGCCTGGGCCGCGTTTTTTTGTTTGCCAAAAGCCCCGCCCCCCCCGCCGCCGGCCTCTGTCCGGCATGGCGGGCGCAAAACCGTCATATACTATTGCGAAGCATTCTATACTTTCAGAAAGGGTGACCGTGATGAAAAAATACTGGACCCTCCCCGCCCTGCTCCTGGCCGCGCTGCTGTGCCTGCCGGTGCTCCCCTCCCTCCCGGCCCGGGGCGAGGAGCCGGACGTCTCCGCCCCTGCCGCCGTGCTGATGGAAGCAGGCGCCGGCAAGGTGCTCTATGAGAAAAACGCCCACGAGCAGCGTCCCTGCGCCTCCATCACCAAGGTGATGACCCTCTGCCTCACCTTCGAGGCCATCGAGGCCGGGCAGCTCTCCATGGGCGACATGCTCTCCGCCTCCGCCCACGCCGCCTCTATGGGCGGGTCCGACATCTGGCTGAAGGAGGGGGAGCAGATGTGTGTAGACGACCTGATCAAGGCCACGGTGATTATGAGCGCCAACGATGCCGCCGTGGTGCTGGCCGAGAACGTGTCCGGCAGCGAGGAGGCCTTTGTGGCCCGCATGAACCAGCGGGCTCAGGAGCTGGGCATGAAGGAGACCACCTTTAAAAACTGCAACGGCCTGGACGAGGAGGGCCATGTCACCAGCGCCTACGACGTGGCCCTGATGAGCCGCGAGCTGCTCACTCACCCCAAGATCACCGAATATACCCTGACCTGGATCGACTATGTGCGGGACGGAGCCACCCAGCTGGTAAACACCAACAAGCTCATCCGCAGCTATCAGGGCATTACCGGGCTGAAGACGGGGACCACCTCCCAGGCGGGCAGCTGCATCACCGCCACAGCGGAGCGGAACGGCCTGCGGCTTATTGCGGTGGTGCTGGGGGCCTCCAGCACCGACGACCGCTTTAAAGACGCGGCGGCGCTGCTGGACTACGGCTTCGGGGGCTGGTCCGTGACTGTGCCCCAGTCTCCCCAGCTGGACCCCGCGCCGGTGCGGGGGGGCATGGAGGAGTTCGTGGGGGCCAGAGCCGGGGCCATGCCGGAGATTCTGCTGCCCGCGGCGGAGCAGGGCCAGGTGGAGGAGAAGATCACCTGGCGGGAAGACCTCACCGCCCCCATTGAGGAGGGGGAGGTCATCGGCAAAATCACCTACACCGCCGGGGGCCAGGCGGTGGCCCAGGTAGACATCACCGCGGCAGGGGAGGTGCGGGAGATCACCTTCCGTTCCGGCTTCCTCTATCTGCTGGGGGGACTGCTGGGTCTGTAGAGGGGCAAAAGCGGCGGGAATGAGAAAAAATGTTTCAATTTGGAAACCGGCCTTGAAAAATGCCGCAACTTATTGTACAATAGAAGCGTAGACCGTTCATCACACCGGGCGGGGGCTTCAGCGGCCCGCCGGAACGCGTAAAGGAGTTTTGAAAATGCCGCTAAAATTGGAGGACAGGTATTTAAAGGGCTTCGTCTCTCAGCATGAGCTGGACCAGGCGCAGCCCCAGGTAGAGGCCGCCGCCCAGCTGCTCATGTCAGGCAAGGGCGCGGGCAGTGATTTTCTGGGCTGGGTCACCCTGCCCGAGGACTATGACAAGGAGGAATTCGCCCGCATCAAGGCAGCGGCCCAGCGGGTCAAGGAGAATTCCCAGGTGTTTGTGGTCATCGGCATCGGCGGCTCCTATCTGGGGGCCCGGGCGGCCATTGAGTTCCTCAAGTCCGATAAGTACAACGCCCTGCCCAAAAACACCCCCGACATCTATTTTGCCGGGAACTCCATCAGCTCCACCGCCCTGCAGGAGCTGGCGACCATCTGCGAGGGCAAAGACGTCTCCATCAACATGATCTCCAAGTCCGGCACCACCACCGAGCCCGCCATCGCCTTCCGGGTGTTCCGCGAGCTGCTGGAAAAGAAGTACGGCAAAGAGGGGGCCCGTGAGCGCATCTTCTGCACCACCGACCGGCAAAAGGGCACCCTGAAGCAGCTGGCCGACAAAGAGGGCTACGAGACCTTTGTGGTGCCCGACGACGTGGGCGGCCGCTTCTCTGTGCTCACCGCTGTGGGCCTGCTGCCCATTGCCGTGGCCGGCTGCGATATCGACGCCCTGATGGCCGGCGCCCGCAAGGCCATGAAGGCCTACACCAGCCCCATTCTGGCGGAGAACGACTGCTATAAGTACGCCGCCCTGCGCAACATCCTCTACCGCAAGGGCAAAACGGTGGAGGTAATGGTGAGCTACGAGCCCTGCTGCGCCATGATGAACGAGTGGTGGAAGCAGCTTTACGGCGAGAGCGAGGGCAAGGACCAGAAGGGCCTGTTCCCGGCCAGCGTGGTGTTCTCCACAGACCTGCACTCTCTGGGCCAGTATATTCAGGACGGCTCCCGCCAGCTGTTCGAGACCGTGGTGCACCTGGACGCCCCCAAGCACCAGCTCACTTTGGGCAAGGACCCCACGGATGTGGACGGCCTGAACTATCTGGAGGGCCGCACCATGGACTTTGTCAACGAGAAGGCCTTTGAGGGCACGGTTCTGGCCCACAACGACGGCGGCGTGCCCAACATGGTGCTGCATGTGGCCGACTTCAGCGAGGACAGCCTGGGCCAGCTCATCTATTTCTTCGAGAAGGCCTGCGCCATCTCCGGCTATCTACTGGGGGTCAACCCCTTTGACCAGCCCGGGGTGGAGAGCTACAAAAAGAACATGTTCGCCCTGCTGGGCAAGCCCGGCTATGAGGACCAGAAGGCCGCTTTGGAGGCAAGGCTGAACGGTTAATCCGCCAAAAGCGGCGGGGCCCGCTCCGCCGTGGGAATAATTCAAATGTAAAGGAGAGTTCAAATGGTTACTCTTTTGACTGGAAAAAAAGGCTCTGGCAAGACCAAAAAGCTCATCGAGCTGGTAAACGCCGCTCTCGAAAAGTCCAACGGCAATGTGGTGGTCATCGAGAAGGGCCAGCAGATGACCTTCAACATCCCCTACGCCGCCCGTCTGGTAGATTCCGACGCCTATGACGTCCAGGGGCCCGAGGCCCTGCTGGGCTTTGTCAGCGGCATTTGCGCGGGCAACTACGACGTGACGGACATCTTTGTGGACTCCACCCTGAAGATCACCGGCACCGGCGCCGAGGTCTGCGACCGTCTGGTGTCCGGGTTCAAAAAGCTCAGCGCCTCTGCGGACACCAACATTGTGCTCTCCATCTCCGCGGCGGAGGAGGACATCCCCGCCGGCGTGGCGGACTGCGTGCTGAAATAAAAGCCTGCGTCTCAATCAAACGGCTGCAATATCCCATTGCGCAGGCTTTAACAGGCCCAAGGAGAAGCGGGGGCGGCGGGGGCCGGGCAAAGGCCTCTGTGCCGCGCCCGCTTTGCTGCCGGCAGGGCATACGGCATATTTTGTGGCTGAGGGGCCGCTATCTTCCATAAATAGCTTGACAAACGCCCTGCCAGCGGTTATAATCATTTGGTACGGCATGAGGTGTCATTATGGTGATTGATTTAAAGCGTTTTTTTCAGGCGGACGGCGTAGAAGAGGCAGTCCGCTGCGGGCTGGACTTTTCCGGGGTGGAATTGGGCGGTGCCAAGCCGTTTTGTGCGCCCGTTGAGGTAGAGGCCCGGCTGAAAAGCTTTGCCGGCTCGGTGGCCATGGAGGAGCGGGTAAGCTTTCGTCTTACCATGCCCTGCGACCGCTGCGCGGCGGTTTTCACCAGAGACTATGCCCAGAGCTATACCCACACCCTGGTTCGGGAGACCCAGGGGGAGGAGGATGGCCAGCTGGTGCTTGTGCCAGAGGAAAAGCTGGACCTTCAGGAATTGGTTCTGGAGGACCTGCTGCTGGACATGCCCGGGCAGTTTCTCTGCAAAGAGGATTGCAAGGGGCTGTGCCACCTCTGCGGCAAGGACCTGAACGAAGGCCCCTGCGCCTGCGGAGAGCCTGCCACAGACCCCCGGCTGGAGGTCCTGCGGCAATTATTGCAGTAAAATCTTTTTATTCCAATATAGATGAGGAGGTGCTGAAAATGGCGGTACCCAAGAGAAAGCTGTCCAGTGCCAGAAAGAACAAGCGGCGCTCCAATGTGTGGAAGCTGCAGCTTCCCGCTCTGACCAGATGCTCGGAGTGCGGCAGCTACAAGGCCCCCCACCGGGTGTGCCCCACCTGCGGCTTCTACAATGGCCGTAAGGTGATTGAGGTGGAGCAGTAAGCCGGAGAGCGATGCGCACCAGGAGAAAGAAAAAAGGGAAAGCCTGCCTGGCACTGCCACGCTGCGGGCTCTCCCTTTTTTCTTTAGGGCTTGTTTGAAAATAGAGGAAATGACGGATTTTTGACCAGAGGAGGTCCATTTCAAGGAGAAGAACCGATGTAGTTCGCTGCGCTAACTACGTCAATCTCGCGGTTGACGAGGATTTTCGACACAGAAAGCGGCCTCCTCTGGGCCCAAAGACGGCGTTTTCGATTTTTCAAGCAAGACCTTAAAGCCCAGACGGACATTTTCCGTGAGAGTGAAAACAGGCGCGGCCCCTGGCCTTTTGCCTGCGCCGTCCGTTTTTATGAAAAAATAATGGGGGGAAAAGTCATGGTCACAATTACAGGGGTAGAGCCCGGCAGCCGGGCCCAGCGGGCAGGGGTCCTGCCCGGCGATCAGCTTGCCGGCATCAACGGCCACCCCATTGCCGATGTGCTGGACTACCGCTTTTATGAGACCGAGAGGGAGCTGCGGCTGACGCTTCTGCGCAACGGAACCGAGCATATTGTGGAGCTGGCCAAGCCCCAATACGCCTCCCTGGGCCTGGAATTCGACACCTACCTGATGGACCGCCAGCGTTCCTGCCGGAACCGGTGCGTGTTCTGCTTTATCGACCAGCTCCCCAAGGGCCTGCGAAAAACCCTGTATTTTAAAGACGACGACGACCGGCTGAGCTTTCTGTTTGGCAACTACATCACCCTCACCAATATTGACGACAGAGAGATCGACCGCATTCTGCAAATGCACATCAGCCCCATCAATGTCTCGGTGCACACCATGGACCCGGCCCTGCGCTGCAAAATGATGGGCAACCGCTTTGCCGGCCAGGCCCTTCGCCACCTGTACCGGCTGGCGGAGGGGGGCGTCAGCCTCAACTGTCAGATCGTCCTCTGTCCCGGCCTGAACGACGGCGCGGCGCTGGAATTCACCCTCCAAAAGCTGTGCGCCCTGGGGGACAGCCTGCAAAGCGCGGCCTGTGTGCCCGTGGGGCTCACCCGCTGGCGGCAGGGCCTGTACCCCCTGCAGCCCTACGACCAGGCAGGGGCAAACGAGGCCCTCTCTACGATCGAACGCTTTGGCGAACAGTGCAAAAGCCAGCGGGGAGCCCGCACCGTGTACGCCTCAGACGAGCTGTATCTTCTGGCTGGCCGCGAGCTGCCCCCGGCGGAGTTCTATGAGGACTTCCCTCAGATTGAAAACGGCGTGGGGATGCTGCGGGACCTGGAGGCGGGCTTTCTATGGGGACTGGAGGACCTGAGCCCCCTGCCGGAGCCCCGCTGGGTGACCATTCCCACCGGCGAGGGGGTCTACCCCTTTCTCAATAAGATGCTTGACGTACTGCGAAAAAAGTGTCATAATTTAAGAGTAGACCTTATCCCCATCCGCAACGACTTTTTTGGGGGCACGGTGAACGTCACCGGGCTGCTGACCGGGCAAGACGTCTGCGCCCAGCTGGCAGGCCGGGAGCTGGGGGACCAGCTGCTGCTGGCGGGGAACATGATGAAGGCCGGGGAGGATATTTTCCTGGACGATATGACGTTGGAGGAGCTCTCAAAGAAGCTGGACCGGCCTGCGGTGCGGGTAGGGGGGACAGGGGAGGACCTGCTGGCGGCGATTCTGGGGCAGGAGCAGCCCAATCAAGGCGGGCAGAACCCATACGAAAGCAGCTGGGAGCACGCCTAAAGGCAAGCAAAATCGCGCGGTCCAGGGGCGTTAGGCCCCTGGCAGAGTCCAGGGACAGAGTCCTACGAGTTCACTTCGTGAACTCGGCCGCCGGAGGCGACCTTGACCTTAAAAAGGCGGCGCAGGAAGCAATGGGGCGAGACAATATCCAGCCCATAAATCTTTGTTGGGACGGGGTAAAGCTGCGCCGCCGGGAAAGTTAGCGAGGCCGCAGGCCAGCGGCTGGTCAGCAGACAGTAGATATATGAGAGAGCACTTTTTCCACGTCTGCAAGAAAAGGTGGAGAACAAAAAAGAAATAGAAATAATAATTTTTTTTCTTCCGGTGGCTGGTCAGCAGACAGCAAATTTTTGAAAGAACACCTTTTCCTTTTCGCCAAGAGACAAAATGCAGATCGTCTTTTGTCCAGGGGACAGGCGTTCTCTTTTCGCGGTAAGGAAAAGCGGAAACTATAAAGTGTGAGGGGGCAGAAAAATGCCAAAACCCATTGTAGCCATTGTGGGCCGCCCCAATGTGGGCAAGTCCACCCTGTTCAACAAAATCGTGGGCAAACGCCTCTCCATTGTAGAGGACACCCCCGGCGTCACCCGGGACCGTATTTTTGGCGACGCCGAGTGGTGCGGGCGGACCTTCTCTCTGGTGGATACCGGGGGCCTTGAGCCTGCCTCCAAGGATATCCTGCTGAGCCAGATGCGCCAGCAGGCCCAAATCGCCATCGACTCCGCCAGCGCCATCATTCTGGTGACAGACCTGCGCTCCGGGGTCACCTCCACCGACCAGGAGGTGGCGGAGCTTCTGCTGAAAAGCGGCCGTCCCGTGGTGCTCTGCGTCAACAAATGCGACAGCGTCGGCGAGCCCCCTGCCGAGTTCTATGAGTTCTACAACCTGGGCCTGGGCGACCCGGTCATGGTCTCCTCTGTCCACGGCCACGGCACCGGCGACCTGCTGGACCGGGTGCTGGAATCCCTGCCCGAGCAGGACGAGGAGGAGCCCGAGGGGGAGCTCATCAAGGTGGCGGTCATCGGCAAGCCCAATGTGGGCAAGTCCTCTCTGGTGAACCGGGTGGCCGGCGAGAACCGCTGCATTGTCTCCGACATTGCCGGCACCACCCGGGACGCGGTGGACATGACCATTGAAAACCAGCACGGCCTGTTCACCTTTATCGACACGGCGGGGCTGCGGCGCAAGTCCAAGGTAGAGGACGCGGTGGAGTATTACAGCAATCTCCGGGCGGAAATGGCAGTGGAGCGGGCTGATGTATGCGTCATCCTGATTGACGGTACTGTGGGCTTTACTGAGCAGGACAGCAAGGTGGCGGGCATTGCCCACGAGGCGGGCAAGGGCTGCATTGTCTGCGTGAACAAGTGGGACGCGGTGGAGAAGGACGACAAAACCATGGAGCAAATGCGCCTGAAGCTGGCGGAGGACTTCTCCTTTATGAGCTACGCGCCCATTATTTTCATCTCCGCCAAAACCGGCCAGCGGCTGGACCGGATGTTTGAGTTGATCAAGCTGGCGGCCATGAGCAACGCCATGCGGGTGACCACCGGAGCCCTGAACGATGTGCTGGCCCAGGCCACAGCCCGGGTGCAGCCCCCCACAGACAAGGGCCGGCGGCTGAAAATTTACTACATGACCCAGGCCGGCACCAAGCCCCCCACCTTCGTATGCTTCTGCAATGACCACGAGCTGTTCCACTACTCCTACCAGCGGTACATTGTCAACCGCATCCGAGAGACCTTCGGCCTGGAATGCACCCCAGTGCGGTTGATGATCCGCGACAAGCGTGACGCTTGACCCAATTCGCGTAGTCGCGCAAAGGACACGCGCTACCGGCATTTTATTGGAGAAGTTTCGCGTCGCGGTTGGAAAGCACAGCAGACCGAAACGTTGTTTTAAGTAGTATAGTTGACGCGAGACTACCGCTAACTTTCCGTACCATGTAACAGGCGTGACGAAAGTCCAGCGCTTGCGCTGGCGCGCCGCGGTGGGGAAGTCCAGCATACCGAAACGTTGTTATAAGTAGCAGAATGAGCGCGTGACTGCCGTTAGATGTTCGTACTAACGTAACAGGCGTGACGAAAGTCCAGCGCTTGCGCTGGCGCGTCGCGGTTGGAAAGCACAGCAGACCGAAACGTTGTTTTAAGTAGTATAGTTGACGCGAGACTATCGCTAACTTTCCGCACCATGTAACAAGACGCGGTGAAAAAAGAAAAAAGGGTGATTAAAATGATTTGGAACCTGCCATTTGCTCTGGCCCTGTTGGGCTCCATACTTGTGGGCTACCTGCTGGGGGGGATTAACTGGGCTATCATTCTCACCCGCATCTATCAGAGAAAGGACATCCGTGACCAGGGCAGCGGCAACGCGGGCATGACCAATGTTCTGCGCAGCGTGGGCAAGCTGCCTGCCCTGCTGACCTTTGTGGGCGACTTTCTGAAAAACGTGGCGGCGGTCCTGCTGAGCCAGCTGATTACAAACAGCGTGCTTCTGGCCCTGATGAATACATCCCCCACCGGAGAGCAGCTGCAGGTGGCCCGCTATCTGGCAGGCGCGGCCTGCGTGGTGGGGCACATCTTCCCGGTGTACTACGGCTTCCGGGGAGGCAAGGGCATTGTGGCCGCAGCGGCCATGATCGCTCTGGCGGACTGGCGGGTGTTTTTGCTGGTCATCGCCACCTTTGGGGCGCTGTTCCTGTGGAAGAAGATCATCTCCCTGGCCTCTGTGGCCTGCGCGGCCCTGTACCCGGCATACACCTTTCTGGTGGTGTTCTTCCTGAACTACGCCAAGGGCTTTTGTTCGCTGGGCCAGCTCATCTTTGTCACCGGGACAGCGGCGTTCATCGGCGGGCTGGTGCTGTTCATGCACCGGGCCAACATCGGCCGGCTGCTCCGGGGCGAGGAGAAGCCCATCATCAAAGCAAAAAAGAGTTAACAAAAAATTTACAATTACACCCTCCTTATCTGTGGTATACTGGGAATCCATCCCAAAAACAACAAGGAGGGTTTTGCTATGGATTGTTCCTTTTTATCCCCCGAGGGCCGCTTCAACCTGCGGGTGGGGGCTGTCATCGTGCACAACGGCAGGCTTCTGGGCGTTTACGACCAGGAGAAGGATACCAGCGGGTTCCACTACCTGCCCGGGGGCCGGGTGCGCCTCCACGAGACCATGGAGCAGGCCCTGTGCCGGGAGCTCCAGGAGGAGCTGGGGGTCCAGGCCCGGGTGGTCCGCCCCCTGTGGCTGAGGGAGAGCCTTGACGGCGGCAGCGACCCAGCCGATCACGGGCTTGAGATGTACTTTCTCACAGAGCTGGACTGGCAGGCCCTGCCCAGCCTAACCGAGCCCTTCTCCCGGCCGGACACAGACGGCCAGTGGCATGGCTATCGCTGGCTGACCCTGGGCGGCTCCCCGGACTACATACACCCCGATTTTGTACAGAACAGCTTCCCCCATCTGCCGGAACGGCTCACCTTCGTCAGCGACAGGAACGGGAGTACCGCCCTGGGACCCGACTGCAAATTCAAAACGCCGGAGGGCCTGTTCAACTTCCGGGCGGCCGGGCTGTTCCTCCAAAAGGGCCGCCTGCTGGCCATGAAGGAGGACCGCATCGCCCACTGGTATCTGCCCGGGGGCCGGGTGCGCCTGCACGAGACCATGGAGCAGGCCCTGTGCCGGGAGGTCCGGGAGGAGCTGGGGGTGAAGGCCGAAGCCGTCCGCCCCCTGTGGCTGTGCGAGAGCTTCTTCTGGCTGAACGGAACCCCGGTGCACGAGCTGTGCCTCTACCTTCTGGCCTCTCTGGACTGGGAAAAGCTGCCCAGCCTGACAGAGAGCTTCCGGCTGGCAGACACCGACGGAGACGAGCATCTTTTCACCTGGCTCACCGGGGAGCAGGTGCGCACCGGCCCCATCTACCCCCTGGTCATGCAGCAGTCCTGGCCCCGCCTGCCGGAAAGCCTGACCCTGGCGACAGACCAGCGGGACAGGCATAAGGGGCCATAAGGACAGCGGCAAACAATCCCATTCATTTAAAAGAAAGGGGAGGGACTGGCATGAAGCCGGAATATTCCATAGACAAAACAGTGGGCGAGCCTGTGCCCGGGGCCGTCTATTCCCACCGGGAGGGCGCCTATCTCCTGGCCATGGAGGACGGCCTGCTGGCTGTGGCGGAGACCTCCAAGGGCTGGTTCCTCCCCGGAGGCGGTCTTGAGCCGGGGGAGAGCCACAAGGCCTGCATCCGCCGGGAGTGCCGGGAGGAGCTGGGCCGGGAGGCCCGGGTGGAGGAATATCTGGGCTGCGCCCAGGCCTGGCTCACCCACCCCCAAATCCCATACTTTCACCCAGTACAGTATTATTACACAGGCCAACTGGGTCCGGCCCTGGGAGAGCCCACAGAGCCGGATCACACCCTGAGGCTGACGCCGGCAGAGCAGGCGGTCCAAAAGCTGTGCCTGGAGGCCCAGCGTTGGGCCGTGGAGAGGCTGCTGAAAAAGGACCGCGCCCGGCGATGCCCGTTGCTCTGAGTGCAGCGGCCGTACCCGTTCCTTCAGCCGCTGACCGCGCCCAACCGAAACCCGCGATATACTCAGCCATAACCTCGTCCGACTGCCCGCAATTCCCCCCTTTGCCACCGTCAAAATAACGACCGAAAGGCCTGGCACAAACCCCGTCCTTACAGGCCCAGAGCCAAATGCCTGCTTTTGACGGCTGGGTCAGCGGCCCTTTTTTGAAAACAACCCCAGCTCCCTTCCATATCGAAACAGGCAGAGCCATTGGACATATTTCAGGTTAGCGTCCTCTCCCGGCGGGGGCAGTCCCTCCCGGCGCAGCGCCGCCGCAATCTGCCGCTTGGTCAGCAGACTGCAAGGCCCCCGTTCCAGGCCCTGGTGCAAAAACCGCCGGAACGCCTCCCGCTGGGCCAGAGGCAGGTCGGGCCGGGGCCTGAGCCGCAGCTCCAGCAGAGCGGCGTCCACCCGGGGACTGGGGTGGAACTGGGCGCGGGGAATCGCAGCAGCCACCCGCAGCTGAAAAAAGGGGGCCAGGCTCATAGCCGCCAGACCGGCCCTGCCCTGAAAGCGCAGGGCGGCTCCCCGCTCCACCACCAGCCAGGCAGCCAGCGGGGGCGGGGCCGCGCCGGTGAGACGGCGGAGAATGTCCGTGGTGCGGGAGAAGGGGATGTTGGCAAACACCTTATAGGGCCCCCGGGGCAGGGGCATGGCCAGAAAGTCCCCCTCCGCCAGCCGCAGGCGGGGCTCTCCGGCAAAACGCTCCCGCAGGCGGGCGCATAGGGCAGGGTCCAGCTCCGCGGCCAGCACCTGGCGGCACCGGGGCAGCAGCTCCCGGGTGATGTGCCCCTTGCCCGGGCCAATCTCCACCACCAGGTCCTGGGGGCCGATATCCGTCTGGGCCAGCAGCCGGCGGATGACCGTGCCGCTGGTAAGAAAATTCTGGCTGACAGATAGGGGCGGCTCAGGAGCATACCGGCCCCGGTTTATCTTTGGCGGCTGGGAACGCCCGGCTCCATAGGAACAGCCGGAGCGGTCATGCTTATGATTTTTGGGCATGAAAAAAGCACCTCTTTCGCTGAAATTGGCCGAAAGAAGGGCACAGCAAAGCAGCCGTTGGCGGAGTCCGCCGCCAGGGAATTTTGCCGGACCCTTATTCGTTCCTCAACCTCAAAGCAAAAGAAGTGCACATAATCCGGTTTCTTGCCTCCTGATTACGCCGGGGCGCGCCCGGCTGTTTACAGGCTACAGTGTAACCCATGCGGGGGGCTTTGTCAAGCCTTTTTTTCCATTCCCCGCCCAAAGGGCTTGACAAAGCCCCTGAGCTGTAGTATAATCGACCATGGAAAAGGAAGTGGAGCTCTGCCTCTTGCAGGGCCTCCCACCCGTGCGGTACACCGTCACAGGTCAATATGGCTTTCAGAAGGCCCTATAAACAGGGCTGCTTCTGACATATTGCTCTGCGGGCGGGTTCTCCGTCCGCTTTTTCCTTTTGTGATCGGTAAGGTTTGAGGATATCTCTTGATGGAGGTGCTGAACTATTAGCAGCAAGGAGCTACAGATCAACGAGCAGATCCGGGACAAGGAGCTCCGGGTCATTGATTCCGACGGCTCGCAGCTGGGCATTATGCCCGCGAAAAAGGCCATGGAGCTGGCAGAGCAGAAGAATCTGGACCTGGTGAAGATCGCCCCCCAGGCCACCCCGCCTGTATGCAAGATCATCGATTACGGCAAGTTCCGGTTCGAGCAGAGCAAGCGGGAAAAGGAGCAGCGGAAGAACCAGCGGGTGGTGGAGATCAAAGAGGTGCGGCTGTCGCTGAACATTGACACCCACGACTTTGAGACCAAGAAGAACCACGCGGTCCGCTTTATCGCAGAGGGCAACAAGGTGAAGGCGTCTATCCGCTTCCGGGGCCGGGAGATGGGCCACCCGGAGCTGGGCCAGGACATTATGCGCCGTTTTGCCGAGGCCATGGCCGAGGTGGCCAACGTGGAGCGCCAGCCCAAGCTGGAGGGCCGCACCATGCTGATGTTCCTTGTGCCAAAGCCCGTAAAGTAAGGCCCGCCCCTGCGGGCCATAAAACCTAAGGAGGAATAAATATGCCGAAGCTCAAAACACATAGCGGCGCGAAAAAGCGCTTCAAGCTCTCCAAAAACGGAAAGGTGATCCGCGCCCACGCGTTCACCAGCCATCTGTTCAACGGCCATGGCAAGACCCCCAAGGTCAAGCGCCACGCCCGGGGCACCACGGTTACCGACAAGACCAACACAGCCGCGGTCAAGCGGATGCTGCCCTATAAATAAGCCCAAAACAGACCGGAGCAAGGGTTTTTGTGAAAAAAAGAGCTGAATGAAGCCGGCGTCCGCCGGGAAAGGATTGAGAAGAAATGGCTAGAGTAAAGGGCGCGCTGATGACGCGCAAGAGAAGAAAAAAGGTACTGAAGCTGGCAAAGGGCTACTGGGGTTCCAAAAGCCGGCATTTTAAAATGGCCAAACAGGCCGTCATGAAGTCCGGCAACTATGCTTATATTGGCCGCAAGCAGCGCAAGCGGGACTTCCGCCAGCTGTGGATTACCCGCATCTCCGCTGGCTGCCGCATGAACGGCATGAACTATTCCACCTTTATGAACGGCATGAAAAAGGCGGGCGTCACCCTGAACCGGAAGATGCTCTCCGAAATCGCCATTGCCGACCCCCAGGGCTTTACTGCGCTGGTAGAAAAGGCAAAGGCCGCGCTGTAAAAGCGGACAGAGCCCGGGCGAAACCTGCCGGATCAATTTGCAAATCACGCCTGAGGCAGAGCTGCCTTGGGCGTTTCCCATTGCAGCGGGACAGAGAGCGCGCCAGAAGGGAGGCGGTAAAATTGAAATATGAAATCATCGCCAGCCGCCGCAGCCCCACGGCGCGTAAGGCCGCGGCGCTGGGCTCCTCAGCCCGGGCCCGTCGGGAGAGCGGGCTCTTTCTCTGCGAGGGCGCGCGCCTTTGCCAGGACGCGGCCCTTTCCGGGCTGGAGATCCAAGCCTGCTTCTTCACCCCCGAGGCCTTGGAGAAGTACAGGGAATACCTGACCCCCCTCCTTCAGGCAGCGGACAAGGCATATCAGATCGAGCCCCCGGTGGCCCAGCTGCTGGCTGACACGAAAACGCCCCAGGGGGTGTTCTGCGTGTGCCGCCGCCCCCAGGGACTGGCAGGGGAGGTCGGGCTGGAGGATGGCCCTCCCTGCTTGGTGCTGGAAAACCTCCAGGACCCGGGGAATCTGGGGACCATTCTGCGCACGGCAGAGGCCCTGGGGCAGTTCCGGGTCTTTCTCCTGGGGGACTGCTGCGACCCCCTGTCCCCCAAGGCCCTGCGTGCCTCCATGGGGGCGGTGTTCCGGCTGGGGCTCTCCACGGTGTCCTCAGCCCAGCGGCTGTTTGCCCTGCTGCGGGGCCAGGGCTACACGTCCCACGGGGCGGTGCCCCACCCAAACGCCCGCCCGGTGACAGAGGTAGACTTCCGCCACGGCAGGCACAGCGTGTTGATTGGCAACGAGGGCAGCGGCCTGACGGCGGAGGCCGCCGGGCTCTGCGACAGCCTGGTGACCATCCCCATGAAAGGCCGGGCGGAGTCCCTGAACGCGGCGGCGGCAGCCACTGTGCTGCTGTGGGAGCTGGCGAGAGGAGGCCGCTGAGCATGGATAACACAGTGTTCTGGCTGTGGCTGCAAAACGCTTTCGGAGAGGGCAGCGGCGTCCCCTGGCATATCTATCAAAGCTACCCCGGCGGACTGGAAGGCTTTTACCGGGCAGGGGCCGGGGGCTGGCGGACCCTGGACTATATCACCCCAAGACATATGGAGGCCCTTACCGCCTTTCCGCCCCAGGCTGCGCTGGCCCGGCTGGAATACGCCCTGCGGCTGGGCTGGGGCGTGCTCACGCCGGAGAGTGAGAAATATCCCCCAGGCTTAAGGAATATTTCTGACCCTCCTGCGGTACTGTATACACAGGGCGACCTGAGCCTGCTGTCCGGCAAGCCTTGGGTGGCGGTGGCCGGGGCCCGCAAGGCCGGAGAGGCCGGTCTGGCCGCGGCCAGAGAGCTGGGCCAGGGGCTGTCCTCCGCCGGGGCGGTGGTGGTCAGCGGCATGGCTCCCGGCGCGGACAACGCCGCCATTGAGGGCGCGCTGATGGCCGGGGGCCGCACGGTCACGGTTATGCCCGTGGACCTTTCCAGCCCCTATCAGGCCAAAAACGCCGCCTTGCGCCGCCGCCAGCTGAGAATGGGCGGCGCACTCCTCTCCGAGTATTTTTCCCAGCGGACCCCGGCCCAGGGCGGGTTTCACCTGCGCAACCGGCTCATCACCGGCATGTGCCAGGCCGTGGTGCTGGTGCAGGTGGGGGAGAAGAGCGGCAGCATGATCTATGCCCGCCACGCCGCCAAGCAGGGCCGGCGGCTGTTTGTCTACCCCGGCCCCCCAGGGGACCCGGCCTATACCGGCAGCCGCAGGCTGCTGGCCGAAGGGGCCGCGCCCATCGCCCGGGGCTGGGAGCTGTTCGAGCAGTGGCCCCAGCTGTTCGGCGTGTCCCCGGCTCCCCCTCCTGCGCAGGGAGAGCCGCCCCAACCGGCTCCCTTCCCCGGGCACAGGCCCGAGAAAAACAGGCCGGCCCCTCAGGGGCCTCCGGCGGCGTTCCCACCCCGTCCCCCCAGGACGAGGGGAGAGGCGGTTTTGCAGGACGCCGGCGTTCCGGCAGCCACCGGGTCAAGGGAGGAGCAGGTGCTGGCCGCGCTGGAAAACCGGAGCCGGACCGTGGAGGAGCTGGCCGACGCCACCGGCATGTCGGCCGGCACGCTGCTGACTCTGCTGGCCCGAATGGAGCTGGCGGGCCAGGTGGAGCAGGGTCCGGGCAGACGCTATGCCCGGGCAGGCTCCCGAGAATATTGAATGAGGTAAAGGATAGGATTATGTCGAAATTAGTGATTGTGGAGTCGCCCTCCAAGGCGAAGACCATACAGAAATATCTGGGTCCCGACTACAAGGTGGTGGCCTCCATGGGCCATGTGCGGGACCTGCCCAAGGCCAGGCTCTGCGTGGACGTGAAGGACCATTTCAAGCCCAAATACACCATTATCAAGGGCAAAGAGCAGCTGGTGAAGGACCTGAAGGCCGCTGCCGCCGACGCGGACGGGGTGCTGCTGGCCACGGACCCGGACCGGGAGGGCGAAGCCATCTCCTGGCATCTGGCATACATTTTAAAGCTGGACGAGGACGCCCCGGACCGGGTGACCTTTAACGAGATCACCAAAACCGGGGTGGCCGAGGGCATGGCCCATCCCCGCACCATTGACATGGACCTGGTAAACGCCCAGCAGGCCCGGCGCATTCTGGACCGGCTGGTGGGCTACACCCTCAGCCCCTTTCTGGTCAAGACCATCCGCAAGGGGCTCTCCGCGGGCCGGGTGCAGTCTGTGGCCGTGCGGATGATTGTGGACCGGGAGGAGGAGATCCGCGCCTTTGTGCCCAAGGAGTATTGGAGCATCGACGCCCGGCTCACCGCCCCGCCCTCCCGGTCCCTGTTCCCCGCCGCCTTTTACGGCGACGCAAACGGAGAAATTGAGATCACCTCCGGCGGGCAGGCCGACGGCATTCTCAAAGAGCTTGAGAACGAGGACTTTGTGGTGGGCCCGGTGAAAAAGGGCAGGCGCAGCCGCCAGCCCGCGCCCCCCTTCATCACGTCGACCCTGCAGCAGGAGGCCAGCCGCAAGCTGGGCTTTCAGGCCTACCGCACCATGCGGGCCGCTCAGGAGCTGTATGAGGGCGTGGACATCGAGGGCCAGGGGGCCGTGGGCCTCATCACCTACATGCGTACCGACTCCCTGCGCATCTCAGAGGACGCCATCCGGGACGCGGCCCAGTTTATCGAGGGCCGCTGGGGGGAGAAATATCTGCCTCCCAAGCCCCGGCATTTCAAGTCCCGGGCCAATGCCCAGGACGGCCACGAGGCCATCCGCCCCTCCACCATCAGCCTGACCCCCGAGCAGGTCAAGGACTCCCTGACCCCGGACCAGTATAAGCTCTACAAGCTCATCTGGGAGCGTTTCCTGTCCAGCCAGATGGCCAACTGTGTGCTCAACACCACCCAGGCCAATATTCTGGCGGGAAAATATATTTTCAAGGCCAGCGGCTTCCATGTGGCCTTCGACGGCTTCACCGCTCTGTATGAGGAGAGCAAGGACGAGGAGGAGAAGGCCGGCAAGGACCTGCCCCCCCTGGAGGAGGGCATGAAGCTGAAGGTCCGGGAGCTGAAGGGGAGCCAGCACTTCACCCAGCCCCCACCCCGCTACACCGAGGCCTCCCTCATCAAAACCCTGGAGGAGAACGGCATCGGCCGGCCCTCCACCTATGCGGCCACCATCTCCACCATCACCATGCGGGAGTATGTCACCCGGGAGGGCAAGGCCTTTAAGCCCACCGAGCTGGGTGAGGTCATCACCAAGCTCATGAAGGAGCAGTTCCCCAAAATCGTCAACGTCAAGTTTACCGCCCAGGTAGAAGACGACCTGGACGCGGTACAGCGGGGGGAGGAGCAGTGGGTAGACGCCCTGCAAGCCTTCTACGACGACTTTGACAAAACCGTGCAAAAGGCCAAAAAGGCCATGGATGGGGTGAAGATCCACCTGAAAGAGGACGAGACCGACGAAATCTGCGACAAATGCGGCCGGCCCATGGTGGTCAAGCACGGGCGCTTTGGCAAGTTCATCGCCTGCTCAGGCTACCCGGAGTGTCAGAACATCAAAAAAATCGTCAAGACCACAGGCGCCGAGTGCCCCAAATGCGGGGGCAATATTATCGAGCGCAAGTCCAAAAAGGGCCGGGTGTTCTATGGCTGCGACCGCTACCCGGACTGCGACTTCGTCAGCTGGGACCCGCCCACCAAGGAGAAGTGCCCGGTGTGCGGCAAAACCCTGATGCAGAAGAAGACCAAAGACAAGCGTATCTACTGCATGACCGAGGGCTGCACCTTCCCCGGCAAGCTGCCCAAGGACTAGAGTCTGTTTTAAAACTCCGAAATGCCGTCTATTTTGCCCCAAAACGGTGCTTTCTGCGTCAAAAATCCTCGAAAGGCGGCAAGCCTTTCTTGCGGTTTTTTCCTTGAAAGCCCTCGTTTTTGGACAAAAATCCGACATTTCTCCGGTTTTAAAACAGACTCTAGGGCTCGTTTGAAAAATCGAAAACACCGTCTTTTTGCCCCAAAGCAGTCGCTTTCTGCGTTGAAAATCCTCATAATACGCAAGTATTACTTGCGGTTTTCTCCTTGAAATCGCCTCCTTTGGACCAAAAATCCGGCATTTCCTCTATTTTCAAACAAGCCCTAAGTGTCCAGGGCGGCTGGGGAGAAACGACAAAAACCGGCAAACCCGCCGGAACGGGGGACAATATGGAAAAAATAACCGTGGTGGGCGGCGGCCTGGCCGGCTGCGAGGCTGCGTGGCAGCTGGCAGGCCAGGGCCTGCCCGTCCGCCTGATGGACATGAAGCCGGGCCGCTTCAGCCCGGCCCACAAAAGCCCGCTGCTGGCGGAGCTGGTCTGCTCCAACTCCCTGAAAGCCGCCCGGGTAGAGTCCGCCGCCGGGCTGCTGAAGGAGGAGATGCGCCGCCTGGGCTCTCTGCTGGTGCCCATTGCCCAACAGACGGCAGTGCCCGCAGGGGGCGCCCTGGCGGTAGACCGGGAGGCCTTCTCCCGGCTGGTCACCCAGGCGGTGGAGAGCCACCCCCTGATCACCCTGGAACGCCGGGAGCTGGAAGCCATCCCGGCGGGCCCGGCGGTCATTGCCACAGGCCCCCTTACCTCAGACAGTCTGGCCGGGGAGATCGAGACCCTCTGCGGAGGCGGGCTCCACTTTTTTGACGCCGCCGCCCCCATTGTCACCCGAGAGAGCATTGACATGAGCCGCTGCTTTACCGCCGACCGCTACGGCCGGGGAGAGGGGGACGGGGACTACATCAACTGCCCCATGAACAAGGCGGAGTATGAGGCCTTTTTAGAGGCGCTGCTGGGCGCTGAGCGGGCCCCTGTCCACGGCGTGGACCAGGCTGCCCACGGGGTGGACCAGGCTGGCCCCAAGGTCTATGAGGGCTGTATGCCCATTGAGGTCCTGGCCTCCCGGGGCCGGGACGCCATCCGATACGGCCCCATGAAGCCCGTGGGCCTGACCGACCCCCGCACCGGGCACAGGCCCTGGGCGGTTTTGCAGCTGCGCACCGAGAACCGGGAGAACAGCCTCTACAATCTGGTGGGCTTTCAAACCAACCTGCGGTTTGGCGAGCAAAAGCGGGTGTTCGGCATGATTCCCGGGTTGGAGCGGGCGGAGTTCGCCCGGTATGGGGTGATGCACCGCAACACCTTTCTCAACTCCCCCCGGCTGCTCAACGGAGACTTCTCCCTGCGGGCCAGGCCAGATCTGTTTTTTGCCGGACAGATGACCGGGGTAGAGGGCTATATGGAGTCCGCGGCCAGCGGCCTGCTGGCAGGGCGGAACCTGGCCCGGCGGCTGCGGGGCCAGGAGCCGCTGGTTCTGCCCGAAGAGACCATGACAGGAGCCCTGAGCCGGTATGTCTCCGGGTATGAGGGCAAGGATTTTCAGCCCATGGGGGCGAATTTCGGCATTCTGCCCCCGCTGCCAGAGCGGGTGCGGGACAAGCGGGAACGCTACAGCCGGCTGGCCCAGCGGGCCTTGCAGGCATTGACTGACTACTTGGGAGGAACAACATGCGCATTATCGTAGACGCTTTTGGGGGGGACAACGCGCCCCGGGAGATTCTGCTGGGCTGCGCCCAGGCCATGGAGCCCTTGGGCATTGACGTGGCCCTGGCAGGAGACAAGGACCAGCTGCTGGCCTGCGCCAAGGAGCTGGGCTTGGAGGAGTCTTTTCGCAAAATGGAGGTGCTCCACGCCAGCCAGACCCTGACCATGGAGGACGAGCCAAGCAGTATTCTGAAGGAGAAGGCGGCAAGCTCCATGGCCGTGGGTATGCGGGCCCTGGCCCAGGGCAAGGGCGACGCCTTTGCCAGCGCGGGCAACAGCGGAGCCCTCACCGTGGGGGCCACCATGCTGGTCAAGCGAATGAAAGGGGTGAAGCGGGTGGCCTTTGCCCCAGTGCTGCCCACCACCAAAACCCCCTTTATGGTGTGCGACGGGGGAGCCAATGTGGTCTGCCGGGCGGATATGCTGCTGCAATTCGGTCTGATGGGTTCGGCGTACATGGAGAATGTGATGGGGGTGCAGGCCCCCCGGGTGGGCCTGGTGAATGTGGGGACAGAGTCCCACAAGGGCGACGACCTGCGCCAGGAGGCCTATGCCCTGCTGAAAAGCTGCCCGGGCCTGAACTTTGTGGGGAATGTGGAGCCCCGGGACATCCCCTACGGGGCCTGCGACGTGGCAGTGGCCGACGGCTTTACGGGCAACACGGTGCTCAAGCTGTATGAGGGCACGGCGTTGGCTATGATGGGCATGGTGAAGGATATCTTCCAGAAGAACGTAAAAAATAAGCTGGCAGCGGCCCTGATTTACGGAGACCTGCAGGGGCTGAAAAAGACCATGGACTACAATTCCTATGGAGGCGCGCCCATTCTGGGGGCGGCAAAGCCGGTGTTCAAAATGCATGGCAACGCCAAAGCCAAGGCAGTGCAAAGCGCCCTCAAGCTGGTGCGGGACTGCACCCAGTCAGGCTATGTAGAAGCCATCACCCAAGCCCTGGCAAACTAAGAACTTGTACCAATAGGAGTTTGCACCTGCCTTTTCGGCAAATTTCACAGTTGACTGTGTTGCAAACCCTTGCCAATCGCGAGATTGCCTGCGGGTTTGCGCCTTGTCAACCGTGAAATTTGCTCGAAAATCCAGGTGCAAATCCTATCGGTACAAGTTCTAAAACCGCGCGCAAAAACCCAAAGCGCCCCCCAACCAAGGTGCGCGTATCAAAAGCTTTTGAAGATTCTTAAGCCGCCGGCGGCGACCTTAATCCCTTGCCCTTAAAATCGCAACAAAAGCGCAGGAAGATAGAGAAATGTCCCAGTGGGACATTTCTCGTGAGAGTCTCGGCTTCGCCTCGGTCGGTTCGCAGCTTGTCTGCCACCGGCAGACGCTCACCCCTCGCCGGGGGTTTCTTATCGAATGGCCGCTTTAGCGGCCATTCGACAATGCCCTTAATCCCTAAGCGTCGGGGGAGAGGGGAGCCTACTTGGCTTTACCGCCTACTTGGCTTTGCCACCTACTTGGCTTTGCCACCTACTTGGCTTTGCCAAGTAGAGGAACCATTCTGACCCAACCGAGTTCAAGACAAGAGAGCCGCTGCCGCCAAATAGTTGAGCGACTACCGGTAGGAGTTTGCCGGTACTTTTGCAAAGTAAAAGGCGACTCCTTCGGACTCGAGGCAAACAGCGATGTGGAACGAAGCTCCACATCGGGTGGCTCTGCCCGAAGGGCAATGTCAGAAGCTCCCGACCCGCCGCCCACCCCCAACCAATCAAAAAGAAAAGCAAAACCACCTCCCCAAGCACAGCATCACACGAAACAGGAGACTGCAACCATGAAACCACTGGAAGAATACGAAAAGCGCATCGGCTACCAGTTCAAGGACAGAACCCTGCTGGAAACAGCCCTGACCCACTCATCCTACGCCAACGAGAACCGCTGCCAGAGCTATGAGCGGCTGGAATTTCTGGGGGACTCGGTGCTGGGCTTTGTCACCGCCGAGTACCTGTTCACCCACTATGCCAGCCTGCCCGAGGGCCAGCTCACCAAAACCCGGGCCGCGCTGGTGTGCGAAAAATCCCTCTGCGGCTTTTCCCGCAGCCTGGATGTGGGCAGCTTTCTCCGGCTGAGCCACGGGGAGATGCACTCCGGCGGTCGGGAGCGTCCCAGCATACTGGCGGACGTGTTCGAGTCCACCACAGCGGCCATCTACCTGGACAGCGGCGACCTGGAAAAGGCCAAGGCCTTTATTCTGCGCTTTATCGTCCCCGCCGCCAAAACCCGCAGCAGCCGCACCTTCAAGGACTATAAAACCACCCTGCAGGAGATCATTCAGCAGAACCCGGAGGAGCGTCTGGAGTATGTGGTCACCGGCGAGAGCGGCCCCGACCACCAGAAGCATTTTACCGTGGAGGTGCACCTGAACAGCAACGTAATCGGCAAGGGCGGCGGCAGAAGCAAAAAGGAGGCCGAGCAGCAGGCCGCCCGGGAGGCTTTGGAGCTGATGGGCTACTGATGGGCCGGGAGAAGCACGCCAACATCAGCATTTTTGTGCCCCATCTGGGCTGTCCCCGGCAGTGCAGCTTCTGCGACCAGAGGGCCATCACCGGGCAGGCCCAAAGCCCCCCAACCCCAGAGGACGTGTGGTCTGCGGCCCGGCGGGGGGCAGAGACCCTGGGCCCCCGCCGGGAGCAGGCGGAGATCGCCTTTTTTGGGGGCAGCTTTACTGCCATTGACCAGGCCTACATGCTGGCCCTGCTCACTGCGGCAAAGGCTGCGGTGGAGCGTTGGGGCTTCCGGGGGGTGCGCTGCTCCACCCGGCCCGATGCCATTGACCCCCAGATTCTGGCAGTGCTGAAGGCCCACCGGGTGACCGCGGTAGAGCTGGGGGCCCAGTCCATGGACAACCAGGTGCTGCGGGCCAACCGCCGGGGCCACACAGCCGCCCAAACCAGGGAGGCGGCGGAGCGCATCCGTCAGGCCGGGCTGGAGCTGGGACTGCAAATGATGACCGGCCTCTACGCCAGCACCCCTGAAAAGGACCTGGCCACCGCCCAAGGCCTCATTGCCCTGGGCCCGGCCACGGTGCGGGTCTACCCAGCCATCGTCCTCCCCAACACCGGCCTGGCCCGACTTTACCAGACCGGCCAATACCGCCCCCAGACTCTGGAACAGGCGGTAGACCTGTGCGCGGCCCTGCTGGACCTGTTTGAGGGGGCCGGGGTACGGGTCATCCGCATGGGGCTGCACCCCAGCCCAGCGGTGGAGGCCAGCCGTCTGGCCGGTCCCTACCACCCGGCCTTTCGCCAGCTGGCGGAGAGCCGGAGGTTTCTGCTCAGGCTGACTCAATCGCTGAAGCCCCACGGCCCTGGCCGCTGCACCGTGGCAGTGCATCCCCGGCACGTCTCTACCGCCCTGGGGCAGGGGAGGGAGAACCTGCAAAAGCTGCAAGCCTTTGGCTGGCAGGTACAGTTTGTACAGGACGCCTCCCTGGAACCAGGCAGCTGGCGGATTGACCGATAACAACCAGAAGAAAGCAGACTGTTTCTGCAACGGAAACAGCCTGCTTTCTTCTTCGTCCTCCCCATGTCTCGCCCCAGCGGGAGGCAGGCCCGCCGGCAGAAATTCACCGCTCGGTCTGCTCGGTCATAATCCCCCAGCGAATCCCGAATTTGTCCACAAAAACCACCCGGCAGGAGCTGTAAGGCGTGGCCTCCATGGGGTAGATGGTCTGGCTCCCCTCCTTCATCACCTCATAGGCCCTTTGCACCTCCTCCTTTGTATCAAACATCACCGTAAGAAAATTAGAATACTATGGTTATTTTTGACACGCTTATCATAACAGAGAGAACCAGACAGCCGTATGTCATGTTCCAGACAGAAAAGAAAACCCCTTCCCCCGACCTCTCAAAAACCCCCTCCCATAAGAGCGCCCAAAGCAAAGCGCAAATAAGCAAGACTTTCGACAAGCGTCCAGAAAGCTTTGTCCTCCTTTTCAGCGTTGGCAGGCTTCTCAAGGCCCCCCACCTGAGCCGCCGGAGGCCATTCCCCCTTCAAAAACTCTTTCTTGTAAAAGCCCCCCTACCATCTGGGGCTTGAAAAATCCTTCGCTTTGGTATATGATGGAGTCAAACCAAACACAGAAGGGCAGGATGCTTATGATGATACTACAGGCAGGTACGCCAGGGGGGCCGGTTCTGGCAGGCATATTGCTGGCAGCTTTGGCGGCGGCGCTGGCCTGGCTGTGGCTGATTGCCCCCCAGCTGGGGCCCAGGCCCGGCTTTCAGGACTTCAAAGCCTTTGACTACGCCCACCGGGGCCTTCACGACCTGGAAAAAGGCGTGCCCGAAAACTCCCTGCCGGCCTTTCGTCTGGCGGAGCTGGGGGGCTTTGGCATGGAGTTCGACCTGCAGCTGACCAAGGACAAACAGGTGGTGGTGCACCATGACCCCAGCCTGAAGCGCAGCTGCGGCTCCGACCGGGTGATTGCCGCCATGACCTATGAGGAGCTGCGGGGCTACCGGCTGTTTGGCACCCAAGAGCCCGTTCCCCTGTTCCGGGAGGTGCTGGCCCAGCTCAAGGGCTCCACCCCGCTGATCATTGAGCTGAAGGGCTATAACGACCCGGCGGAGCTGTGCACGCTGGTCATGAAGGAGCTGGCCGGCTACCGGGGCCTGTACTGCGTAGAGTCCTTCGACCCCCGGATCGTGCGCTGGTTCCGGAAAAACAGGCCGGATGTGGTGCGGGGCCAGCTGATGGGCCGCTTCCAAAAGGGAGACGACGGGCTCAGCCGCATGCAGGCCTTTTGCGGGCGCAATCTGCTGACAAACTGGTACACCCGCCCCCACTTTGAGGCCTACCATCTGCACACCCGGGACATCCCCGCCATGTGGGCGGTAAAGACGCTGTTCGGGATGCAGGAGGTGAGCTGGACCATCCGCAGCCAGGAGGAGTATAACCGGGCCAAGGCCCTGGGGAGCCTGGTGATTTTTGAGCATATTCTGCCCGCCGGGGCCCAACGCCGCCCTCAAAAAAGCTTCAGCGAGCTGCTGCAGGCCGCTCGTGTCACAGCGGCGCGGCGCATGAAGTAGAGCCCCTCAATAAAACATAAAAAAGCCAGAGAGCCGACAGGCCCTCTGGCTTTTTCCATTCTACTCTCAATCCGACTCCTCCAGGGCCCGCTCCAACCGCAGAGCGCAGGGGACAGCCCACCCAAGAAAGCCGATTGTCGCAAAAAGCAAGCCCGTCTGCGCTCCATGCAGGCGGGCTTGCTTGGGGCCGCTTTACTCCAGCCGGAAGCGGCCCACCAGCTCGTTCATCATCCGGGACTGCTCCAACAGCGCCTGAGAGGTAGCCGCGCTCTGCTCAGAGGTAGCCGAGGTGTTATGTACCACCGAAGAGATCTGCTCAATCCCCTCTGTAACCTGAGAGATGGCCGCGGTCTGGCCCTCTACCGCCTCAACCACGCTGCCCATCTTAACGGTTACATTCCCCGCCAGCATGCCGGTTTTGTCCAGAGATTCAGTAACCATGCCGACAATCCGCCCGCCCTCTGAAATCGCCTGAATCGAGTTCTCAATCAGCTCCTTGGTGGCCTTGGCGGCTTCGTCAGACTTGGAGGCAAGCCTGCGCACCTCGTTGGCCACCACCGCAAAGCCCTTTCCAGCCGTGCCAGCCCGGGCGGCCTCCACCGAGGCGTTCAACGCCAGAATATTGGTCTGGAAAGCGATGTTCTCAATGGTCTCAATAATCTTTCCAATCTCCTGCGAGGAGCTGTGCATGGCCTCTGTGGCGGAGTTCAGCTCCTTCACATAGTCAATGCTCACGTTCAGCTGAGCCCCGGCCTGGTCTACAAACTGACCGGCCTCCTCCGCCGCGGCAAGGGTGCGCCTGGCGTTTTCCGCAATATCCGCGGCTGTGGTCGAGAGCTCCTGAACCGCGCTGGCCTGCTCGGCAGCGCCCTGGCTCAAAGACTGGGCCCCGTCGGCCACCTGCCCTGCGCTGTGGGCCACATTGCCCGCCGACTGGCTGATTCTGGAAAGAGTATCCCGCAGGGAGCCATGTATGGTTTTGATGGACTGGGCAATGGCGGCAAAATCCCCCCAATAGGTGCGGTCCGGCTCCTCCTGAAAGTCCCCGTCCGCCATTTTGCCCAGGTGGTGAGACACATCCTGCACCACATCATGCAGGCGGGCGCGGGTGATATCCAGGGCCTTGGTGAGCTCAGCGGTTTCATCCCGAGAGCTGACCACCGGGGCCGGGGTCTTCAGGTCGCCGTCCGCCAGCTTTTCCAGCCGGGCCACACAGGCCCGAATCGGCCGGGAGATCGACCGCCCCACAATCACCGCCACCGGGAAGCTGGCGATCACCACCAAAGCCACCACCAGCACCGTGAGCCAGATGCTCTGGTCCAAGGTAGACTTAAACTCCCGCTGGCTCATCTCAATGGCAATGCTCCAATTCTGGTTGCCCCCAATGGGGGCAAAGCCCACCAGCTTGTTGTCGCCATAAAATTTGTATGCGCCAAAGCCGGTCTCCCCGTTCACCATCCGCTGGTTCACCGCGGCCACGTCCGCTGCGCTGGGGTCCGATTTGGCCGCCTCAATCATATTAGAGCCTTCCTCCACCACCGAACGCTCCCGGTGGCCAATCACATTTCCCTTCTGGTCCAGCACATAGGCCACGCCCTCTGTGCCCATGGCCAGGTTCACCACAATGTCAGACAAAAAGTCAGCGTTGATGCCCCCGTAGACAAGGCCCTCAAAGCGTCCGTCCACCAGAATGGGGACCTCCATCAAAAAAATCATCTGACTGCCGTCGTTCATAATGTCAGAGATATAGGGCTTCAAAGTGGCCTTGCACTGCTCAAAATAGTCCTGGCCGGCATAGCTCTCCCCTGTGGAGGAAAAGCCGTCCGCGTCCATCTTTCCCGTGTAGACAAACCCGTTGCGCACCGCCATATCGTCCCGCACAGAGACCAGCTCCCGTGCGTCCGGGGCCGATTCCCGAAAAATATCCGAGGCGGCGGCCTCGCTCAAAGCGGTCCAATATTTGTCCATCCGCCACTGCACCGCGTCCGCCGCCATCTGGGTGGCAGGGCCCAGGGTCTTCTCCATCATGGAGTCAATGCCCTTGGCGTTGAGCAAAGCGGTGACTATGCCAATCAGCAAAGCCCCGGCAAATACCACAAACAGCATACTGGCCTGAATTTTCATCTTGATCGACTTCATCTGGCATCTTCCTTCCACAGTTGTTTCTGCGGCATACTCCCATAAGCTGAGCGGAGATATTGAAGCGGCTTTTCGCCAGCCTCCGCTCCAAAAATCCAAACACCTCCCGCGTTCAGAATTTTGAGCCGGAAAGCTGGCGAAAAGACGTTTGCGAACGCTTGTGGGAACACGCCCTATCAAGAAAAGCCAGCCCCCGGCACAGCGCCTGGCGGCTTTTCTATTTACGAAAATATTAAACCACAAAACTTTATGGAGAAGTCCGGCGCTGTGACTTGGCATCGCCAAGTCATGCGCAGCAAGGGCTTCTCCTTGTGTTCGCCAGAACACATTATACCACGCTTTATGCTTTGATGCAACATAAATTCTGCGGCGGAACGCCCTTCCCGTACCCAGCCCCGCTACTGGTGACAATTTGCCGCGTTGCCAGGTTTTGCATTATAATGACAAGAAACCACACGGAAGGGACGTGAACAAATGAAGATCTACGGCTACATCCGCGTTTCCAGCACCGACCAGAATGAGGACAGGCAGCAAATGGCAGTAAACGCCAAGGGCGTACCATTGCAGAACGTTTTTATGGACAAGCAGTCCGGCAAAGACTTTGAGCGGCCCCAGTATAAACGACTGGTAAAAAGGCTCAGGCCCGGCGACCTGCTCTACATACTCAGCATTGACCGGCTGGGCCGCAACTACAAAGAGATTCAAGAGCAGTGGCGCATCCTCACCAAAATCAAAAATGTGGACGTCTGCGTGATCGACATGCCCCTGCTGGACACCCGCACCGCCAAGGACCTGATGGGCACCTTCATTGCCGACCTGGTGCTGCAAATTCTCTCCTTTGTGGCCGAAAACGAGCGGGCCAACATCCGCCAGCGGCAGCAGCAGGGCATTGCCGCAGCCAAGGCCCGGGGGGTCCGGTTCGGCAGGCCCGAAAAGCCCCTGCCCGAGGATTTCACCCAAATCGTGCGCAAGTGGGAGCAAAAGGAGCTGGACCTGCAGGATGTGCTGGAAAAATGCAACATCAGCGACGCCACCTTTTACCGGCGTCTGCGGCAGCTCCGGGTCGCAGACTGCGCAAAAATAAAAGAGAATCCTGTCAAAAGGTAGACCTTTTGACACTTCTCCTCTTATTAGCTATTTTAGCATACTCTGGAAATGATTTCAAGCCCATTCTATGATTTATGTCCGACTTTGTTCCCCAAGCTCCCCCATTTCCCCCAGAAAGATTTCAGTGTCAAAAGGTCTACTTTATTTCTGGGAAAGGGGCTGAGGCTATGGGACACTCCCGGCAAAAAATCGACCTGACAGGCCAGCGGTACGGCAGGCTGACCGTGCTGGGCCCGGCGGAGAACATCGGCGAGCGCACCGCCTGGCGCTGCCTCTGCGACTGCGGCCGCCACACCACCGTGAAAACCAACCAGCTGCGCAGCGGCCACACCAAAAGCTGCGGCTGTATGGATAGAGGCCCCGTCTATGTAGACGGCACCAGCCCCGAAATGCTCCGCGCCGCCAAGGTAGCCCGCAAAAACAACACCAGCGGCGTGCCCGGCGTAGACTGGTGGGCCGCAAAGGGAAAGTGGCGGGCCACCATCTGCTTCAAGGGCAAACGCTACTATCTGGGCAGCTATTCCCACTTTGAAGAGGCCGTCCAGGCCCGAAAACGGGGCGAGGCGGAGCTTCACGATCCATTTTTGGATGAATACGCCGGCGCAGCCGCAAACCAGCGGCCCCCGGCTGATTCATAAATACACAGAGGAATGGAGGTGGTCGACAGATGAAGCCGGGAGGGATGCCGCCATAAGGCCGCCCGCCAACGCGCCGCAAGCGGGCGAAGCAAGGCGCAGGGCAAACCATTGGAAACAATGGGACGCAAAGCCAGAGGCTGAGAGACCTGCTGTTGCAAGCCAGCAACGCCAAAAAGCTTTTGCGCAGCAAAAGCTTGGAGACTTGCTGCGCAGCAGCAACGTCTTATGCTCGTTCGGTTGCAATGGCAAACCGTTGGAAACGGCGGGACCGCAAAGCCAGAGGCTAAGGCGCGGGGGAGCGTCCCGCGCGCTACGCTCGTTCGGCTACCGGACTACTTTGCGTCCGAATTTTGCAAAGAGAGGTATACATTATGAAAAAAATGAAAAATTTAGGCAAATGCAGCCTCGCGCTGCTGATGGTCCTCATGCTGTGCGTGAGTATGCTGCCCTTGACTGCTTTTGCGGTGGATGGCGGTGTGAAGCACTCGTTTGGCTCTCCCCAGATAGATGAAGGGACGGGGTTGAGATATGTTCAGTGCTCTTCGTGCTCAAGAAGCTGCTACCAGGTCGATGATGATGGCTACCACAAGGAAAGTGTAAACACGGTATTGCCTACCTGCACAGAGGCCGGCTATATGGAATACACCTGTAACGAGTGTGGCTATGTATGAAAAGCAATCCTCTGGCGAACCGCTTGGCCATAATTACGGTGAGTGGAAAGTTGTAAAACAGGCTACCTATGACAATGCTGGCCAAAAGGAACGGGTCTGCTCCCGTAACGAGAACCACATCGACACAGAGGTGATTCCCCAGCTGGAGCGGCAGTTCGGCCAGTTGACGGTTGTGTATTTCGACATCGATGCAGAGAAATACATCGGTGTTACGGATGCGCAGGATGTAGCGGTAGGCTCCAAAATTGACGCGTACCAATATGGCAAGGTACCTGAAGGCTACACCTATGTCGACCATAAAGGGCCTGAAGGGGACATCATGCCTGCTGGCAAAGCCACATTGACCGTCTACTGCAGGAAGGACATCACCGAGGACCCCAAGCCGAAGTTCCACAACCTGCAGATCGTGTATTACGATTCTGAGACAGGTGAGAAGATCGTGGACGGAGACCTTCACGATCATATTGCAGCAGGCGAGCCTATTGGCCCTGAGCAGTATAAAAAAGGGATCCCCAAAGGTTACGAGTATGTCAGCCACAAAGGACTTGATGATGGTGACAAAATGCCCGCAGCCGATACAGATCTCTTGGTCTACTGCCGGAAGAAAGACGAGCCGAAGCCCGAAAATCCCACCACCCATACCCTGACTATACAGTACTGGGATGATGAGACAGGGAAAGAGCTTCAGGGCAAAGAGGAGCAGCTGGTAAAGCCTGGCGCGGATATCCGTAACGAAGTCCATGCGGAGAAAACGCCCCAGGGCTATTACTGGGTCAGAACCGAAGGCCCCGAGACCATGCCCGAAGGGAATGCCGTGCTGAACGCCTATTATCTGAAGTACCGCACGGTGACCATCCACTATTTAGAAAAGGGGTCTGGTAAGGAGGTCGCGGAGAAGAAAGAGGTCCTTGTCAAAAAGGGTGACTCTGTTTCTGTAGACTCTCCTGAGGTCGAGGGTTATACCCCTGACCAGATCAAGGTCGAGTTCAACGACCTTACCGCAGATGCCGAAGCAACAGTCTGGTACACTCCGAGTCTGGTCCAGACCCACTATGAGTACACGGTGCGCTGGCTGAATAAGGACACCGGCGAGGAAATCCGAGAGTCTGAGGTCCGCTCCATTGAGGCTGGCAAGGATATCAGGATCGATGCCGACAGCGACAAGACTGTTGAGGGCTATACCTTCTGCCCTGATGAGAGCGATGTATTCGTTCCGGCCAATAAAGTGGCCGCTAACGGCAACACGGAGCTGAAGCTGGTCTTTACCAAGAACAGCGACCCAGTGGTCGAGAAGACCGTTACGGTCACTTGGCGGAATTACGATGGCACACTGCTGCACCAGCGGGAAAACGTCAAGCCTGAGGAAGTCCCCGGTGCTGAGCAGTATACCGCCCTTTCCGGCAATCAAGATCCCACCAAGGCAGAGGACGCAAGCTACACTTACGCTTTCAGCGGGTGGAGCCGCTCGGAGGACGAGGAAGGAAATGTGACATATACCGCACAGTATACGGGCACGCCAAGGCCTGTCACCCCGCCCATCTTCATTGTCACCCCGTCAACCCCGACTCCCACTCCTACACCTGAGCCGGACGAAGATATTGATGACGACCCGGATGTGCCCCTGGGCCCCGGCCCTGAGGAGCCTGACCCGGACGAGGACATTGACGAGCCCGATGTGCCCCTGGGCCCCGGCCCTGTTGAGCCCGACCCGGACGAGGACATTGACGAGCCCGACGTGCCCCTGGGCCCCGGCCCTGTTGAGCCCGACCCGGACGAGGACATCGACGAGCCCGACGTGCCCCTGGGCCCCGGCCCCGAGGAGCCTGACCCGGACGAGGACATTGACGAGCCCGACGTGCCTCTGGGCCCCGGCCCCGAGGAGCCTGCTCCCAAGCCGGAGGAGGACATCCCCGACTCCGACGTTCCCATGGCAGACGTGCCCAAAACCGGCGACAGCTCCAAGCTGTGGCTGACACTGGCCCTGCTCTCTGCAGCCGGCCTGGCCATTATGGGCGCTGTCCGCAAAAAGGAAGGCGAAAACGCCTGATCAGCTCAGCTAGGTAAGCGCTGCGAACAAAAAAGGAAGGCCGGGGTCTGTTGCGGGCCCCGGCCCCCTTTGATTCAAGGGAGGTTTTGCCAATGACAAAATGGGTATTCCGGGGGCTGGCAGGGGTCCTGGCCCTCAGCCTGATTATGCTTCTCACCCACTCCCTGCGTCTGTGGGGTGACAAGCAGGCCTATCAGCAGGCCCTGGCCGCTGTGGGCAGGGCAACTCCGGCCCCCACGCCCCAAGATGACCGGGAGGCGGGCAGCCAGAGTAAGCCCACCGCAGCCCCCACTGCCGCAGCCCCCACTGCCACAGCCCCCCCGGCCGCGGAAACCCCCGCCGCCTCCACGCCCCAGCCAACCCCCACCCCAGAGCCCATCCCCGACGAGGCGGCGGGCCTGCTGGAAATCGACCTGAACGCCCTGCAGGCTGTGAACAGCGACGTCATCGGGTGGGTCGAAATCCCCGGCACTCTGGTCTCCTACCCTCTGATGCAGGGGGAGGACAACCACCACTACCTGGACTATGACTGGCGGGGAGACCCCAGCGTCAGCGGCTCCGTGTTCCTCGAGTCCACCAACCAGCCGGACCTGTCCAACTACAGCTTGATCATCTACGCCCACCGTATGCTGGACGACTCCATGTTCGGCAGCCTGCGCTTCTACGAGGAGGAGGCATACTGGCAGGAGCACCCCAGCGTGTACCTGCTCACCTCCGACGGCCTGCGCCAGTACGACATTTTTGCCGCCCACGAGGCGCCCATCACCAGCCTGGTCTACCGGCTGGACCTGGAAAAAAGCCACCTGGAGCAGGACTTTCTGGACTTCTGCCTGGACAGCTCCATCATCGACACCGGCATTGTCCCCCAGCCGGAGGAGCAGGTCCTCACCCTCTCCACCTGCACCGTAAACGGCTACGACGCCCGCTGGGTGGTACAGGCCGTGCTGCGGTCCAGCTGGGAGAGAGGCTAAACCGCAAAATACCAATGACAAAAATAACCCCCGCCCTGGCTGAGGCTCCCCCGGCCAGGGCGGCTCTGTCACAGCCAGACAATCACCCCAGCGGTCATGGTAAAAAGCGAGAAAAATATGTTGATTTTTTAACAATTTATGGTACAATGATACTGCAAAGGTCATTGCCCCCAGCTTGCCGGCATGTACCGGCTGCATCGGGCAAAACCCCGCCCGCTCCATTCCCCACCATAAACGAAAAGGAGACCGATAAAATGTGTGCCATGAGTACCTGGGAAAAGCTTTCTCAAGACAGAGTCAAGGGCTTTCTGCGCGCCAAGGGCAGAGAAATCGTCAACGAAAAGGATGAGCCGGTCCTTCTCTCCGGCTGGGGGCTGGGCAACTGGCTGCTCTGCGAGGGCTACATGTGGAAGGCCGGCCCCCGGGGCGACCGCCCCCGCACCCTGGAGCAGGTGGTCAGAGAGCTGGCCGGCAGCGAATACGCCGAGAAGTTCTGGCCCCGCTTCCGGGCCAACTACATCCGCCGGGAGGATATCCAGCACATGGCCCGGCTGGGCTACAACTCGGTGCGCTTGCCCATTGGCTGGCGGGTGCTCATGGAGGACGAGCCCGGCGTCCGATGGAAGGAGGAGGGCTTCCGCCTGATCGACAGCCTGCTGGACTGGTGCCAGGAGGCAAGGCTCTATGTGTTCCTGGACCTGCACGGGGCCCCCGGAGGCCAGACCGGGGCGAATATTGACGACTGTGTAGACGACTTCCCCCGGCTGTTCACAGACCAGGACAGCTGGGACAAGGCCATCGCCCTGTGGGGAGAGCTGGCAAAGCGGTATAAAGACCGGTGGATCGTAGGGGGCTACGACATCCTCAACGAGCCCCTGCGCCCCGACGACGGCCGCATGCCCTGCCAATACCTGCTGCCCCGGCTCCGGGACTTCTACATAGAGGCCATTGCCGAAATCCGTAAGCACGACAAAAAGCATATGCTGTCCATCGAGGGCAGCTGCTGGTCCACCGACCCCTCGGTGTTCTGCATGGACTACGACGGCAACATGGTCATCCACTTCCACCGCTACGCCGTCCTGCCGGACATCGGAGCCTATGAGACGTTCCTGGACCTGTCCCGGCGTTGGAACAAGCCCCTTTGGCTGGGAGAGACCGGGGAGAACACCCCCGAGTGGTTCGCGGCCCTGTACCCCCTGGGGGCCAGCCTGGGGGTGGGCTACAATGTGTGGCCCTGGAAGAAAATGGCCTGCGCCAACTCCCCCTGCTCGGTAAAGGCCCCGGCCAACTGGGAGAAATTCACCGCCTACACCAGCGGCGGCCCACGGCCCTCCTATGCGGAGGCCCAGGCCATGCTGGACGAGTACCTGTCCAATATGCTCCTGGAAAACTGCGACCAGCTCCCTGTTGTCAGCGCCAGCGTGCGCCGGGAGCCAGGCTGCTCCCTTCGGGCCACCGATGTAGGACGGATTTTGCGGACATTCAAAATAAAAAGAATGTGGAGGTAACAGACAATGGCAAAGACGATTTTTGAGGAACTGGGCGGCAGATACGAGCGGCAAGGAGATTACTTAATACCGTGCTTAAATGTACCCGCCGAAGAAGAACAGCCGATAGGCACATGGGGACAGTGGCATCTGGATTATCTGAAGCAGTACCGCAGGGTTACATACACCAATCTTCTCACAAGCGGCAAACTCAACGCTTACCTTGCCGACATTGACAGGCAGGCGCAGGAACGCTTTGAACAGCTCATAGAGGGCATGAAACAGGCACAGGGCATAACGGAACGCCTAAAGGAAGAAAATGCCTTAGAATGGGTAGGGCAAATCCAAAAGTTTTGATTTTGCCAAAAATCCAAACTTCAAAGAAATCCAAACTTTTACTCATAACCTCAATGAATACAGTGTTTTGAGGGGAAAAAGTTTGGATTTCTTTTTGGACGTATACTTACAGGCCGCAGAAGCCAGACAATGTTCCATCGTTGT
>CAJUNQ010000111.1 GCA_910587835.1 uncultured Oscillospiraceae bacterium | reverse complement strand
ATCTATAAATAACACCCCCGCCAGCCTTAAGGGCCAGCGGGGGTGTTGACAATATAGTGAGATACCTGACTACCGTTCCACGGTGGAATACCTCAGAATGGTTGAGGTGCAGCAATTTCAGTGATTTTTGCGTTACTAACAGGTTACTAACAAATTAAAGGAATTCGAGAAAAGAAAAACCCTGGAAGCCGCATAGCTTCTAGGGTTTTCTTGGTGACCCATCGGGGATTTGAACCCCGGACACCCTGATTAAAAGTCAGGTGCTCTGCCAACTGAGCTAATGAGTCACAGGCCTGTCCGGCAGGGCCTTGAGACGAACTGCCGGACAGCTTTTACTATTATAGCAGGGATTTCCCTCTATGTCAACCTAAATTTTCATGAAAGGGGTAGATTTGTCTCCAGGATCTTCAACACTTGGTCTGCAAGGCAGGCATACTCCCGCAGCCGGGCGGCAATCTTTCCTGCCCGGTCCCGCAGGGCTTGCAGCGTGATTTGAAACCCGCGCCCGTGGCTTCCAGGCCCTTCGGGTCCTTTTCCCACAGGTCCGCCATGCTCCAGTACAGCCGGTGCAGCTCTGATATCCAGGTCATGCCGGGGTTCAAGGCCCTTCTCCACCCGCTTTTCTCCCACCAGGATCAGGCCTGGGCGGTGAAATGCAGAACCAGGCAGTCGCCGTCCTTGGGGGCGGGCCAGGGGCGCAGGGACAGGTCCAGCCCCGCGTTCATCAGGAAGGCCCCGGAATAGGTCTCGCCGGTCTCCTCATTGGTGTAGAGCTTCTCCGGGTCCAGGCCCACCAGACGCTTGTGCTGGAAGAAGCACTCGGGCCGGCGCATCATCACCCGGGTGTAGAGGACCTGGGTCTTGTCCTGGCTCACCAGCTCCCAGTCGCAGAAATGGGCGTTCTCTGTGGGGTCGGTGAGCCGGTACAGGTCTCCCTGGCGGATCAGGCCGTAATACTTGTGATAGTCCGCCACCTGAGCCTTTATGGTCTCCCGCTCCTCGGGGGTGAGCTTGCGGGGGTCCAGCTCATAGCCGAAGGTGCCCATCATGGCCACAGCGCCCTTGGTCTCAAAGCCTGTGCGGGGGTTGGCGGACACATGGGCCCCCATGCTGGCAATGGGATAGCACAGGCTGGCCCCGAACTGGATGCTCAGCCGCTCCACAGGGTCGGTGTTGTCGCTGGTCCAGATCTGGGGGGAGTAGTACAGCATACCCGGGTCAAACCGCCCGCCGCCGCCAGAGCAGTTCTCCAGCAGAATATGGGGGAAGGCCTTGGTCACCCGGTCCATCAGGTCGTAGACCCCCAGCACATAGCGGTGGAAGAACTCCCCCTGACGCTCAGGGGACAGGGCCGCGCTGGCGGCCTCGCTGATGTTGCGGTTGCAGTCCCACTTGATGTAAGCAATGTTGGCGCCCTCAATCACGGCCCGCATCTGCTCAAAGATGTTGTCCCGCACCTCCTTGCGGCTCATGTCCAGCACATACTGGTGGCGGCTGACAGAGCCCTGCCGGCCCTGGGCGCAGACAGCCCAGTCCGGATGGGCCCGGTACAGGTCGCTGTCCGGGCTGATCATCTCCGGCTCGTACCAGATGCCGAAGCTGAGGCCCTGCTGGTTCACCTGGGCCACCAGCTCCTTCAAGGAGCAGCCCAGCTTTTCCTCGTTGACCCACCAGTCGCCCAGAGCCCGGTGGTCGTCACTGCGCTGGCCGAACCAGCCGTCGTCCATCACCAGCATCTCAATGCCCAGCTCCTTGGCCTCCTTGGCAAACTCCACCAGCTTCTGGCCGTCAAAGTCGAAGAAAGCGGCCTCCCAGCTGTTGATCAGCAGGGGGCGTTTTTTGTGGGCCCACTCCCCGTGAATTAAATGGCTGCTGTACAGCCGGTGGAAGGCGCGGCTCATGCCGCCCAGGCCGTTGGCGGAGAACACGGTCACCGCCTCGGGGGTCTGGAAGCTCTCGCCGGGCATCAGACGCCAGCGGAAGCCGTCGGGGTTGATACCCGCCAGCAGCCGGGGGCAGCCCCAGGTGTCCACCTCGGCCTCGATGAGGAAGTTGCCGCTGTATACCAGGCTTACGCCCAGGGCCTCCCCCTGCTCCTCGCCTGCGCCGTGGCGCAGAAGGGCGGCAAAGGGGTTGTGGTTGTGGCCGGTCATGCCCCGGCGGGAGGAAATGCTCTGAGAGCCGTGGCGCAGGGGCTGGCGCACCTTGGTGTTCTCCTTGTTCCACCGGCCATACAGGTGGATGAGGTCGTAGTCCATAGCAGGCAGGTCCAGGCACAGGCTGAGGGCCCGTTCCAGGTCCACGGCATTGCTGCCGGCGTTCTCAAAGCGGACGCTGCGGGCCATGGCCCCGTTGTGGGCAAAGACCGTGTACAGCAAAAAGGCCTTGACCCCGGTAGCCGGGTCGGCCATTTCGATTTCCAGGGTCTCGGCCTCTCCCTCCTGGGCAAAGGTGGCGGGCAAGCCCTCCAGAGCAGGCTTACCGGGGAAAACCCGGTGGCTCTGGTAGCGGAAGTCGGTGACAAAGTCCCCGGCAGGGCCGCATACCTCCACAGCGCTGGCCCGGGAGTCTCCCGCGCCAAAGCCGGGGAATTCCTGGGGCGTGAAGTCCAGCGAGAACTGAACATGGTCGGGGTCGTCCATTTTAGGGTTGCGGGGAGAGAAGGAGTCGAACCAGCCCCGGGTCATGAGCTTGGCCAGGGGGGCGGCGTCGGGCACCTTTGCGCCATAGTACAGGTGCACCAGGTAGTTCTCCTCGTAAATCATCATGGCATAGGTGGACACGTCGGTGTCCAGCCGGAACACACGGCTGGCGGGGTCAAACAGAATCGGCATAGGGTTCTCCTTTCAAAAACAAGAACGGGAATCAGTAGGATTTGCAGAGAAATACAGTCAGCGGCAGGGCGGAAAGCCGCAGGCAGTCAGAGCATAGGGGGACTTGCGGCCCGGCAGACACGGCGGACCTTGCTTTGTCTGCCGTGTCTGCCGGGCCGCCACACCTGCGGAGGGACGGGGGAGGGCTTCTGACAATAGGGAAGGACCGGCTATTCTCCGGTGTAGCTCTTGTCGCCGGTGAGCGCAGCCAGAAGCAGCTTGTAAATGTGGTCCGGGTTCTGGTAGAAGCTCTCCTGCACCAGCCTGGCCTGGGCCCGGTCCGGCACATAGAGGGACAGGGCCATCAGCTCCAGGTCCTGCCCGCCGGAGACGCGGCACACCACCCGGCACCCCCGGCCCTCTTCCAGAATCTCCACCGTGTTCTCCCGCTGGGCGCGGCCCCGGGCCAGCAGAGAGAGCGCGGCCTCCAGGGCCTTGTCCCGCACGGCAAGGGGAAGGGAGGTGTCCAGCCCCTCGGCCACCTGCCGCCCGGTGCCGGTAACGCGGAAGCCCTCCGGGTCCCGGGTGATATGGCCCAGCTTCTCCAGCGCGGCCAGGGCGTCGGCGGTCTCAAAATAGTTGGCCAGGGCGCGGCCCTGAATCACCCCCCGGATGTCCTCCTCAGAGAGGGGGGCGTTGACGCTGGCAAGGATGTAGCAGATTAGGATACGGACGTCGTTCTGGGTCCAGAGACCGCCGGGGTCTACCCCGCCGGTAAAGGCATTCTGACTCATGGACAGCCTCCTTTCTGAAAGCGGACGGACCGCTCCTCTACCCAAAAGCATAGCACTTGACGGGGCCTAAGTCAAACCTTTTTCAGCGCGGAGTGGGCAAATTCCTGACGCAGGCCAGGCATAGCCTGTAAGCTGGGGGCCCAACAGACCGCTTTGCGAACCAGCCACAGCGTCACGCTGGCAGAGCCCTTAAAAAGTTTGCGGCCAGCAGCCGCCGCAAACCGCGACCACAAGCCTCGCTACCAGCACCCACGCCGCGCTGGCCTGCCAGCGCACTTCGCGAACTGGGTCCAGCGTCACGCTGGCTACATGATGGGGGCGTGGGAGAGGTAGGAGAAGTAGTAAGCGCCTAGCAGAACGGCCTCGGTGACGAGGAGGAAACCGCGCAGGATGGGGCGGCGTTCGGTCAGTATGGCGGCAAACAGGAAAAACGCCACGCCGCAGCTGAGATACCGCCCCGCGCTCAGCAGCCAGGAGAGGGAGTAGTTGGCAATCAGATAGCAGAACCCATAGGCCAGCAGCCCTGCCGGCGCTTTCTCCCGCCAGGCGCATAGGGCCAAAAGCAGAAAGCACAGGCCGAACAACGCCAGCTCAGGCAGCCACACCGCCCAGCCGATGGGCTGAGTCAGGTTTTTCGCCCCGTACTGCCAGATGTAAACCAGTACCTTTGACACCCACATGCCCCCCTGGTGCCAGTGCTCCTGGTGGCCCGCAAAGGCGAAGGGGTCTCCGTCCACATGCCAGTTCAGCGCCCAGTACCCCGCCGCCCCCAGCAGAGGCAGCAGAATCAGGGGCAGGGCCTTCAGCAGACAGAGCCAGCTCTTTTTCAGCGACTGCCGCACCGGCGGGCGCAGGGGCTTGGCGTCCTCCAACAGGGCAAGCAGGGCCGGAACCATCACCAGAACGCCCGTCATGCGGGTCAGCGCAGCCAGCGCCCCCCATATGCCGTAAAACAGCCACTTTCGCCGTAAAGCAAAATACAGCGAGGCGGAGGTGGTGAGCAAAAACAAGCCCTCGGTCATTACCGTGCCGAAGAAAAAGGAGAAGGGGTAGGCGGACAGCAGCAGCACCGTGTATAAGGCGGTCCGCCGGTTGGCAGCCAGCCCCGCCAGCCGGTAGACCCAGCAGCAGCCCCAGGCGTAGCTGACCACAGAGACCAGCAGCCCCGCCCCTATGGTGCTGGGCACAGCCAGCCTTACTGCCCGGACAACCCACACATAAAAGGGGTAGAACACCAGAAAGATGTGCTTCCCATCCTCCTGGTAGCCGCTGTAGCCCTGCTCAATCAGGTTGATATAGTGCCGGGCGTCCCACAGAAGAAAGCTGCCCTTCAGGGCCTGCCAGGTCAGCCCCTTTTCGTTGGTGAAGGCGGTGTGGGCCGCTATGGCCAGCAGCATGGCCAGCCGCAGGCCCAGCGCGCCCAGAAACACCCACAGCAGGGTCTTGCGGCTGGGCAGATAGGGCTTGCGGACAACGCCGGAGGCCCCGGCAGGCTGGGGCAGCGGCGCGCCGGCCAGCCCAAGGCACCGCAGGGCCAGCGCCAGAAACAGCCCCAGAACCGCCGCCGAAAGGAGGAGGTTCGCGGTCATGCCTCCTCATCTCCCTTTTCGTCCGACTGGCTGTCCGCCCCCTCCTCCGGCTGTTCCGGGAGACTGTCCCCGCCCTGGGGAAGGGGCCCGCTTTCTTCCGCCGGGGCGGGCTGGTCCGGCAAGGGGCCCAGGGGAGGGGCCTCCTCGGGCGGGTCAAAGCACACGGTGACCCCGTTGAACTCTACCTCGCCGTCCACCTGCACCAGAATGTACTGCCGGCCGTTGATTCTCCGGGGCTCAATGAGGCCGGCGCACTCCGGGGCGGCTTTTATGGTGACGCTGGGGGTCTTCACCACAAACTCCTTGGTGTTTACCAGGTTGCGGGGGTTCACCGCCCCGGTGCCAAAGGCCTCCTCAAATTTTTCCTCAAAGGCGGCGGTCTTCTCCGGGGCCACGCCGGTGGCCTCCAGAACCCCCAGCAGGGTGGTTTTGGAGATGGACAGGGGCTCGGGGCTTTTGCTGGCCTTGTGCTCCTCCACCATCTCTCCCAGGCGGCCCTGCACCTCCTGCACCACGTCAAAGCTGCACTCCTCGGCCAGGGCCTCGGTCAGCAGCTCCCGAAAGGTCTCCTGCTGCACCCCGGCGGGCATGGGGGGCTCTACCCGGAACAGCCCCTCCACAAATTCCGGGTGGTCCTCGGTGATGTTTTTGGTGTAATACAGGGCGCTGTAGATGTTGGCGCTGCGGTCGTCAAAGGCAGGGAAGAGGAAGCCCACCTCCGGCGGGCCCACCAGCCAGTCCGCCTCCCGGTTGCAGATGACGCTGTCGGGCAGGTCGTAGCGCAGGGCGGGCTTGGTCTCCTTCATGGGGCATATGGCGCAGACAATGTAGGAATATACCTCGCTGGAGCCGTCCGGGTTGGGGGCGCCGTCCTTCAGCCGGTAGGGCACGTCGTATTTGTCATAAGCCAGCAGAATCAGGTAGGGGCCCTCCATTTCCAGGCACTCGATCACCCGCTGGTAAAAGGCGTTGGCAACGCCCTCGTCCTTCAGGCCGCTGTCCCGCAGGGCCATAAGCAGCCGGTGCTCATCGCTGTCCACCACCTGGCTGGTCTCAAACACAATGTCGTTGAGCTGCTTGCCCAGGGTGCCGGAAAGGCTGCGCTTGAGCACCGAGAGGATGCTCTCCGCCTCCTCCTGGCTGGTCATGTTCAAGGACTGGCCGAACTGGGAGACGATCTCTCCCTGGGCGTTGACATAGCAGCCGTTGACCAGAGTGATATTGCTTTTTTCCGGCTGAAAACGCCGGCGGATCTCGCTGATTTCCTTTTCGTTCATGGTACTTCTCCTTTATGCGTAGGGTCATGAAAAGCTCGGTTTGCTTTGGTACATTATACCAAGGGGGAGGCGATCTGTCAAACGCTTGTTTGCGGCGGGAGGAGCCCCTTTGCCGGCCTGTCCGCAAAAAAAGCAGCCCCCGCGGCCTTTCTCCTCAGGCTGTGGGGGCTGGCTTGATTCACGGCGGGGCTATGGCTCAGTACTCCACCTCCGCCCAGCGGTTCTCTTGGGCGGAGCGTGTTCCGGCTTCCAGAACAGCTAGGGTGTTGTGGCCATCGATACCGGTGACAATGGGCCTGCGGCCCTCCAGAATGGCGGTGACAAACTCGTCGATGACCCCAGAGGCCAGCTGGTTGGTGTTGGTGCTGATGGTGCCCACATGGTATTTCACGGTGGTGTCGTCCCGCATTTCCAGCACAATGTCGTCGGCATAGTCGCCGAACACCTTCATCACCCCGTCCTCGCCGTAGATGGTGGTGCCGTTGTCCTCCTGGCCGTAGTTGGTCCAGCTGAAGTGCATGATGCCCGGCATACCGTCCTCCATGCGGAACTGGCACACCGCGTTGTCCTCCAGGTCGATGAGGGAGCCGTCGGCCTTGCGCTTGTTCAAGGTCATCAGCGTGGCGAACACCGCGGCAATCTCCTTGCCGGTGAGAAAGCGGATCAGGTCGATTTTGTGGGAGCCCAGGTCGCCGAACACCCCGAAGTGGGCCCGGGACTTGTCGAAAAACCAGGTGCTGTTGGACTTGTTGATGCTCCAGCTCTCCGGCCCGGCATGCTTAAAGCTGCACTGCACAAACAGGGGCTTGCCGATGGCGCCCTTGTCCAGCAGCTCCTTTGCCTTGCGGTGGGTGGGGATGAGCCGCTGGTTGTGGCCGGGCATCAGCACCCGGCCGGAGGCCCTCTCGGCCTCCAGAATCGCCCGGGTCTCCTGAAGGGAGAGGGCCATGGGCTTTTCTACCAGCACATGCTTGCCGGCGTTCAGGGCGGCGACGGCCAGGCTGGCATGGGTGTGGTTGGGGGAGCACACGCTCACCGCGCCGATGGCCGGGTCGGCCAGCATGGCCTCAGGGGAGGGGTAGGCTTTGCCGCCATACTTTTGTGCCAGAGACTGGGCGCGGTCCTGGTCCACGTCGTAAAAGCCCCCGATCTCCACATCCTCCCGGGCGGCATACTCCGGGGCGTGACGCTGCTGGGTGATGGAGCCGCAGCCCAGCATTCCTGCTGTGACAGTTTTCATGGTGATTCCTCCTGTGATTTGTGATAACGTTGCCATAAATGGGATAAAAAGGGTGGCAAGACCCGAAAAAGCTTATTTTATGGAGCGGATATTCTTGCTTTACATTTCAGGCTTCTTCGCCTGCATGAGAAAAAATAACATTATTTTTATTTCTTTTTTTGTTCTGGTGTCTCTTGACAGAAGCACCGGCAGGCTGCTGCCTCTGAATTTACAGCTCGATAGCCGTCCGCTGGTCTCCCTTTGGTCGACCTCGCTAAGTTCGACTTGCCTTCGGCAAGTCGACGGCGGCGCAGCCTTGCCCCGTCCTGAACTTGGTCATGGGAGCGAACTCGTGCCTCGCGGCTTTGCTTTCTGCGCCGCCTAAGTTCAAGGTCAAGGTCGTGGGGCTCTGCCCCACACCCTGCAACCTTTGAAAAGGTTGACGAAACTTTTAGTTCGCGTTTGGCGCTTGCTTATTTGAGCTGGCTTTCTGCTCGCGTTGCGGGGCTTGCTTTGGGGCTCGCTACTGTCCCCCGGCTGATATACACCGTGTCCAGCTCCTCCCATATGGCCGGAGCCGCCGGCGCTTCCATCCGCCGCCGCAAAATCGAGACAATCCGCTCCCCAATCCGCTCCATGTCCAGGTCCACCGAGTCGATAGCCGGGGCCAGCTGAGCCGCCAGCACATTGTCATACCCCGCAATAGAGAAGTCCTCCGGCACCCGCCGCCCCGCCTGATAGATGGCCTGCATGGCCCCCGCCGCCAGGGTGTCCGCTGTGCAGAAGACCCCGGTGGGGGGTTCGTCCAGGGCCAGCAGGGCCTCCATAGCGGCCCGGCCCTCCTCCAGGCGGTACTGGCCCACCGTCTGAACCAGCTGGCGTTCTCGTGGGACGCCCCAGTCGCACAGGGCCTGCCGGAAGCCCTCCCGGCGGGCGGCCTCCACCGGCTCGGCCCAGCCGGCGGCAATGGCCGCCACCCGGCGGTGGCCTTTCTGCAAAAAACGCTCCGCGGCCTGATAGCAGCCCTCCCGGTCCCTTACCGACAGATTGTCCACATGGGGGTGGGAGTAGGTTCGCTCCACCGCAACCACGGGAATGCCCCGGGCCCTGAGCTTGTCAAACAGCGCGCCGGTCAGGTTTTTGTTGGAGATGACAGCCAGGCCGTCCACCCGCAGGCCGGTAAACTGGTCAATCAGCTTTTCCTCGTCCCGGTGGCCCGAGCGGCCCAGCATGGTGACAATCTGGTAGCCGGCCTGCTCCGCCGCCTGGGTAAAGGCGCTGTTGATGCGTTGAAACAGCCCGTTGACATTTTCCATAGCCAGACAGCCGATGATGCCGCTTTTCTGGCTTTTCAGGGCGCGGGCCATGACGTTTGGCACATAGCCCAGCCGGCTGACAGCGGCCTCCACCCGCTTGCGGGCCTCCTGAGAGACATAGCCGTTGCGGTGCAGCACCCGCCCCACCGTGCCGATGGAGACCCCGGCCTCCCGGGCGATATCCGCCATTTTCACTGCCAAGGGGGTTCCTCCTTCCGGGTGTGTTAACGTTAACACAAGCATAGCACAAAGGGACCGGGTTGTCAAGAGGAAATGAGGCGCGGGCAGGGAAAACAATTTTGCGATCGCTCCCAAAAAAGGCGGGTAATTTCGCGGTCCAGGGGCGTTAGGCCCCTGGTGGGTTCTTAGGGCAAAGCCCTAAGCAGGGGGTGGGACGGAGTCTCACGACCTTGCCGGGGTGCGGCGACCTTTGCCGCCGGAGGCTTTCATGTACTCAATATGACAAAATTGATTTCCGTAAGGCGCGAAAGGGTTAGGGCTTGTTTGAAAATAGAGGAAATGACGGAATTTTGACCAGAAGCGGTCAGCTTCAAGGAGAAGAACCGCTGTAGTTAGCTACGCTAACTACGCCAATACTTGCGTATTACGAGGATTTTCGACGCAGAAGATGGCT
>CAJUNQ010000110.1 GCA_910587835.1 uncultured Oscillospiraceae bacterium | reverse complement strand
GCCATCTTCTGCGTCGAAAATCCTCGTAATACGCAAGTATTGGCGTAGTTAGCGTAGCTAACTACAGCGGTTCTTCTCCTTGAAGCTGACCGCTTCTGGTCAAAATTCCGTCATTTCCTCTATTTTCAAACAAGCCCTAAAAAAAGGCGGCGCAGTCTGGCCGCGCCGCCTCAGTTTCTGTCTTTTTCCTGCTCAAGCTTCTCCCATGCAACCTTGCGCCGGTATTCCATAGGGGTGCAGCCCACAATCTTTTTAAACTGCCGGTTAAAGTTTGACAGGTTGCCAAAGCCCACTGCGCTGGCAATCTCCGCCACTGGCCTGGCAGTGCCGGTCAGGGCCTCGCAGGCGGCGTTGGCCCGCAGCTGGGCCAGATATTCCATTGCGCTGACCCCCGCGGCCCGCTTGAAGCTGGCCATAAAGTAACTCTCGCTCAGGTGGACAGTCTGAGCCAGCTGGGCAATGTGCACCGGCTCCTGATAGTGGCGCTGCATATATTCCAGCGCGGCCCGAACCGCCGCCTCTCCCCCCTCTCTGACCGTGTGGGGGCGGGCGCTCTCCTGGTCTGAGGCCAGCAGCCAGAGCAGCCGCAGCAGCTCGCTTTTCAGCAGCAGCTCAGGCAGGGGCAGCTGCCCCCGGGCGCAGGCGAATATCCTCTCTGCCGTTTGGCCCAAAGCCGGGTAGCCGGTTGAGCCGGAGGCCGTGCAGCAGCGCAGCTGCCGGGTTCCCTCGGCCAAAGGGCGCAAAAGCTCCACCGAGCAGCGGTCGCCCAGCCCCGCGCCCAAAAAGGCCGGGCTGAAGACCAGAGCATAATAGTTCAGCCCCGCTTCCCCCCGGGGGTAGGCCGCGTGGAGCATACTGGGGGGCAGAAGCATCAGGTCGCCGGGCCCGGCCAGCAGCTTCTCGCCGCCACAGGTAAACTCCCCCGCCCCCGCCACCACATAGTCCAGCTCAAACTCGCTGTGCCAGTGCAGGGGAACGCTGGCAAAATAGGTGGGCAGCCGACAGTCGTAATAGCTGTAGGGAATATAGGCGGTACTGTGCCGCCGTTTTTCTTCTGTCTCTTTTCCGGGTATCAGCATAAGGAGGCTCCTGGTCGAGAAATCTTTTGGACGGAAAGGGGCGTTTCTTTCTGCAAGCTCCCCTTCTATTATATAACAATCAACTCCGCCAGCGCGGCGTCAGCAAACCTGGTTCTTCACAGTGCCGTTCAGCCAGCTCTTCATGTTGTCAAACACAATAGCCGCCCGCCTCTCCAAAGCCTCCTGGGTGGCAAAGGCCACATGAGGGGCCAGCAGGGTGTTGGGCGCAGTAAGCAGAGGATGGTCCTGGGGAATGGGCGGCTCCTGCTGGAACACATCAATGCCCGCGCCGGCAATGCGCCCCTCCCGGAGCAGGTCCGCCAGGGCGGTATTGTCCACAACAGGGCCCCGGGCGGTATTGATCAGCAGGGCGTTGGGCTTCATGCGTTCCAGCAGCGCCCGGCTGATCAGGCCGGTGGTTTCAGCATTCTGGGGGATGTGCAGGGTGACGACGTCGCTCTGCTCCATCAGCTGGGCCAGGGGGACAAAGTCCACGCCCTGGGCTTCCAGCTCCGGCTTGACGGTGCGGCTGTGGGCCAGCACCCTCATGCCAAAGGCCAGTGCAAGACCAATGACTTGGCCGCCGATCCGCCCTGTGCCCACCACGCCCAGGGTTTTGCCCCAAAGCTCCGTGCCAATCAGGCCCTCCCGGGTCCCGCCGCCGCGCACAGTCCTGTCGCAGGAGAGAAGCCGCCGGGACAGGCCCAGCATCAGCCCAAAGGCCAGCTCTGCCACCGCTGTGTCAGAATAGCCCGAGGCATTGGAGACCGCCACCCCTCTCTCCCGGCAGGCGGCAAGGTCCACATGGTCCACCCCGGTAAAGGCCACGTCAATGTATCGCAGGCTCTTGCCGGCTCGCACCGCCTCCCCAGGGAAGGGCATATTGGCCAGCATAACGGCGTCCGCGTCTTCTACCAGGCTGCACAGCTCCGCAAGGCTCTCGGGGCGGTGGGGGCAGGCCATGAACCTGTGCCCCAGCGCCCGAAGCTCCCGGGCGTATTTCTCCAATAATTCCGGCGAAATGCCCAGCGGCTCGGTCAAAACAATTTTCATAGATACTTCCTCCTGTTTCTTCAATTTGTCATGGGCTGTGGAGAATGGGCCCCGGCACTTGTTTGTACCCAGACTCTGGCCCAGAGCGTTTCGGTTAGGGCTTGTTTGAAAATAGAGGGAATGACGAATTTTTACCCAGAAGGGGTTCATTTCAAGGAAAAACCGCAAGGCAATCTTCCGATTGGCGAGGATTTTTGACGCAGAAAGGGGCCCCTTCTGGGTAAAAAGACGGCCTTTCCGATTTTTCAAACAAGCCCTAGGCCAGAACGTTTTTTGGCGGACATGCAGCGGCGTATGTATGACGAAAAAATTCATTCCGGGCCAACCTGCTGGAAAATTTTTTCTTTTGAGTAAAAAATTTCCCGGACCTCAGGGGCCTTTCCGGACAGTTGACAGCCGAAAGCGAAAACGGACTTCGGATTAGAAATAATATTTTATTTCACTGCTGTACGGGAAAGGTTTTTTATGCTATACTTGTCACGAGGTGATAGCAATGGATAATCTAATGGAACAGCTGGCTCAGGTCTTACGGCAGCTGCGTAAATCGGCGGGGTATTCTCAGGCGGAGCTTGCGGAAAAGCTGGGGGTAGGCCGGACAGCCTATGTGTATTACGAAACCGGAAAGGCTCTGCCTGCCCTGCCCACAGTGAGACTGCTGATGGAATTGTACCAGGTTTCCGCCGACGCCTTTCTCTATCCGGAGAGGTATCTTGCGGAAAACAGACAAGCAGCGGAGGCCGGGGAGGCTTGACCCGCCCTGCCGGCGGTTCGTCCCCAAAAGAGTGGGCCGCAGCTATTTTACCACATTCCTCCCCGGCTTGTAAATAGCTGAGGAACGGGACCCAGGGAAATCAATTTTGCGTATATTCATCCAAAATGGGTTTATAATTGAACCTTGAACAGCTCCAAATGCGACGAATTCATTCTCGAAGCCACAATTTCATTGAGCCTTGGTGAATTTATATTCACAAAATTGATTTCCCTGAACGGGACCCGGCCCGCCCATGCGCCATCTTTTCCATTCCGGCGTGTGCTGAAACGAAGAAAGCCCGCCATAAAATGCCAAGAGGGAGAAACGGCACAGCCCACAGACTGTACCGTTTCTCCCTCTTTTTTCAGCCCGCTCTGGCAGGGGCTGTCAGGCTTTGCTCCTCAGGCTGGCGAAATACTCCCTGTTATAGGCCACTGCCGGCGAATCCGGCTGGTAGACAGCGGCGCGCTCGTTATACCGCTCTGCCTCCTCCTGCCGGCCCAGCCTGCTATAGCACACACACAGCTGAATGCTGGGCAAAAATCCATAGGCTTCCGGCTGCACAAAGCCCCCCAGGCCGTCCCGGCGTTCGCAAGCCAAAGCTCTTTCGTACCAATAGGCGGCTTGCTCCCAAAGGGCGCGGTCAAAAAAATGCTGCCCGATGTCGCAGCAGACCTCTGCCCGGGGGCAGTCGTAGGCAAAGCTGGAAAGCAGCGCCCCCAGGGCCCTCTCCTCCCGGCCCAGGGCATACCAGCAGCAGGCGCACTGCCGGCAGGCCTCTATGTTGTTCTCCACCCAGCCCTTTCCCTGCCGCAAAAAGCGGCGCAGCACCTTCAGGGCCTCTTGCCAGCGCCGGTGATAATACAGCTCGCGGCCATAGTAAAACTGCTGGCGGGGGTCCAGCTGGGTTCCCTGGGCCAGCATTTTCTCAAAAATCCGCAGGTTCCGGTCCGGGTCAGAGGGCTTCTGCTTCCGGTGGCTGACCCCGCAGCCTCCATAAACCACCCCTCCCCTGGTTTCAATCACCTCATGCACTGCCCCCTTCCACAGCATCCCCGCCCCGGTGCGGACAATGCGCTCCCGGTAGTAGGAGAAGGTGACCTGCCCCTGGCTGTCAAAGCCGGTGTAATAGGGCAGCATAACCACGTCGACGCCTGGGCCCAGGCTCTCCTTCAGGGCAAGGAATTTTTCCCGCTCCGGCGGGTCGATTACATCGTCCGCATCCAGCCACATGCTGTACTCGCAGGTTGCCTGGGAAAAGGAGAAGTTCCTTGCCGCCGCAAAATCGTCGACCCACGGAAACTCAAGCACATGGTCCGTAAACTTTCGGGCAATCTCCCGGGTGCGGTCCTGAGAGCCGGTGTCTACAATAATAATCTCATCCACTAAATCCGCCACAGAGCTCAAGCAGCGCTCCAATACGTCCTCCTCATCCCGAACAATCATACAAAGGCTGATGGCGCTCATACCGGGTCCTCTCCTCTCTTGTGTCAAGTATGGAAATAAAGGGAGGAAAGCCCCCAAACGGCAGGAGGCTTCCCTTTTTCAACACAGGAAGAGCGTTAGTTACGCCAGACGGACAACGTTGAGAGACGCGCCGGAGCCCCCCTGAAGAACCACCACTGCCGCAATGCCAGACAGCTGTAGGGTCAGCGTGTCCCCCGCTGTCAGCGGGGTGATAACGGTTGCGCTATACTCTGTGGTGGCCACAGGAGACCGCACCGAGCCTGGAATTGCCGTGCCGTTGCGCAGCACCTGGGAGGACATGGCTACTGCCACAGTGGGGCTGACCTGGTAGGTGACCAGATAGGTCCCGGTCTGCGGCACCGTGAAGGAGGTGTCGGTCCCGTTGGCGGTAAAGCCATCCAGGTTTTGGGCGCTGGGCAGCGGTACGCTGATGCCGCCCAGGGCCACAGTCAAGCTCTGCCCCGTGGTGTTGGACGCGCTCATGGCAGCAGCCGTGACAGCGGGGCCGGTAGGACCCGTGGGGCCGGTAGGACCCGTGGGGCCGGTAGGACCCGTGGGGCCGGTGGCACCATCTGCCCCGGTCGCGCCGGTCGCGCCGGTAGGGCCAGTGACTCCGTCTGCGCCGGGGGCTCCCGCCGCACCTGTGGGGCCTGTGGCACCATCCGCCCCGGTCGCCCCGGTGGCTCCTGTGGGGCCAGTAACTCCGTCTGCGCCGGTAGCTCCTGCCGCTCCTGTGGGACCGGTGGGGCCGGTGGCACCATCCGCCCCAGTCGCCCCGGTGGCTCCTGTGGGGCCGGTAACTCCGTCTGCGCCGGTTGCTCCCGCCGCTCCTGTGGGGCCCGTGGGGCCGGTGGCACCATCCGCCCCAGTCGCCCCGGTGGCTCCTGTGGGGCCGGTAACTCCGTCTGCGCCCGTGGCTCCCGCCACTCCTGTGGGGCCCGTGGGGCCGGTGACGCCATCTGCTCCTGTCGCGCCGGTGGCTCCGGTAGGACCGGTGCCTCCTGTTGCGCCCGTAGCTCCGGCTGCGCCTGGCGCACCTGTGGCTCCCGTGGGTCCGGTGTCGCCTCTGGCGCCGGTAGGACCGGCCAGGCCGTTGGCTCCCGTAGGGCCTACCGCTCCGGTAGGGCCAGTGGCGCCGTTGGCCCCTGTGGGGCCGGTGGGGCCGATAGGGCCGGTAGCTCCCGTTGCGCCTGTGGCTCCTGTCCCGCCGGTGGGACCCGTGGCTCCTGTGGGACCGGTAGGCCCGGTGGGCCCCCCCGCCGGAGGGCAAGGCGGCGGACAGGGAGGACAAGGAGGACAGCAGGGCTGCGGGCAGGGGGGCAGCCCGCAGCAGCCGTCGCCGGAAGCCGAGGAGCCTGAATAGATCTTCATATTCATGCTGAGAATACCTCCAGAAATAATGTGGCCCGGCTCTTTGCGCAAGCCAGGGCCTACCATCAGTATATGCCTGTCCGCAAAAAAGGTGCGGCCCCTTTGGCTTGTCAGGCGGCCTTTTATTTTTCGGGAAGATTTTCACTTCTTGGTTTGACAAGACCCCTGCATGTATGCTATAGTATTTATCAGGATTTCCAGAAGCTGGAAGCGGCTGGCAGCGCCGTCCGGGGCGGCGCTGCTTCTCCTTCAGGGCCGGTCCCGGCACAGCGGAAGGACAGGCTCCATTGTCATTCCTGCGCCGGGCTGAATACTATAGAATAATAACTCTACCAGAGTCTGTTTTCCAAGCAAGCCCTGGCCGTACAGTTCCAAAGGAGTGTATCATATGGATAAAATATTGATCGTAGACGACAGCGTCCCCCAAGCGGCCAAGCTGAGATCGATTTTGGAGGACGACTACGAGATTACTGTGGCCCACCGGCCAGAGGAGGGGCTGGCCCTGGCCAGCAAAGGGAATTTCTCTCTGATTCTTCTGGACGTGGTGATGCCCGGCATGGACGGGTTTACCCTGTTGAAAAAGCTTCAGGAGGAGATCATCACCCAAAGCGTCCCGGTTATTCTGATTACTGGCCTGTCCGATGCGCAGAACGAGCAGACCGGCCTGATTTTGGGGGCGGTGGACTACATCGTCAAGCCCTTTAACCCCATGATTGTAAAGGCGCGGGTCAACACCCATGTGAAGCTGTATTCTTACCGCAAGCAGATTGAGCTGCAGTCTCAGACCGACCAGCTGACCGGGGTGGCCAACCGCCGCCAGTATGAGACCTACAGCGCCCAGAAGTGGAAGGAATCGGTGCGGCTGCAGGTCCCCTTTTCCATCTGTATGTTTGACATTGACCATTTCAAGGTGTATAACGACACCTTTGGCCACCCTGCCGGGGACAAGGTTATTGCTGCGGTGGCAAAAACCGCCTCTGCCCGTTTGCGGCGCAGCACCGACTTTTTTGCCCGGTATGGCGGCGAGGAGTTTGTGGCCTTTTTGGTGGGCGATGGGTCGGACAAGGCTTTCTCCCACCTGAAAAGCATCCGGCAGGCCATCGAGGACCTGCACATTCCCCACGACCCCTCTGTGTCCCAGTGGGTTACGGCGAGCATTGGGGGCATTACGGTGATTCCAAAGGAGGACCTCTCCTTTGAGCTGGTGCTGAAGACCGCAGACGCTATGCTGTATGACGCGAAAAAGGCGGGCCGCAACCGGGTGACCTGGGTAAACGAAGGAATGAAGCAGCTGCGGGAAAAGTAAAGCCCCCTGAACAGAGGTTCAGTGGGAAACAAGAGGAGCAAAAAGGCGGGCCCGGGGCTTTTCAGCCAATCGGAGGTGAGCTCAGGCCCAGCCCCTTTTATCACATCTGGCGAAAGCCGCCTGACAGAAGGCCGGGCGGCTTTTTTTATGATGTCTGCGGAGCATCGTCCGGCTTTCCCTCCATAATTCCATCTTGACACAGCCTGAAAGGTGTAGTATAATAAGCGAGAAGTCAGATTTTTTGCTGGATTAGCTCATTCGGTAGAGCACATCACTCGTAATGATGAGGTGATCGGTTCGATTCCGATATCCAGCTCCAAAGACGTTGGCTGCGCCAAGTCTGAAAGCCCCTGGAAACGGTAAGGTTTCTGGGGGCTTTCCTTTTTACTTCTGTTTCTGACTGGATAAGGATATCAGAGAGCATGAGTTTGTAATTACAGAATGGGAAAGGGCATGGCCGAGGCGGCTACCCTGCTTCACTCTACTCCCTGTTATGTTCAACCCTGCATTTCAACGGCTGCCCGGAAGCTCTTGCTCTCCCAGTCGGGAGACAGCAACAGGTGGAGACGGCGCAAAATCTACAGGGAGCCCCATGCCCCCCCTGATCTGAACACTGCCGGAAAGCCGGGCTGGGCTGCACCGCTGCGCAGCATGCTCAACCGCATTTCTATAGCAGACCCTTGCGGACACATCCCCAGCTCCCCTTGACATAGCCGCAGCCGCTGTGCTACAATGGACAAACAACCCAGCCTGGTTCTCTTACCTGGGAGTCCTAAAATTCAGACCATGATGAGGGAGGACATGATGCATAACATTTCTTTGCCGCTCTGTATTGCCGCCGCTCCATGCAAGGCTTGAGGACACTGCATGGAGCATAGAGGCTAAGGGGCCGCGCCCTGTCCGTCCTCAGGCTTTGCTTATTTTGATTTTTATTACAATCAAAGGAGCAAAGTCAAATGAAAAAATATCAATCTCTAAAGCCCTACCTACTGTTGTGGAGCACCCAGTCGCTCTCTGCTCTGGGCAGCACCATGACCGGCTATGCCCTGATTTTGTGGCTCTACCGGCAAAGGGGCTCTGCGCTGGAAACCGCCCTGCTCTCCATTTGTTCCTACGCGCCTTATGTGCTTGTAAGCATTTTTGCCGGGGCGCTCAGCGACCGCTGGAACAAAAAGCGCACCATGCTGGTGTGCGATCTGCTGGCCGCTATGGGCACGGTTGCGGTGCTGGTTTTGCTGAAAACCGACCAGCTGGAGCCCTGGCATCTGTATGGGCTCAATGCCATAAACGGCTTGATGAACACCGTGCAGCAGCCTGCCAGCGATGTGGCGGCTACGCTGCTGGTCCCCAAAAGGTACTATCAAAAAACCAGCGGCCTGCGGTCCTTTTCGTCATCGCTGAACACCATTCTGCACCCGGTCTTTGCCTCGGCCCTGTTCGGATTTTTTGGCATGGAGGCAGTGATTGCCGTTGACCTGGCCACCTTTGTCATTGCCTTTGTCAGTCTTCTGTTCTTTATTCCTGTCCCAGAGGCTTCTACTGAGGACAAGCCCCGAGAGAAGCTGCTGACAGCGGCAAAGTCCGGGCTGGCTTGGGTGGGGGCCAACCGGCTGATTTTAAACCTCATCCTTTTTCTGGCTTTTATCAACCTGGTGGCCTCGGCCTATAACGCCGCACTGCCCGCCATGCTGCTCAGCCGCGCAAACGGCGGCGAAACCGTGCTGGGCCTGGTGAACGCTGTAACCGGCGGGGCATCTCTGGTTGGCGGGGTAATTGCCACTCTGCTGCCCTCGCCAAAGAACCGGGTGCGGGCCATTTGCGGCTCTCTGCTGCTGTCTATGAGCACAGAAAACTTTCTGCTGGCCTTCGGGCGCACACCCTGGGCCTGGTGTGTGGGGGCTGTTCTGGGCTGGCTGCCAATCCCTCTGATGAACGCCAATATGGACGTTATTTTTCGGTCCGCCATTCCCGTAGACATGCAGGGGCGGGTGTACTCCTGCCGCAACACATTGCAGTTTTTCACCATACCCCTAGGCTACTTTTTGGGTGGGCTGCTGGTAGACCGGGTCTTTGAGCCGCTGATGGCCTCGGTTTCTCAGGACAGCCTCCCTGCCCTCCTGTTCGGCTTGGGCAAGGGCTCTGGCGCAGCAGCGTTGTTCTTTGTACTGGGGCTGGCAGGGGTTTTTGTCTGCTTGATTTTTACCTGTATTTTGGGACGAACCCATGAGGCCAACCCAGACAGTGAATAGCCGCCGGGCCGCATGACAAAGATTTGCCCCTTTCCCCCGCTGTCTTCTTCCTATGTCCAGCAATAAGGATTTCTCTGTGCATGTAAAAAGCCTCCCTCGGGTAAAGGGTGGCTTTTTATTTGGGCTTTTCCCGCGCGGTTCGCGTCAGTCCTTCTTTTCCGGACTTTTGTGGCACTGTGCGCGATGGGGACAGCCCGGACAACTACAGCCGCAGCCGCTCTCTCCCCTTTTTCTCCGCCGGACCCATCGGACCACTATCGCGGCAAAGATCAGGGCAATCGCCGCCGCAAGGGCCACAGTGGGCACATGAATCGCTGCCGTTAACAGCATCATAAAAAGACCTCCTCATTTTCTCCCAGGGCAACGTGACGCTGCACCCAAGTCGCGAGCCGGCAAAGCGTCGCCTACCGGCTGCTGGCAGTCGGGCTTGCTCCCGCGCTCGCTAGGTGCTCCCGTGCAGCGTGACGCTGCACCCAAGTCGCGAGTCGGCAAAGCGTCGCCTACCGGGTGCTAACAGTTAGGCTTGCTCTC
>CAJUNQ010000109.1 GCA_910587835.1 uncultured Oscillospiraceae bacterium | reverse complement strand
TTCCCCCGCCGCTGTGATTCTCAAAATCGGCTCGGGGCCGAACATGCCGGCGCATCCGGCAAGGTGAACAGATTATTTGTAAGTAGCTGTCCCGAAGCGATTACTCGGTATTCGGGAAAATCATCATTTTGGTGGCTTCAACAAATCAATCTAGTTATCTTCACCAGTTCTTTAAATTCCTTATCGCACATCACTTTCCTCCTGCCAGTTCTACACTTAATTTTTTTATAGGTGCATAGACAACCTTAAAAATAAGTTAGTCAACACAGTCTGTATATCTGCCACGCTATATGAGTTGATTTTTTAATCCTACAAGGCTGTGTAACAGGAGCTTACTTTCTTCACCATTCACATACAAATGACTTTTCTCTCATAAATACCACCGTCCTTTTTACTTTAATTATGCAGAATGTTCAAAGATGCAAATGGGCGAAAAAATAAGCGTACCACTATTTCTAATGATACGCTCACAGCTCTAGATAACTTCAAAATGTTTCAAACCATCCTCTATGGCTTCCACTTTCTCCGCCGTCGGATGTTTCCTTGGCTATTTCAATTCCCCTACCGCATTCGGAGCATCATACATCGTCAATCCTAACCCTCGTTTTACCCCTGCGATATACGCGGTATGTACTCCTTAATCTTCTGGTTGGAAACTCGTTCTTTCGGCTTGTATGCTTCGGCCCTCTTGGCAATATTATCAAGCGGCACTTTACCCTCACCCTCGCCAAACTCCACTTTTACGTTGATTACGCTGTCGGTTTTTTGTGGGAAAGCATTACAACCGTCTCATCGTGTCTCTCATAAGGTAGGGAATCATAGCCCGACATATCCGCCTCGACTTCCTGTATCTCAGAACCCTCATATTCAAGCGGGACCCGGAACCGCAGGCTCTTCAGGAGCAGGCCGTCCGGCATCGGCTCCGGAAAGATCTGGATACTCTCAATGAGCGCATGAACAATCCTTCGCTCCTGCTCCGGGTCCATAAGCACGCCCATCAAATCCACGGCAACCTGCATCAGCTCCATGGTATGATCCGACATCGCGGACCTATGCGCGGCGTTATGGAGCGCGATACTGACGTCCTCGATCCGCCTGTCCAGCGCGGCAATGGACTCAATGCGTTCATGCAGGATGCCCTGGAGAGTGTCGTACATATCATCATAGTGTGGGTCATCGGCGTCAAGGTCCGCGATCTTAGCGGCCAGCTTCGCCTTTTGGCGTTCTTCTTTCTTCTTGTCGGCCTGCAAGCCTTCCAGCTCGATGTTCAGCTCGTCAATGCCGCTTTTGGCACCGATCCGCTTCTTCATTCGCTCGGTGAAGTCGATGCCCCGCAGCGCGTCCTGGACAATGACGCGGACCTGCGCGTCCAGCTCGTCCTGGCGGATATGCTTGCTGTAGGAACATTTGGTCTTGCCCTGGACCCTGTTGTTATGGCAGGTGTAATACCATATGTCCGTGTAACGCTCCCCGGAGCCGTCCTTCTTCTTCTTTCGGCACGGCGTGCCGTACATGGGCCCGCCGCATACCGGGCACCGCACCAGACCGGACAAAAGATGGACATGTCCCAGGCTGTGCGTCTTCTCGCGCTTGAAATCGTTCAACGCCCGCTTCGCCCTGGCCTTGCGCCAGGTATCTTCATCAATAATCGGCTCGTGCTTTCCCGGATAAACCTCGAAGCTGTCCTGCTTAAGTACATGGTACTCATTGCGGGTACCGTTGATCTTCTCGGTCTTGCGCCGCCCGTAGGCGATCTGACCGATATATACGTAATTATCCAGCGCATCAGTGACGAACTTCGCGGTAATCCGGGTGGACGAGCCGTTTTGCCGGGTCCGTTTGCGGTAGCCGTTCTCATTGAGCCATTTCGCCACGGAATTGACCCCCATGGCGGTACTGACGTACTTTTCGAAGATCAGGCGGATCAGCGGGGCCTCGTCCTCGTTGATGACCAGCACTCCGTCCATACCATCGGATTTAGTGCCGATCTGGTAGCCATATGGAGCCTGACCACCGTTCCACTTGCCTTCGCGGGCCTTCTGCCAGCGCCCTGCCATGGTCTGGGCGTTAATGTTCTCACGCTCCAGTTCCGCCACCCCTGCCAGAACGGGGAACAGCACTTTGCCCGCTGCTGATGCGGAATCAATACCGTCTTCTACACAAAGCAGGTTCACTCCATAGTCTTGCATAAGTTGGAGACTATTCAGCACATCAGCGGCGTTCCGTCCAAATCGGGACAGCTTGAATACCAATACATAATCCACCTCGTCCGGATTGCCCTTCTCAATACGCCGCATCATCTCCGTGAATTCAGGGCGGCCTTTGGTATTCTTACCGGACTTGCCCTCATCGCTGAACTCTGCGGCCACGGTCATTTCCCGGTGCTTGGCCTCCCGCAGCAGCCGCTCGCGCTGGGCGTCCAGGGAATAGCCGTCCACCTGCATCTGGGTGGACACGCGGGTGTAAATATAGCAGCGCAGCTTCTTGGGTGCGGCCTTGGCTCGCGGCATAGGCTCACCTTCTTTCTTTCGTGTTGCCTATGATTATAGCGCACTTCCGCTGATTTATCAAGACACTTCCGGAAATATTTACGCAAAAACATATTGGCGTATAGACGTATAGCCATGCCGTTATCCCTTCTCAGGGCCGTCCTGCCCCGGCTGTCCCTTACCGGCACCTCGGACCCCAGCAGGCATCTCAGATACGCGCTGTTCCCGGATCTCCTTCCGATAAGCCTCCCGTGCCCTCGCCAGGAATGTCACGCCAGACTGGTACTTTTGGTTCGCCAGCCATTTGAGCAAAAATGCGTACTCGCCAGTTGCCGCCGAAATAAACTCCGCCGCCTTGGCCTTGGCATCAGCTATGATCTTGGCTGCGGTATTCTCAGCGTATTGCTCCTTCCGCTCCAGCCAGTCCCTCCAAGCTTCGCGGGTGTCGGCTTCAATCTTGTCGCGCATCGCCATGGCCTCTTGTTCCGCCCGCGCTACCGCGGTCCGGTGCAGTTCATTGGCCTCTTCCCGGGCCGCATCGCGGTCGTCACAGGCCGTTTTAGCCTGCGCCTTGGCGGTGTCGCGGTCGATTTTAGCGGCTTCTGCCTCCTGCCTGAGCTTATCCCTGGCGGCTTTGTCCGCATCCAACTGCTGCCGGATCACGGCGGCCTCCTGCTCCAGCCGTGCCTTCTCCGCCCTCGCCGCTTCTACATCGGCCTTGGCAGTCTCAGCTTTTGATTCGACAACATCGAGGGCGGATTCCTTAGCATCAAGTTCCTTCTGCATATTCGATCTTACGTTCTCAAGGAGCGTGAGCCCGCCCTTGAGCAGATCACCCTTCATCTGAATACTTTCCAGCTCCTGCTGCGCAACTTCCTGATTCTTTTTCATCTTATCAGCGTCAGACCTGGCCTGCTCCCGGATAGCATCGGCATCAGCTTCAGCCTGCTCCTTCAATGCCTGTCCAAGAGCGACAGCCTTGTCCAGCATAGCTCCCGCTTCATCGTATTGGGCAACCACGGCCTCCCGTTCTGCACTGGCGATGTACTTGTTTACCGACTTCCCGCCCTGGCGGATCTTCGACTTGCGCTTCGCCTTATATCCCGTGTTCTCCGGGTTCTTATCGTCATTGAACTTCTCCCAATCAGTGCAGTCACAGTCTTCTATGTCCCATCCCCGCTCACGCATCATACCGGGATATACCGCCGACAGGCGGGACAGAAAGTACGGGTCAATCAGGTTGCCCCTGTACTTCCCATTCTCGTCCTCCGGCTTATAGATTTTGTGCCAATGTCCCGTGTATACATCTTTACCTTCGGACAGAGACCCCTCGTCCCAGTGCTCCGCACCGGCGATGATATTCTCCCGCCGGAACAGCCGGCATGGCTCCTGCCCGCGCTTCAGCTTTCCGGTCTTCTTATCGACCTCGCCTCCGCACTGAACCATTGCCATCACATCCAGGGAATCATTGATGAACTTGTCATACTGATCCCGTGACCAGGTACGGGCGATTGCACAAGGCGGTTTGAAGATGACCGCCACGCCGATAACCGCATCAGAACGCAAAGGGCGCTTACGGACTACGGTTTCCCCTGTCTTCTTATCTTTCGTCTGGACTTCAACTGTCTGAGCAGTTGCCTCTTCCTCCAGGGCGGCAACTACATCGTCCGCCGTCTGGTATCCAGTGTACCTGTTGTTCGGCGTCCTGCTCCGGTCATATGTGTCGGGTGCCGACTTCCGGATAGGAATCGGATGACCGTCATTCTGGTCGGCGATCTCAAACGCTTCGTGAATGATAGCGGCCACGTTTGCCCGGTGCTTTGCCTGCCCTTTCCCGTCACGCCTCATACCGTCCCCGCGTACCAACCCCATCACCTGCGGAACGCACTTCCAGCCCATGTCCTACCTCGCTTTCAGACCGCCTACATAGACTCTAGCTTGCTAGTCCAGTATAATGGCCACTGGACTAGCAAGCTAGTTCAGATGGCCCCCCATTTCCGCGTAGCGGAAACAGGGCCCCCCAGGGAACCGCTAACGCGGTTCCCTCGCGCCGCTGTCGCGGCGATTCACTGTCATGACTACAGCATACCCCCTCTGTTTCAATAATGATAGCCCCAAATTTCAAAATGACGGCGGGGATAACCCCGCCGCCCCAATCAAATTACCGTCTGTCTGCTGGCCACAGACTCCTTCAACCGACGTATATCTTCGTCCTCCTCCAGAAGGGCCACCGGACGGATAATCGCCTGGATGAGCTCGTAGATTGATTGCCCATTGTCTTCGTAATCGGACAGATGAATCGTCTTGGCCGCCTCCACAAATTGCTTGTTGAACTCCACCTCTTCTATGGCCTTGGCCCGGTCAGCCTCAGCCTTTTCCCGGTTCTTCGCCGCCCGTGCTGCCTTCTGCTTGGCGGCGATTTTCTTCCTCATTTCCCGGATCTCGGCGTCCAACTCAACGGACGATTTCACGGTGTCGCTCTTTGCTCTTGGCATGATGTATCTGCTCCTTTCGGATGTCCGAAACCTACAACCAACAAAACTGACGGCGATGGAAAAGAAAAACAATCTGATGTACAAGATAGCTTAATCGAACCTCGCGATAACCTCCTGACTCAATGCTGACAGGGACCTGATAAATCCGAGATTGCTATACTCAAAACCCTGCGTCAGGCTATCCCACTGCATGAACCCAAGACAATGCTCAAGCGCCTGTCCCCCGACCAAAGTCCTGATATAGGACAGATGAGTCTCTGTCCTAAGTATATCGGCCAAGCGAGGGCTTGCGCCATTATTGATGTTCACCAACAATCCATATCTGGCCCCGGACACAAGGCAATACCCCACAAGCTGGGACCATTCTTTCAGGCCAGCTCTATTCATCAACTTCACTTCGAGGATAAGTAATTCGAACTTCGTCCCGTCCGTCACCAAAGCGAATATGTCTAAATTCAGCGGCGGCACAAGATTGGCAAAACCCGTTACACAGCCGCACTTCTCAGGATGCGCATTTATGATTCTTCGGAGATTGGCCTTCAGCTCACCAATGCCCCAGTAAACATCCAGGTCCCTGTGTTTGGCGGCAATGAAGTTGCTCTTCAGCTGCCGCTCAATAAACGACCGTATCTCGGGATAGTATGACACCTCATTCCGATCCTTACGCATCTGCCAAATCCTCTTCGGTGATCTTCCTGACGATCATCTTATATCTATTGTCGGGATCGAATTCCACCAGCTTTTCATATACCGCAGGGTTCATTGCTCCAACCATTGCGCCACGACCATTGCCTACCAATACCAAAGGAGTCAACAGATCGGGACGCCTGAGCTCCACCGTCATATTCGGTGATTGCGCAAGATGTCGCTTGATCAACGTCAAATAGCCATCCTTCGGCCGGGTCCCGTTCAGCTCACTGTCATCAGCGATAACGTAAGCAACACCCTTCAGAATTTCCGCGATAGGATAACCGGAACCAGAGTATGTCCCATACAAAAGAGCGTATTGATCGTTCTCGAAAGCCATGATAAGCGAATCAACGCGAACATTATGGATGGTATAGGAACGGTTCGCCATTAGAGGATCAGCGGCGATCCGGCGCTCTATCTCAAGCAACGAATCCTTACTCAAAATAGCAAACGGTATGACCAACTTACCCAGTTCACAAAAATGAGAAGCTACCTCGTCATATGGGGCATGCTCACACCCAAGAACAGCACAGAAATGCCGGAAATGGATATAATGGCCACCCCGTATTTCATCAGGCAGACGCGCATCATCTTCGGCAGGATGGACAGTGGACGGCGTGACATGAAAGTGTCTATCTTCACAAGGTTCAGCCTCATGGTGCTCTCGCTGGAGCTGTCTGTTTTCCATTGAAGCCTCGGCTTTCGTCCTGAAAGCGAAAGCGCCAAACGCTGCATACTGGTCAAGGAGAACTCGCAGCTTGAAGCCCTTGTTCCACTGACGGTAGTAAGGATCGTTCGTGCATTGAATATTCGGATGGTTCCAATTCACCTGATCGGGAATACAGTTTATGGAATACAACAAGCGGCACAGGTCGCAAACGAACTGAAAATTGTACCCCTTGATCTCGAAGGAAATGATCTGATGCTCGTCAGAGAAGCGGCGATGGGATTTCGTCATGCTGCCAATAGTATCAGCAAGACCAGCGACAAACCGCCGCTTCAGGGTATCGTCCACCAAATCCTCAATGAGAGGACCAATATCAGCAGTACCGCGCAGCTCGCCCTCAGCAGCAATGCCATACCGATCCAAATCGGCCTTCAGAGCGGAAGTATCACCTTCACACAAGATAATCCAGTCGCCCCCGGGTCGCGTCTCATACTGGACACTCAAACCGTAAATAGCCCGGAACATGTTCCCGACCTTGCGGATGATGTCATTAGCAATGGCACTACCGCGTTGCGGGTTCTCCTGGTAAGATCCCCACTTCTTGAAAGGAAGCTTGATCTGAAACACGTCCTCAGCATTGCCGAAGAAACCACCCCCAATGACAAGCCCCAACAGATACGCCTTATCAGTGTCCATTGTACTCAGCACCTCCTTCAGCAGGCTCAAAAACCTGCGTCATGATGGCTTCGGCTATGTTACGGGCAAGATTGACGGGCACCGCGTTCCCAATGACCTTATACATAGCAGTTATGTTCTTCGGCGTATCCGTAATGAACTGGAACCTATCCGGGAACGTCTGAATACGAGCAACCTCCCTGACGGTAAACCGGCGGTCCTCAGTGGGATGGATGATACCGCAGTTCTCAGGCTGGGCAGAGGCTGTCATGGTTCCGCAGATCTCGTCACGAGAAAACCGGCGGTAGAAATTCGGTGAATGGTATTTCTTCATGTCGTCCCTAATTCTCTGAAACCGAGGAGCCAAGTGGGCATATGGAACATCCTTCCAGGATCCACCCTCCGGAATATAGGCGACCATATCAAGCGCCTGCGGGGAGAAAGGCCAATCGACATGGGCCTGCGCACCGGCGGGGACAGTCAGTACGTTACGTAAAGTAAGGCCATCTCGGCTATGCTTCTCGGGGAATATGAACGTGATTCCCAGATCCTTTCGGACACCCACGAACAAGACTCGCTGCCTATTCTGCGGCACATTGTAGTCAGCGGCGTTCACAAGCTGATACGTCACATTATAGCCGAGACCATTCATTGTGGAAAGGTCCTCCACAATGACTTCGGCCAAGTTACGACCATCTATATACTTCGTGGAAAGCAACCCCTTGACATTCTCAAAAACGATCACTTTAGGCATCTTTTTGGCAATAATCCGCAGACACTCCTTGTAAAGCATACCACGGGAATCATGAACCCCGCGCCGGTTCCCAGCGTTAGAGAAGGGCTGACATGGGAATCCAGCCGTCAAAATATCGCAATCAGGAATCTCGTCCTCGCCAACATCCATAATATTCCGACCATCTACAGGGCCAAGATTAAGCGCATGGACGGCCTGAGCATCAGCATCGAAGTCATTACCCCAAACAATGTGGAAACCAGCTTCAGCAAAACCAAGATCCAAACCACCGCAACCGGTGAACATCGTAACCATCCGAGGGCCGTTTGCAGCAGCAGCCAGAACATCAGCAAGAACGGGGACGGCTAAAAGAGCCGCATTAGTATCAGCAGGTGCCTCATCTGCGCATTCCATGTGAATCTGATCCATACGAGAAATAGAGGTATCACTAACGTAACGCTCCACATCATCAGGGCGAATCCGCAAAGAACGATCACCTACACGAGAAGCAGGCAACTGACCGTGCTTAATCATTCGGCGGATCGTCTTCTCGGAAAGCTTCATATAAGCAGCCGTTTGAGCTACCGTCATCAATCCAGTGTTCACATTCACCACCTCCTACCCTTTAAGTATAATATGTCAATGCAAATTATGCAACCCCGTATTTTCATTTTTTGAAATAAATGGTCAAGGGAGGACATAAAGAGACAGAGAAAAATATACGGAACACCGTGCTCCACGTTCTTCCCATTGTTTGCCCAATCAAAAAAAGAGGAAGGAGATAAAAAACCTTCTTCCTCATAAAACAGCAAGACGCAAAACTGTATAGATGTAAATCAGTCCAACATCTTGATCCATTCGTGATTTCAATTCGTGCCTCCAGCAAAGGAGATGAGTATCAATCGACATCAAGTTCCGAAATCCACTCGTGGACCAGCTTCGCCACGGTGATACCTCGCTTCGCGGCGGCGGTCTTCAGTTTGAACTTGTCCCCGGCGGAGAGCGCCAGGGTCAACTTCACGCGGGCCTCGTCCGCGCTGTCGTCCGCCGGTTCTGTCCCCGCAGCCGCATCCTGGGCCAGCCCTTGCTTCAGGGCCTCCTGCTCGGCCTGCCGCTTGCTGGCGGTTGCCGAAAACAGATTACTGTCCTTCTTAGCCATGCCGATCCTCCTTTCCCCACAGACGTAGACCCACATGGAGCCGCTGCTCGACCATCCCAATCAACTGGTTGACCTGCTGGGCGGGGAAGCTGTCCAGCTTCATCTGGCAGACGCTACACCCCGCAAGCCCGGCCTGGGGAAACAACTCCGACTGCGGCATCGCAATGACAGCTTCATCCGGATATGTGGACTTGAACCATTCCAGGAAGTCAGCACAGACCCTGTACCGATTCCACTGGGAGAGGACATAGATCGCGGGGAGGCCCACGTCCCTGACCGTCTTGACCATCAATTCCAGCGGCTGCTGGTCCCGGTAGCTCATGCGTGTTGGCACAACAATCAGGTCCGATGCCTGCATGTACTTGCCCAGGTCCTCCGTCAGCGCGCCGGGCGTATCCACGATAGCAACGGTTGAATCGGGGTTCTGCCGGTCCTCGAAGCTGGAGCCGCCCTGCCTGTCCAAGTCGTAGTAGTCGAACTTCAGCCCGGAGTTCTGCGCGGCGTAGGCCAGCTCAGATGCAATCGTTGTCTTGCCTACGCCGCCCTTGCTGTTGGCGACTAAAATCGTCTTCATGTCATAACACCTCCCGCGTAACTGAAGTATTTACATTATAGAGTATATACTTCTATACGTCAAAAGTCAATAGTCAGCGTACTTATCAATATCAGGGATCCTGGCCTCCACGTCCTCACCAGGAACATCATTCACATCGCAATTACGCTCAGTAGCAAGCTGATACCGGGCGAGATCATGCTCTATGTCCTCAAAAAAGTTCACATCGGGCAGTTCTCTTCCGCACTGGCCGCAGTATTTCATGTCAGGCGAAACAAATATCCGGCACATAGGGCATATCTTATGGCCCCTATACCGGGGAAATTCGCCAAAATCGCCCTCCCATGCAAGATAAACGGCTTCTAAAAGGGTATCTAATGTGTACGTGTTAAGCATCTCAATACCGCTGTACCTATGATGGCCTGTTTGGATCAAGTGATTATCCTCAACCTGATAATCAATCCTATCGAACCACGGATTATAAGTGAAATAGGGTATGCAATCCTCAATAGCCTTCTGCAATCTGTCATCATCCTGCGCAAAGGCGATTTCAGAAGCAAAATCTTCATAATCATCAGGGTGTTCGCTCAGATAACGGGCAAAGCCGCCAGCCTCAGATGACCAGAACCAGCAAGCGAACTCTACAAGTGTGTCAAACCGGCTCTCCTCATATCTGGCATTCTGCTTGTTGAGCAGATCAAACATCTGAAAATACACACGGGCATGTCCATCAACAATAGCATCCTCCATGCTATCTGCGCAATAGACGATCTTCGGCATGAGCTCCGGCGGGATCTGGGCAGGGTCTGAGATCTTCTTGTCATGAGATGCCTCAATCATCCTCCTGGCAGATAGTACAGGCTCGCCGAACGTCAGTAATGCCTGCTCCTTGGCCGAGCCCTCCAGCTTCTGCATCATGGATTTCAAACTGCCGCGCACATTGGCGTACATCTGCATCGTTTGCACAGATGAGAGATCGTCATCTACGAAGCCCTGGTTGACCAGCACCGTAAAATCGTCAGTCCGGACGCACAGGATCATCGGGAAGCGCCTCCAGGCCTGGTTCTCGTCCTCTGCTTTATGCTGGACACCGTCACGATCAGTGTAAGTACCGGCAAGACCGGCGATGAACTCTTTATAAGGCTGTACGCCGTTAATGATATTCACTACATTCGTCAGGATCAAGCGGCTGTGCTTGGCCTGTTGGGCGATTTTCTTCGGGTGGGGGTCCAGAATCCGGAACGCGCCGTTTGAGCCGAACTGGCGGATGAAATCCGTCACACGGACGTCATCCCAGATAATGGCGGGCTGTCCATCATAACCGTCAAAAGTCACGCGCTCATCGTTCCCGATGGTAAAATAGGGATCATCCACTCCCTGGAACATCGACTGCGCGATATACTCGCAAAACGAAGACTTGCCGATACCGCCGGGGCCGTCCACATAGATGTTCATGCGGAAAGGGCACGGCTCAGCATCCAACAGGTAGTCCAGGCGCAGCGGAGGCAGCGAACTCCTGATCTTCGCGTAAGTGAGCGGATCATCGTCCCGGCACATCTTCATGTTCCAGCCATCGTGCATCACGTGCATCCGCATGGTGTCGGCGGGCGTCATATCGCCGGCCCGCTTGCCGTACTTAGCCCGGTGGGCCTGAAGATCGGCCACTTCCCGCCGGAAATCGAAGCCGCTCGAAGCATGGACCTCATCATCGTTGTAATGGGTCTTAAATTGCTGCACAGCGCGGGGAGACTCGTGAACCAGATACTCAACACCATCCAGAAAAGCGCCGCGGCCACGCATGATCGTCACCTGATTATCCGGCACCCCGAACCAACGGGCAACCGTCGAAACGGGGAGCTTAGAGGGAATCTCGACCATGATATGAGCGTGCTTGAACTTCATCTCACCAGCCTTGACCCGGCCGTCACGATCCGCGATCTCATCTTCTTCCGTATAGATGTCCCTATCGTGCCAGACCCATGCCCAACGCTTAATGGTCTTATGATCCAGCCCCCGGGCTATCTGCTCTTCCGTGATCCACGGGTCTACGCCAGGCTTCAACGTCTTCCGGTCATCCTCCCACTCATCGGAGAAAGGTGCCCGGAGGAACTGCGTGATCATGAAGGTTCTGTGGCGGCGCTCATCGGGATCATCGCCATCCTCTTCTTTCCGGCGTCCGGCCTTCTCCTCAGCGTGGCGCCACCACCAGAAAACCGGATAAATATCCGGATAATTTGCCCTCATATCAGCCATACACTCGCAAAACTTAACGGCAGGCAGATCGTCCAGCTTGCCGAAAGCGTCTTTGTTGATCTGGATCAGATTCATGGCAGCCTGGGCGTCAAAATTCGGATCATCCAGCATCGCCTGCATGGCGGCAATCCCCTGCTTCCGCTCATGCTTCGCGCTGTTCTTCGTGCTGTATCCCATGTCCGTACATCCTTTCACCGGTTTTACACCCTTTACGACATCCATAATATATCAAAAAGGGTGTAAAGTCAAGGGCAATCAGAAAAATTTCGGAAGCACAGGTCTATGGACGGCTATTCGGGTGAGCAAACCCGTGTGACGAAACGACGTGTACCAAAACCAAACAGGTGTTTTCAAATACGTTCCAAAACAGTGTGTTACACCCTTTTGGACTGACATTTATATGTCGAAAGGGTGTAAAACCGTCCACCGTTTCCACTGTTTACACCTTTTATGTTTCGCGCGGAAAAAACACAAGCCCAGAGTTTTTTCCCGCGCGCTTATAAACGTCCAGGACGTTCACGGTGAGTTTTAGTGTTGCATCTGAGTTTCAGGTTTTACACCCTTTACACCTTTTACACCCCATAGTACATAAGGGTGGAAACATGGCCTGTTTTGCCTATGATTCGCCGATGGGGCACCGATGATTCAGGATGGGTGTATAAAGACGGGGCGATGATTGCAGCGCCGCCGTCACAAATGTGGAACGCTGCTTTTGGCTGATGGAACGCAAGCGTGTAAGCCGGTGGCGTTCGGGCGGCTGCCGCCGCCCGAGACGCATTGTAGCCAATTCCAACAGGCGGCACCCGCCGGGGGCGGGTGCCTTGGCTAAGGACGGTGCGATGGCGAGCACGGCCAGGAGAACGCTCGTCCCGGCGTCCTGCGGACCCTCTGAGGACCGGCCGTGCCTTCGCCTATGTTCGGTACCACCTGGACACTACGCGGCTCCTGCGACCACCCAGGGGCCTCTACGGGCGTCCTGGAAAGAGAAACACGGGCCGTCCCCCGGAAAGGAGAGCGACCCGTGTTCCGTACTGTCCAGCACGAGCGGCGGACAGGTAAATTTTGCGTTGCCTTGCGGCGTCAATTTCAAATCAGCCCATAGTGTCTCAGCGCGGCCTCGATGGCGGCTTCTTTCTCGGGCGGGCATTGCGGGACCTTCGCTCCCTCAGTCTTCGGCTTGTTATAACTCTCGCCGACCGGTAGGCCGTGCTTGCGCTTGACCTGGGAGATATACAGACTGGACACCTTCAGACCGTGGTTCTCCATAACCCACGCCTTGATTTCCGGGTATGTCGGATTGTGCGGAATCTTCGTGTCTGGAGACGGCTCATAGTCCAGGTAGACATGTCGACTTGCCCGGTCCAATTCCCTACCTAAGCAAACAACCGTCTCCACATGTCCCGTCCCCGGGAACATATCCACCGGCGCAGCCTCCTGAGGAACATAGCCAGCCTGAGCAAAGTGCTTCAAATCCCTGGCCAGGGTGGCGGGGTCGCAGGAAATGTACACAATCCGCTGGGGGGCCATGGCTGCGGCGGTCTCAATCAGCTCCGGGCTGCAGCCCTTTCGGGGCGGGTCCAGGGTAATCACCGTGGGCCGCAACCCCCGGCGGGCCAGCTCCTGACTGGCCTGGGCCGCGTCGCCGCAAAGAAATTCCGCGTTTTCTATGTGGTTGCGCCGAGCGTTCTCCCGAGCATCCTCCACCGCCTGGGGCACCACCTCCACCCCAATCAACCGCTCCGCCTGCCTGGCCATAGAGAGCCCAATGGTCCCTGTGCCGCAGTACAGGTCCAGCAGCAGGCCGCTGCCCTTCAGCCCGGCATAGTCCGCCGCAATGCCATACAGCCGCTCGGCCTGGGTGCGGTTCACCTGATAAAAGGACAGAGGCGATACGTCAAATTCCAGCCCGCAGAGCCGGTCGCGGATCAAGCCCTGCCCCCACAGCGTGCGGCAGCGAGGCCCCAGGGCCACGTTGGTCCTGTCGTTGTTAAAGTTGAGCGCCACGCCCGCCAGCCCCGGCACCTGACGGCGCAAAGCCTCCACCAGCTCCTGCTGACAGCGGGGGGCTCCGCCCTTCACCACCAGGCAGACCATCACCTGACCGGTGGCCTCTGCCTTGCGCAAATAGAGCCGCCGCAGCCGCCCCGTGTGGGCGCTCTCGTCATAAATACTCTCCCCCGACTCCTTGATCCACCGGAGAACCGCCTCCGCCGCCAGGGTGAACTCCGGGGGGTGCAGACGGCAGCTACCGCAGGGCACAATGCGGTGGGAATGCCTGGCGTAAAACCCCAGCATAGGCTGGCCGTCCGCACTCCGGCCAATGGGCAGCAACGCCTTGTTCCGGTAGCCCTCCCGACTAGGGGCAGGGAGAATCTCCCGCATTTTCAAGCCGGAAAAGCCCCCCACCCGCTCCAGGGCGTCCCTCACCCGCTGCGCCTTTGCGGCCAGCTCCGCCTCATAGCTTATGTGCCGGAAGCAGCACCCCCCGCACTGGGCGTAGACCGGACAGTCCGGCTCCACCCGGCAGGGCGCCGGGTCCAGCAGTTCCTCCAGGCGGCCAAAGGCATGAGACCTGGCAGCCTTTACCACCCGCACCCGAGCCCGGTCCCCAGGAGCCCCCAGGGGCACAAACACCGCCTCTCCCTCATAGCGGCCCACTGCCGAGCCCTCAGCGGTCATGCCGGTAAAGCCCAGCTCAATGATCTTGTTTTTCCTGAGTGAATCGCCTGACATAACAGCTTCCTTTCCATGTCCCATTTACAGGGTGACAATCCAATATATTGTGTAATTGTACTCGAAAATTTGTAAGAATAATGTACATTTCGACAAATTTCGTTAATGTGATTGACTTTTTGCCTAATTATGGTGTAAAATAAGAATATACAAGAGTACATCCAAATCAAACGATTACAAGTCTGCGGCTAAGCCGCAATTTCATTACAACTCCTCCCCAAAACAGGAAAAGGACGCGGTATAATGCCGGTCCTTTTCCTGTTTTTTCGTGCCTCTCATCCAATCTTCTCGTGAAAATCCTTCACCCGCTGGGCATAAGCCGCCTCTGCCGCCGGAGCAAAGGCCAGCTCTGCCTCAGGCGCTCCCATAGCGCCCAGCAGGCTTTTGGCAAAGCAGGGGTTCAGGGGCAGCACCGGGCCCAGCAGGTAGGTAGCAAACAGATTCCCCTGCCGCAACCCCTCAAAGCCGCAGGTCTTGTTCAGCCCCACGCCTTTTGTAACAGAGAACAGCCCCTGGGCTCCCTCCTCCGGCCAAGCCATAGTGAACTGGCTTTTGAACCCAATGACCTCCTGCCCCTGCCACTGGCCTAAAAACACGCTGTTGTGCCGGTGCATCATGTCCTGCTTGGCAGTAAGGGGCAGCAGCCCCAGGCCCTGCAGCCGCTCTCCATTCTCCCGCTCAATCCAGCGGCCGAACACCTCCACCGCGTTGCCGGTCAGCAAAAATGCCGCGCCCTCCTCAATCAGCTGGTCCAGCCGCTCCCGGTAGGGGCGCAGCTTGGCAATCACCTGCTCCTGGGTGCGCTCGCTCATAGGGCCCAGGTAGACCAGGTCCACCCTCTGGCCTGCAAACACAGGCTCCCCTGTCAGGGGGGTGTCCACCCGCCGGGCATCCGGCAGGCATTTTTGCAGATACTTCACATTGAACAGGTCCCCGAACAGATTGCACTTCTCAGGAAACAACGCCTCAATGGTCATGCTCATCCCCGGCTCCCTTCTTTTTTCATAAGCTCCTTGACCTGCTCCTTCACCCGGTTGGCCAAGCCAATGGTATACACGTCGTACAAAATAAACACCGCGTCCGCCTCTCCTAGCCGCAGGGCTCCCGCCGCCTCCTCAGTCTCCGGCAGGTGGGCCAGACGCTCCTCCTTGGCCCCGGCCATCAGCAGCCGCAGGTACACATCCCAGTGCCGGGCTCCTGCCGCCACCACCTGGGTGACAGAATCGTCCGCCAAAAACTCAAAGTCCGCGTCATACAGCCAAGAGATATTCTCCACAGTGTGCATGGCGTCAAAATAGTCGTCCAAAAACAGAATGGCCGCTTTTTTTCCCGGGTAATCCCGGATGTTTTGAAAGGCCCGGGAGCAGGCCACCGGGTTCTGACCCTTGGCCAGGTGGAGGATGACCTTGCGGCTGTTGACCTCCTCCTCCAGGTAGCGGCTGGCGCTGATGGCGGTGTGGGCCATAGCGCCGGCGATTTTCTCCGGCGCAAGGCCAAAGGCGTAAAGCAATGCCGCCGCCGCCAGACTGTTGTACACGTTGATCATGCTGCGGTTAGACAGAGGCAGCCGCACCGCCTCCCCGCCCATTTCCACCAGCATGTCCCTCTCGCCCACCTCAGCGGCCCGGCACTCTCCCTGGGGAGAGGAGAGCCCGCACTGGGGGCAGCGGGCCCGGCCAATGTGGTGATACCGCCGGGTCTCCCATTCCAGCAAAGCCCCGCACTTGGGACAGGCCCGCACGTCCTGCACAATATTCTCCCCCGAGGGCTCCTCCTCCGGCTGAGGGTCAATAGAGAAATAGCTCCGAACGCTGCCGGGCTTGAGAGAGGCGCACATCAAATCGTCGGCATTCAGCACCAGGCGGGTGCTGTCCGGCACAAAGCGGTTGAGAATGTCCACAATAAACTCCGGGTGGGCGTTGCGCTTGTAAGAGTCCCGGAAAATATTGGTCACCAGCAGCAGGTCCGGCTTGATGTAGGACATGGTGAGGTTTGCGCTGCGCTCGTCCAGCTCAAACACCGCCAGCCGCTTTTTCGGCTTGCCCCACAGGGTAGAGCTGGCAATCAACGCCGAGGCCACTCCCGTGTCCACATTGGAGCCGGTGCGGTTGCACACAAAGTCATAGCCCAGGCGCTCCAGAACGTCCTCCACCATATTGGCCACTGTGGTTTTGCCGTTGGTGCCGGTAATGCCCACAATGGTCTCAGGCCGGGGCATACGGCCCAGAAAGTCCTTACAAAGAAAAATCGCGATGCCGCCGGGCAGGTTGGTGCCCTTGCGGCCAATCAGCCGCAGGCAAAACACCGACAGCTTGGCAGCCAGCAGGGCAAGGGTAAATCTCAGGTTGCGTTTCATTATGGTCAGCTCCCTCTTTCCGCGCTTTCCAGTACCGGGACGGCAAAGGCCTCCTCTGCCGGAAAGCGTCTGTACTCTGTTATTCTACCAAAGAACCGGGGATTTTTCAACTGGTATCTTGACCTTTTGGGTTTTTTATGGCAAAATGGAGGAAGAAAGCTTTGTCTACATCAAACATTCAGGAGGTCATTTCTATGAAAACTTTGCCCGTAGCCGTGCAGGTCTATTCTGTGCGCGACGACGCTGCCAGCGACTTTGCCGGCGCCATGAAAAAGCTTAAGGAAATCGGCTATGACGGGGTCGAGCTGGCCGGGCTTTACGGCCTGAGCCCTGCCCAGATTAAAGCCGCCATTGCGGAGGCCGGCCTGGTGGCGGTCTCCGCCCATGTGCCCTTTCAGGAGCTGGTTGCGGACATGGAGGGCGTTGTCAGCCAGTATGAGGAGATTGGCGTCAAGTTCATTGCCATCCCCTATCTCATGGAGGAGGACCGCCCCGGTGGAGAGAAGTTTGAGGGCAATGTAAAGCTGTTTGAGGAGATTGCCAAGGTCTGCAAGGCTCACGGCATTCAGACCCTGTACCACAACCACGACTTTGAGTTTGCCAAAATGTCCGACGGCCGCTACGCCCTGGACTACATTTACGACACCATTCCCGCCGACCTGCTGCAGACCGAGATCGACACCTGCTGGGTGAATGTGGCCGGCGAGGACCCTGCCGCCTACATCCGCAAATACACTGGCCGCTCCCCTGTGGTGCACCTGAAGGACTTCCACAAGGAGGGCAAGCCTGCCAACATGTACCAGCTCATTGGCACTGATGTGGAGGAGCAGGAGAGCCACGGCACCTTTGAGTTCCGGCCTGTAGGCAGCGGCATGCAGAACTTCCCCGCCATTCTCGAGGCCTCCATCGACGCCGGCGCCCAGTGGGTGGTGGTGGAGCAGGACCAGTCCATCGGCCGCACCCCCATGGAGGCTGTCACCATGAGCCGGGAGTATCTGAAGTCCCTGGGCTGGTAATCAGCGTGACGCCGGACCCTATTCGCAGCGGACGCCCCGCAGGCAATTCGCGGAGCGCCACAGTCTGCGCAGGAGCAGGTTCATAGCCGCGGTTTGTTACGAGCGCTTACGGCTAGCCTTTCAAGACGCGCACCCACGCTCTCCACGTCACCGCCAACGCTGCCCCCAAAGGCGGGCAGCGTATCAGCATCGTGGTAGGACCCCCGCGCCCTGCACTGCCAAAAAGGCGGATTAAAAAATCGAGCAACCTATCAGCATCGTGGTAGGACCCCGCGCCCTGCACTGCCAAAAAGGCGGATTAAAAAATCGAGCAACCTATCAGCATCGTGGTAGGACCTCGCGCCCTGCACCACCAAAAAGGCGGATTAAAAAATCGAGCAACCTATCAGCATCGTGGTAGGACCTCGCGCCCTGCACCACCAAAAAGGCGGATTAAAAAATCGAGCAACCTATCAGCATCGTGGTAGAACCTCGCGCCCTGCACCACCAAAAAGGCGGATTAAAAAAGGAGATGTTTTTATGAAGGTTACCTATATTCTCCATAGCTGCTACCATGTGGAGCTGGAACACACCTGCCTCCTGTTCGACTGGTATGAGGGGGATATTCCCCCAAGCGAAAAGCCCCTGTATGTGTTTGCCAGCCACTGCCACGGAGACCACTTCTCCCCCGCTGTGTTTGAAAAAACCGCCCAGCAGGGCCGTCAGGTGCGCTTCCTCCTGTCAAACGACATCTGGGAGAGCCGGGTGCCTGAGGCTCTCCGGGAGGACACTCTCTTTGTGGCCCCCCGGCACAGCTATGAGGTGGACGGGCTGAAGGTGGGCACGCTCCGCTCCACGGACCAGGGCGTGGCCTTTCTGGTGGAGTGTGAGGACAAACGCCTCTACCACGCCGGAGACCTGAATTGCTGGGTGTGGGACGGCGCGCCCCGGCTTCAGAACGACCAGATGACCGAGCTCTACCGCCAGGAACTCACCGCCCTTTCCGGCATTGAGCTGGATGCGGCCTTTGTGCCCCTGGACCCCCGGCAGGAGGCGGATTTTGATCTGGGAATGCGGTATTTCTTTGAGACAGTGGGGCCGGAGCATGTGAAGCATGTATTCCCCATGCACATGTGGGGCGACCACTCCGTGGTGTCCCTGTTCAAGTCAGACCCCAACTACAAAAAATACGCGCCCTTGCTGATGGACGTGAGCAGGCCGGGCCAGGTTTTCTCCTTGGATTAAGTCCTGAACCCGCCGCGCCGGGCGTTGAAGCTTTTCCATACCAAAAGGAGTAGGGCGAGCTGTTTCCTCGCCCCACTCCTTTTCTATACTCTCCAGGCCGTTCACCGGCTATTTCCCGACAAAGATCATCACCGAACGACCGCCAATCTCAAAGCTCCGCTGCTCAAACCGACAGGGATGCTGCTCTGCCTCCCAGGTGTTTACCTCCAGCTCCCAGTGCATAGAGAGGGGCAGCTCCGGCAAGGTCACCCGCAGCGGCTCCCAGTAGGCGTTAGAGGCCACATACACTACCTGCGAGCCCCGGTTCCGCTCATAGCCCGCAAACATCACGCCCAAATAGTGTTCGTCCCGGCCAAAGTCCCCCTGATGCCAGGGCGTCACCCCATGAAAGCTCACATCCGGAAATCCCATGGTCCCGCCGCTCAGGTCTGTGCGCACCACCCGGTGGGCCTTGCGGAAAGCGATCATGGTGCGGAAGAACCCGAACATGTCCCGGTACTTCTCCAACCGCCGCCAGTCCAGCCAAGAGGTGATGTTGTCCTGACAATAGGCGTTGTTGTTGCCAAACTGGGTGTTGCAGAACTCGTCTCCGGCCAAGAACATGGGGATGCCCCTGCTGCACATAAGCAGAGCAAAGGCATTGCGAATCATCCGCTCCCGCAGCTGGTTCACGCTGGGGTCGTCAGTCTCTCCCTCCGCGCCGCAGTTCCAGCTGTAATTATTCCAACAGCCGTCAGAATTATCCCAGGCATTGCGCTCGTTATGCTTATCATTATACGCAAACAGGTCATACATGGTAAAGCCGTCGTGACAGGTGATAAAGTTAACCGAGGCGTCCTTGCGGCCGTGAGCATCGTAAATGTCCCGAGAGCCGGTAATGCGCTGGGCCGCAATCTGGGTGGCGCCCGGGTCCCCTTTGATATAACAGCGCATGTCGTCCCGGTATTTGCCGTTCCACTCCGCCCAGCGGTTCCAGGAGGGGAAGCTGCCCACCTGATACAGCCCGCCCGCGTCCCAGGCCTCGGCAATCAGCTTGACATTGCCCAGAATCGGGTCAAAGGCCAAGGACTGAAGCAGCGGCGGCTTCTCCATGGGAGACCCGTCCTCATTGCGCCCCAGAATAGAGGCCAGATCAAACCGGAAGCCGTCAATGCGGTAGGTGGTCACCCAGTAGCGCAGACAGTCCAGAATCATCTGGTGGACAATGGGGTGGTTGCAGTTCAAGGTGTTGCCGCAGCCGCTGAAGTTGTAGTAGTACCCATCCGGGGTCAGCAGATAATAAATATTGTTGTCAAAGCCCTTGAAGGAGAAGAAGGGCCCCTGCTCGTTGCCCTCGGCAGTGTGGTTAAACACCACGTCAAGGTACACCTCAATGCCGTTTTCGTTCAGCTCGCGAATCAGCCGCTTGAGCTCATTGCCCTCCCGGTTGTGCTCGGTGCTGGCGCTGTAGCTGGTGTTGGGGGCAAAAAAGCTCACTGTGCTGTAGCCCCAGTAGTTATAGAGCTTCTGCCCGTCCTTCTCCCGGTAGTCCTGCATTTCGTCAAACTCAAAAATGGGCATCAGCTCTACCGCGTTTACCCCCAGCTCCTTCAGGTAGGGGATCTTCTCCCGCAGCCCCTCAAAGGTGCCGGGACAAGAGACCCCAGAGGAGGGGTCCATGGTAAAGCCCCGCACATGCAGCTCATAAATTACCAGGTCCTCAGTGGGGATCAGAGGGGCGTGAAAGTTGCCCCAGTCAAAGTCGTCCCGCACAACCCGTGCCTTATATTGCTGGGCGCCGGGCTGCTTCTCTCCCCACTCCCGCTGGCCGGTGACCGCCTTGGCATAGGGGTCCAGCAGGTATTTGCTCCGGTCAAAAATCAGCCCCTTCCGGGGGTCATAGGGGCCGTCTACCCGGTAGGCATACTCAAAGTCCGCAATGTCCAGCTTGAACACAATCATCGAGTACATATTGCCGATCTTATAGGGCTCCGGGAAGGGAATCTCCCCATAGGGCTCCTCCTCCCCAGAGCGGAACAGCACCAAAGCCACCGACGTGGCCCCGTGGGAGTGGACCGTAAAGTTCACTCCGCCAGGGATGGCGGTGGCGCCGTTAATATCATAGAAGCCCGGCCGGATGGAATAGGTGACGCCGTTGCACTCGTAAAAGTCCAGGGGCACCAGATGGATATTTCTGGGCAGTTTCATGCTGGCCAGCGTATCAATTTTGTCCAGGGGACGGGCGTTCAGCGGGCGGGTCGTCTTATTTGCGTCCATGTTGTTCATCCTCTCTCCGGTTTCCAATGGGCAAGGCACAGCAGCCCACACAAAGCTTCGGGCCGCGCTGCTCCGGGTTTTTCCCTCCTGTCAGAAAGGGCACCTCTGCCCCGCTCCTTTCTTCCTCCTGCAAAAAATGCCCCCAAATGGGGGCATCCCAGCCATGCCAGCCCCGCTTATTCCTCCTCCTGGGCAGCCTCTCCGGCAGGCTCTGCGGCGCTGCCCGGGTCCTTCAGCTGCTGCCAGGTCGCGTTTACCGACTCGGTGCAGTTAAAATATATATTTGTCAGGGTATGGGCCGGCACCCCCAAAGCCTCGGCATGGGCGCTGATGGCCTTCCAGTCTGCCTGCTCATAGCTGAGCACCAGGGCAAACAGCTCGCCGCAGCGGCCTTCGTGGTGAAGAAGCGCGTTCTTTACCTCCTCCGCCATAGGCACTGTGGAGAGAATCTCCTCCAAGGGCGCATCGATGAGATAGTTCAGGGTAGAGAACATTCCCATCAGATAGGCCTCCTGCCGGGAAATGGGCATATCCTTGGCATAGGCCATCAGCTCGCTGCAAAAGCTGGCCCGCATAAAGGAGAGCTTCAGGAACTCCTCCGCCGACTCGTCAATCTCATTGTTGGAGTTGGTGCTGCTCAGCAGATAAATCCACTGCTTCAGCTGGGCAATACCCAAAGTCATAATAGCCTGACGAATGGTGGAGACCCGCTTTTTGGTGGCAAAATAGGCGGTGTTTGCCACCCGCAGCAGGCCATAGCTCAGGGTCGCGTCCATAGAGATGATGTTCTCAATCTCCTCCATGTCCGGCTCCTCCTTCACCACAGCCACCATCAGCCGGAAGAAGTTGCTCTGAAGATAACCGGAAGAATGGGCCTTGGTAGCCAGCTGCTTGGCCACATAGGCTCCCTCCAAAGCGTCCACCTGCAAGGCCACCGCCTGGTCATACAGCTCCTTGCTGTCCACATTGATGGCAATAACTCTCTTGTCCATGCTTCTCGCCAGGTTGACAATATTCTTCATCGAGGCTTCGTTTGTGCTCTTCACATTCAGCTTGATATAGTCGATAAAGTCGATCAAAGACAGATAACGGGGCGCAAACTGAAACTCGTTCACCGCAATTTTATAGCCCTCTCTGGCATACTGCTGCACAAAGCGAAGGGCCAGCGGGTGAATCACCACGCTGTCGTCAATCTGAATAATCAGCTTATCCTTAGGGAAAAGTGCCGGGGTCTTTTTCATCAGCAGGGTGGTGGTAAAGGTCATAAAGTGCAGGGCGTCCTTCAGCGACTTCTCCACATTCTGCATCAAAAAGCTATAAACCGTGTCCGCCACCGCAAACTCGTTATCGTTGCTGCTGCCATAGGCCTGGTTTTCGCCGTAGTAGAGCAGCTCATAGGCAATGATCTGGCTCTTGTCATTCTTTATGGGCTGCCGGACGATATAGCGCTCTTTCATGTCGCCTCTCCTTACTTCTTGACTGCTTTTGCTCTGGCATCTTCACTCCTGGCCAGCAGGGCGTCCATCACATTCACCAGCCGCCCGATCTCCGGCTTGCTCAGCTGCTCGTTAGCGCCCAGCTGCTTGCCCTTCACCCGCATTTCTTCACTGATGAGGGAGGAGAAGATGATCAGAGGAATATGCTTCAGGGCCGGGTCGTCCTTCACCAGCTTGGTCAGGCGGTGGCCGTCCATCTGGGGCATCTCAATATCCGTCACAATCAGCGCTACATTCTCCTCCAGGCTGTTCTCCCTCTTGCACTCAGCCAAAAACTCCCACAGGTCGTGGCCGTTGGGGAACATCCTCAGGTTCACATATCCGGCCTTGGAGAGGGATTCCTTGATCATATGAGAGAGCAGAATAGAGTCCTCGGCAATCAGCACAGGCTTATCGCTGCGCTCCCGGTGGCCCAGCTCGTCAATCTCGCTGATCTTAATGGAGGTCTCCGGGGCAATCTCCGCCACAATGCGCTCAAAGTCCAGAATGGTCACCAGCTCGTCGCCGCACTGGGCAATACCGGTGGCCACCCCGTCGTTGCCGCCGTTGATGGTGGTGTCCGGCTTCTGGATGTCCTTCCAGGAAATGCGGCTCAGGCCCTCCACCGTGTGCACCCGGAAAGCCACCGTCATTTTGTTAAAGCCGGTGAGAATAAACATGTCCTTGTCCTTGGGCTCATAGTTGGGGCAGTCCAGAAAGCGGGGCAGGTTAATCACCGTGATCACCTCGTCCCGGGGCTTGAAGATGCCCTCTACCGCCTCGTGGGTGTGGGGCATGAATTTCACCGGCGAAGGGATGGTGATCTGCCGGACCTTTGCCACGTTGATGCCGTAGAGCACGTCGTCAATGGTAAAGCGCAGGATCTGTATCTCATTTGTGCCGGACTCCAGGAGGATCTCGTCGTCTTTCAGAATCGCCATCTTTGCTTGCTCCTTTCCAAATTTCCGTTCACAATACAATGTCCGGCTTGCCGTAGCTGCGTATGGTGGCCCTGCCGGTGGAAGGGTCAAAGGAGAGGGTGCGGGCCACCGAGCCGCCCACGTCCTCTGCCGCCAGCCGGATGCCCTCGGCCCGCAGCACCTTATGTACGCTCTCAATATTCCGCTGCCCGATGTTGCCCAGACTTCCTGTGCCCGATACCGCGAACATCTTGGCCCCGCCGGCCACCTTGGCCACAATGCGGGGCTTGCGGGCCCCCTTTACCTCCATCTGCCGCAGGGTCTCCCGAATCCCCGTGTCAGCATATTTCATGGTGTTTTTGCGGCCTGCCTCCATATTCAGCGGCAGCATGATGTGCACCATGGCGGCCAGCCTGATATTGGGGTCATACAGGCAAATGCCGCAGCAGGAGCCCAGAGCGTAGGTAATCAGCTCCTCGCTCCCGTTGGTCATCTTCATGTCCGCAATTCCTATCACCAGCTTGGAACCACTAGCCATCTTCCACGCCCAGCTTTCTCAGAAGGAAATTAAGCGACCGAATGTCGGGAGAAAGAATGAGCCGGCAGGGAAGCTCCTTCCCGTCGCAATGGAAATTGCCCCCAATGGTCATCAGATAATCGGACTGACCGCCGTATTCCGCCATGGGCACTGTGAGAATCGCGCCCTGCATGTCGACCGTCAGACTGGGGACGGTCAGCTCCACCTTCATGTCTGCCAGCCCCGAGAGGGCGTTGATAAAGGTGGATATCATAATATTGCCCACCTCCACCAGCGCAGACCGCTGCAGCTCATCCAGCTGGCCATATTCCTCAATGGAGTGGGAAAGCATTTTGCCCAGAATGGTGTTGATAAATTCCAGCGGCTGCACCGAGAGCATAATGCCGTTCATCTGCCCGCCAATGTGCACCAGCACCCCCGCCGTCACAGGCTCGGGCCCGCCAATCCAGTCAATGGCCTCATTATAGCCCATGATACGCACCTCAGGCAGGGTGATGTGCACCGGGCAGCCCAGCATGCCCGAAAGGGCCGTGGCCGCGTTGCCGGTGCCAATGCTTCCAATCTCCCGCAGGGTGTCGATCTCCAGGCTGTTCAGGTCCTCATAATTCTTGATAACCATGGTGATCCCTCCAAATTATCCGCCCAGGCTGGCTTACCTGCGCAGATCGTTTACCGTTGTCTCTATCTCATCCGAGGTCTGTATCATCTTCAGCGAATAGGTAAAGGAGCGCTGCGACTCGATCACCTTGCTCAGCTCATTGGCCAGGTCCACATTGGACTGCTCCAGCTTGCGCTGCACCACCTTGCCGCTGCCCACCCGCAGCTGGCCGTTTTTCTCTACCGGCTGAAAACGGTTCTCGCTGATGTTCAGCATACCGTTGGTGTTCACAAAGTCAAACACCCCCACAGGCTGCTCCGCGTCCAGGTCCTCCGGGTCCACCTCGATCAGCTGCCCGTTGCGGCTCATGACGAACCGCCCCAGCCCGTCGGAGAGATACCAGTGGGTCTGCATGTTCCCCGTGCCGTCGTCCAGCATGTACTGCGACATGGTGAACGAGCCGTCCCGGCTGTAGCTGTACTCTCCGGTGGCCGGGTCCCACAGGGCAAAAAAGCCCTCGCCCTCAATGGCGTAATCCATGGCAAGGCCCGTGTCCGCAAAGCCGGTGGGGGCAAAATCCGTGTCCGCCGACACCATGTAGGCGCCGGTGCCCCGGGGCATCTCGTCCTGCCGGGCCCCGTTGATATAGTCATACATCAGGTCAGAAAAAACCGGCCGCTTAGCCTTAAAGCCAAAATTGTTCACATTGGCGATATTGTTGCCGTGCACATTCAGGCGCACCTGCTGCTGCCAGGCCCCCACGGCGGCGGTATAGAAGGATTGGTTCATAACAGGCTCACTCCTCTCTCAATGGCTGTTTACTGGATCCGGCCCAGGTCGGTGGACGCGTGGCTCATCACCTGGTCATACATCTTGGTCAGGGTGGCGGAGCTCTGATAGGCCCGCTGGGTGCTGATCATCTTCACCATCTGCTGCACCAGCCCTACATTAGAGCGCTCCAGCATACCATGGTGCAGCAAGGTGGCCCGGGCCTCCGGCTGCTGCCCCCCAGGGGTAAACATGCCCATAGGGTCCTTGGTCAAGGTCCCGGTGTCCTCAAAGGCATACACGCCAATCTGGCCCACATAGCCCCCGTCCCGGGTATAAATGCGGCCATAGTTGTCGGTGGTGATCTTATCCGTCACCAGCAGAATCTCCTCGCCGTTCACATCCAGCACCCGGCCATGGTCCGGCAGGCCCAGATAGCCCTCATCGTCCAGAGAAAAATCTCCCGCCCGGGTGTAGGCAATGCCGTCCTGGGTCTGAATGGCGAAAAACCCTGTGCCGTCGTCATCAATGGCAAAATCCAGAGGCATCCCCGTCTGGTCAAAGCTGCTCTGACTGTAGTCGGTGTACAGCTGACTGGGTACGGTGGCATAGCTCTGGTTCCCGATGTCCTCATAATTCTTATTCTTGTTTCCCACAATGGTATACATGACCTCGTCAAAGGTCTGGCCGGTAAAGCAGTCGGCCTTAAAGCCTGTGGTGGAAACATTGGCCATGTTGTTGGAGATTACATCCAGGTTCTTCCCGTGAGTAATCATCCCTGAGGCCAGGTTATAAAAACCCTTGAACATTGTGTTTGTCCCCCGCTTTCTTCATAACAGAACAATTATAGCACATTCCGCGCTTTTTTGCACTAGGAAAAGGTAATTTTTTTCAAATATTAGCATGACCGCCCCACAGCCTGCCCAAAGAGCGGCGGTCAGCCTACCCCCTGCAGATATTTCTCCATCAGCACCTTCAGCTTCTGCACAGCCCGGGCATGAATCTGAGATACCCTGGGCGGGGTAATATCCATCACCGCGGCAATGTCCTTCATCTTCAGGTTCCGCTCATAATAGAGGGAGAGCACCAGCTGCTCGTTCTCCTTCATGGAGCTGATGGCCTCGGTGAGGGTTTGGGTCAGCTCCTGGTTCATCAGGGCCTGCTCCGGCATTCCCCCCGCGCCCTCCTCGGCCCCCGGGTCTGCGGGCCACTGGTCGCTGCTCTCAAACATCTCCTCAAAGGAGAGAATGCTGTGCAGCGAGGCATTGGCCATGGCCTCCTGATACTCCTCCATGGTAATGCCCAGGTACTCCGCCAGCTGGGCGTCGCTGGGCATCTGGCCTGTGGCGTTGTACAGGTCTGTCATGGCCTTCTCAATGCGCTGGGCCCGCTGGCGTACTGCCCGGGGCACCCAGTCCTGCTGGCGGGCCAGGTCCACAATCATCCCCCGTATGCGCTTGGCCACGAACATCTCAAACCGGCCCCGCTCCGGGTCAAACTTATCCACCGCATCGGCCAGCACAATCAGGCCCTCGTTGATGATGTCGTCCAACTGGGTAAAGCTGGCAAACACCCCCCTGATCTGCAGGGCAATGCTCTTAATCAGTCCTGTGTACCGCATGGCGATCTCCCACTTCAGGGCCTGGTCGCCGGTCTGCCGGTACTGGTCAAATAGCTCCTCTGTGGTCATCCCCTCATAGCTTCCCGCCGACTGGCCAGAGCTCATGAGCCCACCGCCCTTCTCACCGCAGGCGCCTGGGCAGTCACATTACCCAGGGACTGGATTTGCACCGTGCCCACGATCTCGCTGAAGGACAGAACATAGAGATTGGCAAAATATTGGGACAGCAGGCGGCTGAGATAAATACGCACCACCTGGCTCGTAAGTAGAATAGGCGACTGCCCCAGCTCGGCAAACTTGGGCATATGCTCTGCCAGCTGAGTGATCAGGGTCTGAATCAGGTCCGGCTCCATAGCCAGATAGATGCCGTGCTCGTTCTTGGTGAGGGAGGCCACCACCCGGCGCTCCACCTCCGCGTCCAAAGTAATGGCCCGCAGTTGCCCGTCCTGGCAGAACCGCCTTGTGATGGTCCGGCTCAGGGCGTTGCGCACACTCTCGGTAATCAGGTCCGGGTCCCGGGTGGTGCCCATGGCGTCCACCATGGTCTCCAAAATGGTCTGCATATCCCGAATGGGGATGCCCTCCATCAACAAGTTCCGCAGCACCTTTTCCAGCAGCGCGTAGGAAATCACCGCCGGGCAGGCCTCCTCCACCAGCTCGGGAGAGGTGCGCTTTAGATTCTCCACCAGCTGAATGGTCTCCGTGCGGGTGAGCAGCTCGTAGGCATGCTTTTTAATGGTCTCCGACAGGTGGGTCAGAATGACCGACAGGGGGTCAATAACCGTATAGCCATAAATCTCCGCCATCTCCTTGTTCTCCGGCAGAATCCACCGGGAAGGAATGCCATAGGCGGGCTCTACAGTCTCAATACCGTCAATTTCTCCCAAAGGCCGGGAGGGCTCCAACGCCAGATAGTAATCCACCAGAATCTCGCCCTTGGCCACTTCCTCGCCCTTGATGCGAATGGTGTACTGGTTGGTGCCAATCACCGAGCTGTCATGCATACGCACCGTAGGCACCACAAAGCCCATCTCCTGGGCATATTGCCGGCGGAAAATGACAATGCGGTTAATCAGCTTGCCGCCGCTGCTCTCATCCACCAGAGGGATGAGGCTGTAGCCCACCTCCATCTCAATGGGCTCCACTGTCAGCAGATTGTAAACATTATTGATATCCTTATAGTAGTCCGCCTCCGCAGGCGCGGCCTCAGGGGCCACCTCCTCAGGGGGAGCCAAGGCGGCCTCCTCCTGCTCCCGCTGGGCCCGCAGCCGGCGGCTGAGCACAAAGCCGAATACAATCAGAATCAGGGCCACCACCGTCAGGGCAAAGTGAGGGGTGTTGGGCATCAACGCCAGAAAAATCAGCGCCGCGCCGGCCGTGATAATAGCCCGGGGCTGGGCCGTGAACTGCTTGATCACATCCGTGTTCAGGCTTCCGTCCGACACCGAGCGGGTGACAATCATGCCTGTGGCAGTGGAGATCATCAGAGCAGGCAGCTGGCTCACCAAGCCATCGCCAATGGTGGCGGTGGAGTACCGGGTAAGCACCTCGTTGATCTCCATACCGCTCTGCACCATGCCGATGACAATACCGCCGATCAGGTTGATAAATGTGATAATCAGCGACATCACCGCGTCGCCCTTGACGATCTTGGTAGCGCCGTCCATGGCGCCGTAGAAATCCGCCTCCCGCTGAATCTTTTCCCGGCGCAGGCGGGCCTCCTGCTCGTTGATGAGGCCCGTGTTCAGGTCCGCGTCAATGGCCATCTGCTTGCCGGGCATGGCGTCCAAGGTGAACCGGGCCGCAACCTCAGCCACACGCTCCGCGCCCTTGGTGATGACGATGAACTGGACCATCACAATGATAAAGAAGATGATAAATCCAATAATTACATTGCCGCTGGTAATCAGGTCGCCAAAGGCCCGAATTACGTCTCCGGCGTAGCCCTGCCACAGAATCTGCCGGGTCGTGGAGACATTCAGCCCCAACCGGAACAGGGTGGTAATCAGCAGCAGCGAGGGATAGATGGAGAACTCCAGGGTCTCCTTGATGTTCATGGTAATCAGCAGAATGACAATGGACAGGGCAATGTTGATCACCAGCAGAACATCCAGCAGCTGGGTGGGCAGGGGGAGAATCAGGAACAGCACGATCACCACAACCATCAATGAGATGCCGTTGTTCAGGATACGCTTCATCTGTGCCCCTCCTTCCGCGGTTATTTTTCCGTTTCTATTATACCTGCCAACAGGCCTGCCCGCAAGGGACAAAATCTGCCAGCCATTTATGCCAACCGGCCTTAGACCAGTTTATTTTCCAATTTAAAGATATAGACCAGCACCTCCGCCACCGCCGCGTATAGGTCGGGGGGGATCTCCTGGTTCACCTCCGCCTGGGCATACAAAGCCCGGGCCAGAGGCACATTTTCAATCACGGGCACTTGGTTTTCCTCTCCCTTGGCCACAATCCGCGCGGCCAACTCGTCCTGGCCCTTTGCCAGCACCACGGGCGCCGCGTCCTCGCCCTGCTTATACCGCAGAGCTACCGCGAAATGGGTGGGGTTCCGGATAATCACGTCAGCCTCAGGCACCTGCTGCATCATGCGGTTCTGGGCCATGGCCCGCTGCACCTGACGGATGCGGCTTTTAATCTGGGGGTCGCCCTCGGTCTGCTTATACTCCTCCTTGATCTCCTGCTTGGACATTTTCATCTGGCGCTCATGCTCCCAGCGCTGGTAGAGAAAGTCGAAAAAGGCGATGGCCACAAAGGCCAGGCAGACCTGCAGCAGCATGTTGAATATCTCGGTGAACAGCTCCTGGCAGGCGGCGCTCACGTCCGTGTACATAAACCGGGATGAAATATTCATCAGCTTGAACAGACTGCTGTATATAAAAATCAATAGAATGGCTATCTTAATTAACCCCTTCACAGCTTCCATAATACTGCGCAGGGAAAAAAGCCGTTTGAACCCGTTCAGGGGGCTGAGCTTACTCATTTTGGGGCGGATGATCTCCCCCGCCACCAAAAACCGGGTCTGGGCCAAGGTCGCCGCAATTCCCACCAAAGCCGCTGCCGCCAGCATGGGCCCGGCTGTGGCCACAAATGTAGTTATACCCTGAAAGATCAGGTCGCCCAGATAGACCGCCACGCCCTCCGCCACTGAGCCCTGGGCAAAGCCCATGCACTTGGCAAAGAATTCTGTCAGCTGAGCCGCCATAAAGGGGAACATGAACCGGAGCATCACCACGCTGGTAATTAAAGTAGCCACTGCAATAATGTCCTGGCACAGCAGGATATTGCCCTTTTTCCGTTCGTCACGCCGTCGTTTCGGTGTTGCCTTTTCGGTTTTATCCTCGCCAGGCATGTTCACCACCTCGCTTTACGGCAAGAAAAATCATGGTCGAAAATAGAGAATCCTTCTCCGTCAGGGGCCTCAGCCTCCGCCGGCCAGGGCAATCGCTCTCTCAATCTCCATCAACATGGTGTTCTCCATCTCCAACAGAAACTCGCTAAAGGGCGCAATGAGGAAAAACAGCATCACTATGCCCACCAGCACCTTCAGCTCAATGTTAATGGCAAACACATTGATCTGGGGAATGGCCTTCATCAGCACCCCCATGCCCACCTGCCCCATCAGCTCCGCCCCCAGCACCGGCAGGCACAGCTTGACAGCCAGAAGCATGCAGTCAATAAACAGCCCCGCAATCTTATCCGCCGCAGCCTCTCCAAAGGCCGCGCCGCCAAAGGGCACCACCGCGCCCGAGTCCAGCATCAGCCGCAGCAGGGTCTGGTGTCCGTTGGCCGTAAAGAACAACAGAATAGTAAAAATGTTCAGCACATTGCCCGCAGGCGTGGCCTGACCCTGAAAGCTGGGGTCATAGGTCTGGGCCATAGCCATGCCCATCTGCTCATCCATAATATGCCCCGCATAAGAGGGGACAGCCAGAAACAGATTCACAACCAGCCCCACCAGATAGCCCATGGCTACCTCCAGCAGCAGCCTCACCGCCAGCTCGATAAAGGTGGCTGGCACAGCAACTGTACCGGTATAGCTGAAGCTGACCACCATGGACAGCAGCAGGGCAAACCCCGCCCGAAAGAACTGGGGCACATTGTTGCGCCCGAAAAAGGGGTTGAACAACACAAACCCCGACATACGCATCAGAATAAACAGGAATAGGGTCAGCCCGTCCCAATCAAGACTCGTCACGGCCTCACCCTCTTATCAGCTCAAACACCCCGTAGAAAAACTCCTGCAGGGTAGACATCATCCAACTGCCGCCAATAATCAGAAACAGCACCACCACAATCAGTTTCAGAATGAAGGAGATGGTCTGCTCATGAATCTGGGTGACAGCCTGCAAAATCGCCACCAGCACGCCCACCACCATACTCAGCAGCAGCATGGGCGCAACCAGCCGGATCACAACGCCTATGGCGTCCCGAAACAAGTCCACAACCGGCAGGTCCACGGGCGGTCACCTCACTTTCCATCATACTTCCGGCTAATTGAAGGTCTGCACCAAGGTAGAAAAAACCATCTGCCAGCCATTGATGCTGATAAACAACAGCAGCTTGAACGGCGTGGAGATCATCGACGGGGGCAGCATCACCATGCCCATGGACATCAAGGTGGAGGCCACAATAATGTCAATCAGCAAAAAGGGGATGTAGAGATAAAACCCAATCTCAAAGGCCCGCTTCAGCTCTGTGGTAATGAACGCCGGTGTCACCACCCGCAGAGGCAAGTCCACCGCAGCCTCCTCCGTGCCTGGGTTTTCCAGGTCCGCCAGGTCGCAGAACATATTCAAGGCCGAGGGCTCGGTGTTGCGCAGCATAAACTGCTTCAAAGGCACCTGGGCCTGGTCAAAAAACTCCTCCTGGGTGATCTCCTCGTTTATATAGGGCGTATAGGCCTGGGTGTTCACCTGGTCGATTACAGGCCCCATGGTAAACAATGTCAAAAACAATGCAACGCCCACCAGAACCATATTGGGCGGGGTCTGCTGGGTGCCCATGGCGTTGCGCAAAAACGAGAGCGTGATCACATACCTGGTAAAGGAGGAACACATGATCACCAGCGAGGGCAGCAGTGTGATCAGGGTGGTGAGAATAATGATCTCCAACGCCTGCACACTGTCGCCATTTATATTGATTATTCCATCCAGATTTTCAGGCAATCTATCACGCTCATTTCTTTTTGGGAAGATTATCCCTCAAAATGTCCAGAAAGCTGGGCGCACAGGGGGCGGCCCCCGGGTCCTTCTGCCAGGGGGCTGCCTCCTCCTCGGTCAGCTCAGTCAACAGCCTGATCCCTCCGCTGGTCACCCCCAGCAGCAGGCAGCGCTTTTCCAGGCGCACCAGCACCAGGCGTTCGTTGCGGCCCAGGCTCAGCTGCCACAGCAGCTCCATCTGCTGCCCCTGCTTCCGGGGCGCCCCTGTCCATCCTGGGGCGCCGTGGCGGCCAATCCACCGGGTGACCCAATAGGCCAGCGCCAGCACAGCCCCCACAGTCAGCAGCATGCCCACCAGGGTGAATATTGTCCCCCCCTGCTGGGCAAAACCAGGCCGGGGCAGGGCTGCTCCACTCATCAGGGCGCGCCAACAATCGAGGTCACGGTCTTCATAATGCGGTCAGACTTGAAGGGCTTCACAATAAAGTCTTTGGCCCCAGACTGGATCGCCTCAATAACCATGGCCTCCTGGCCCATGGCGGAGCACATGACGATGTTGGCCGCGCCGTTCTTGGCACGCATGGCCTTCAACGCCTCCAGACCGTCCATGTTAGGCATCGTGATATCCATGATCACCAGGTCCGGGTTAATCTCGGTGAACTTCTCCACCGCGTCCGCGCCGTCCACAGCCTCATAGAGATCCGTATAGCCGTTTTTCGACAAGGTATCCTTGATCACCTTGCGCATAAAAGCAGCGTCGTCAACCAACAAGATCTTTGCCATAGTAATTCATCCTCTTTTCATATGATTTGCTGAATCGGTCATTTATATTTACTTTGATTGGGCCAACTCTTCAATGCCGGGCTTCTTCAAAATCTCTGTCACCCGGATGCCAAAGTTATCGTCCACAACCACCACGTCTCCCCTGGCAATGCACTTGCCGTTGACAAACAGGTCTACCTGGTCGCCGGCCAGCTTATCCAGCACCACCAGCGAGCCCTTTGAGAAGGAAAGAATTTCCTGCACCCGCTTTCTGGTGCGGCCAATCTCCACTGTCACCTCCAGCGGCACACCCATAATCAAATCCAGGTTCTGGGTCTGCTCCTGGCTGAGCTCCTCGCCGTTGGCCAGCTTGGGCATGGGGGGCGGCGCGGTGTTGATGAGCTTGGGCTCCGGCTGGGCCGGATAATAGGGATAGCCCGGATAGGGGGGGTAATAGGGGTAGCCCGGATAGGGCTGCTGCATCCCCTCCTGCCCTGGGACCGGCGGCATCATTGGCGGCACAGGCATCTGCTGTGCCGGCGTCTGAGGTACAGCAGGCGCCGGCTGGGCCGCGCCTCCTGCCATAAGCTTCTCAATCTCCTCCTGGCTCATCACTCCGCCGCTGGCCGCAGGAGCCGGAGCGGGCGCGGGCTGCTGCGCCACACCTCCCGCCATGAGCTTCTCAATCTCCTCCTGGCTCATCACTCCGCCACTGGCCGCGGGAGCCGGAGCGGGTGCGGGCTGGGCCGCGCCTCCCGCCATGAGCTTCTCAATCTCCTCCTGGCTCATCACTCCGCCGCTGGCCGCAGGGGCCGGGGCGGGCGCTGGAGGGGCCGGAGCAGGCGCTGGGGCGGGCGCAGTATCCTCGTCTTCCAGGCCAAAGCCCGCCACCAGCTCCTTTGCCAGGTCCACAGAGATCACATTCATAAACTCGCTCTGCAGCTGGTCCTCAATACTCAAAGCAAAGCGGACCACCACAATGGGGCCCTCCGCCACAGGCATCCGGTCCCGCTTCATGGCCTCCTGGTCATACACGTCAAAGGTCTCGGGCGTGGAAATATTCACCACCCTGCCCAAAAAGTCAGACAAAGCCGTAGAGGCCGCGCCCATCATCTGGTTCATGACCTCGCAGACAGCGCTCAGGCTCAGCTCATCCAGCACAAACTCATCCAGCGGCGTATCTGTGCCCATCAGTATGTCGACAATGACCTTTATGTCGCTCATGCGCAGCAGCATCAGGTTGCTGCCGTCCAGGCCCGACACATACTTGATCTCCACGCCAACGGCCGGCTCAATGTCCCCCAGCTCAAAGTCCTTGACGTCGACCACAGTCACTGTGGGCGTGGTGATGTCCACCCGATGATCCAGCAGATTGGATACCGCCGTCGCCGAAGAGCCCAGGCTGATGTTCATGATTTCGCCGATGGCGCTTATCTCCATTGGTTTGAAAACATTATTGCTCATTTGTTAAACTGCCCCTTCTTCCGGCGTTATGGTACACCTCTTTAATCTTCACCGCCATCTTTTTCTCGCTGACCCCCATCAATCCGTTGAACCACCGCTGACCGCCTACATACAGGTTCAGTGCGCTGTCCTTCTTCTGGTTCAGGTCAATCACATCACCCACATTCAGCCGGTACACATCGTCCAGCCGCAGGGTGGTGCGGGCCAGCTCAGCCCGGATTTCCAGCGTGGAATCCCGCAGATGGTCAAAAATCTCCTCCTGGTGCTCCTCGCTGTTGGCCTTTTTGGAGGGATTGCCTGCGCTGATCTCTGTGAAAATGCTGGACAGCACGTCCTCGGGCATCACGATGCTAATGCTCCCCTCAATGTTGGGAAAGCTGACCTTCATATCCACAATGACCACGGTCTCCTCCAGACCGATGAGCTGCACCAGCGTGGGGTTGTTTTCCACCCGCCCAAAGTCGAAGTCCAGCTGTATGTAGTTCTCCCAGGTCACGCCCATACGCGAGACAAAGTCCTTCAGCAGCACCTCATACAGCTTCAGGTCCAGCTCCGTATAGGTGTAGTCGTCTGGCAGACTCTCCACATCTCCATCACCGCCGGTCATGCGGTCCATCATGCTCACCATAATGGGGGCTGAGGCATAGAACAGCACCGGCGTCTCCTCCCGGTTCTCCTTCAGCATCAGATGGGTGGTGGTCAGCACCGCGCTGTCGCTGAGAGCGTTGGAGAACTCGAAATAGGTGGTCTCCTCCACCGACTCCACCCCGATCTCGCAGGTGGCGTGGACCAGTCCGTTGATCCGGGTGGTAAGCACCCTGGAGTAATTGTCGAAAATACTTTTGAGCATCTTCAGACGGTCCTTGGTGAACTTCTTGGGGTTGGTAAAGTCGTACTTGCGGTACTTCTTTTCCGGCTTCTCCTCCTCAGCAGGGGGCTTATCCCCGCCGCTGTTCATGGAGTTCAGAAGGGCGTCTATCTGGCTCTGTGATAATACCTCTGGCATTGGCCTAACCCTCCCCGCCCGCGGCGCTGGACTCCGTCTGGCTGCTGCTCTGGGACTGTCCCTGATCCGACGCCTCGTCCTTATCCTCTACGCTGGCCTTGGAGGGGCCATTCTCTCGTATGGTCTCATATTGCTCCAACGTACCGCCCAGCTCGTTCATCAGGTCCTTGCCGGTGATGATCATCTCCACCCGGCGGTTCTTTCTCCGGTTCTCCTCCACATCGTTGGGAGCCACAGGCCGGAACTGGCCATAGCCCTCGCTCACCAACCGGCCCGCGCTCAGTCCGGTCACCCGGTCCTGAAGATACGCCGTTACCCGGGCCGCCCGGGTGGCCGCCAGCATGCGGTCGCCCTCTGTGGTGTTTGCCTCTGTGGCGCTGGCCTGGGCTGTGTGGCCCAGAATGCGGATTTCGTCGATATGCTCCGCAGCCTGGCTGAGCATAGGCGCCAGAACATCCAGCATCTCCTTGCCATCCTGCCGCAGCACGTCGCTGTCCCCGTCAAAGAACACCGCGTTGGCAAAAGACAAAAACACGCCGCCGTCGCCCTTGGTAATCTCCACATTCTTGCCCGACTTCTCAATGTATTCCTTCATCATCTGGTAGAGCTGCTCAATGGCCTGGTCAGTCTCTTCCTGCTCCTTTTCCTTCTCGGCCTCCTCCAGCTCCGCCGGGTCAGTTACACCTGGGTCGCCAGTCTCGTCAGGGTCCTGAAAAGGACCGCTGCTGGTCCCGAACTCCGGCGCCGTGGGCGTGGTCACCGCATTGGGGTTAAAGCTTATGGCCGCGGCCTTCCATTTATCCTCGTTTATGGTCGACATGGAGTAGAGCAGCACAAAGAAGCACAGCAGCAGCGTCACCATGTCACCGTAGGTGTCCATCCAGTTTGCGCCGCCGCCTTCGCCGCCTCCGCCCTTTTTCTTCATCTCAGCCAGACACCTCCATTCCTGACAGATAGTCTCCCGGCCCCCGCCCCATCCCGGGGCCACAGGCCGGCTTTCCCTTGCATCGTACTATTATAACAAATAACTGCCCCTCCCGTCAAGCCCATACCTGTGCTTTCAGAAGGAAAGAATTGGAAATGTCCTCATCCTTCGCCGCCGCCAGAGCCCTCGCCCATTTTCTCACGCTGCTTCTGGGCCACAAAGGTCAGCAGCTTTTCCCGCAGCATCTTGGGGTTTTCACCGGCCTGAATGCAAGTGATGCCCTCCACAATGATCATCTTGTTGAGGACCTCCTCGCTGTCGCGGATTCGCAGGTTGTTGGCCACCGGGCCGAACACCATGTGGGCCAGAATACAGCCGTACAGGGTGGTAATCAAGGCCACGCTCATGTCCGCGCCAATGTTGCTGGACCCTGAGGTGGGGTCCATGTTTTTCAGCATGTTAATCAAGCCGATCAAGGTGCCCACCATGCCGAAGGCCGGCGCAATGGCCGAGGCCTTGTCATACATGGCCGCCGCCGCGTTGTGCCGGTCAGACATGCACTCAATGTCGTTTTCCAGGGTGGCGCGCACCCGGTCCGGGTCGTTGGCGTCCACAATCAGCATAATCGCCTGCTTAAAGAAGGGGTCCTCCTGGTCGTTGGCCTTCTCTTCCAGGGCCAGCAGGCCGTCCTTACGGGCAATCTGAGCCAGGTCCACCAAAGAGTTGATGATGTTCTCCGGCTTCTGCTTGGGGTTTTTCATCATCACCCCAAAGTGCTTGGGGATGCTGAGAAAGGTCTTAAGGGGGAAGCTGGCCATGAGGATGAAGACGGTACAGCCGATAACAATCATAACGCTGGAGCCGTCGCCAAAGTTCCCTATCTTTTCAAATTCATAGGGCGGGAAGCCGTTTGCCATGCCCAGCACCATGACCCCTATAGCCACCACCAGGCCGATCAAATATCCAATATTCATAGGGCGTTCACCTTCACTTTAGAATTTCTTCACGGTCTGTTGGCCGCTTGTTCACTGTGTCTCCCGTTTTTTCACCGTCACCTGCGGAAGCCCGGCCTCTGTGCGCCGCCCCGGTTGGGAACTGCCTTGGGCTCCTCGTTCACAGTCACCATGCGGTGGATGTCCTGCACCTTGGCATTATAGTCCGCAATGCGGCCCACAATGTCCTGCACCGACTCCATCACCAGATAAAAGTCCCGGTTCATCATCACAATCTTTGTCTCAGGAATCAGCTCGATGCACTCGATCTGCAGGTGGTTCACCAAAAATTTCTCACCGCTGGTCTTGGTCAGCATAATCATAAAGCGCTCCTCCTTCTGATAAGCCCCGCCAAAGGGGAGGGCCCCTGCCCTCCCCCGGCGCGGGGGCATAACTCCCTTTACTTGCTCATATGTTCCATTCCGTCAAGCTGCGCCCAGTCTATCAGCGCTTCATGTTCACCAGCTCTTCCAGCATACTGTCGGTTACGGTGACAATGCGGGTGTTGGCCTGATAGCCGCGCTGAATCATAATCATGTTGCTGATCTCGCTGGCCAGGTCCGTGCCGCTGCTCTCCAGGCCGCCGCTGATAAGCTTGGTGCCGCCGGAAGACTCAATGGCAATTTCCCCATCTTGCTGAGTTACCGCTGCGTCAGGATTATTCGGATCTTTTTTATAGAAGGGGCTGTCAGGGTCGTTACTGTTTACTACAGAATGACCCACTGAGGTCAGTCGGATGTCGCCCGCGCCTTCCAAAGCCTGATAGTAGTGACCGTCCACATGGGTCACGCCGTTGGGGTTTTCTACCTTGGCAATGGCGATGGAACCTACCACCACTGCCTCGCCCTTGGCCGTTGTCAGGGTAATGCGTCCCGTGTTCTCGTCGATGCTGATACTATCCCGGCTAACACGTTTAACGCCCGTGCCGTCTACAATCTGGCCCTTCGTAGGGCTGCCATCCTTCAAGTCCCATTCCGGGTAGACCGCCTTGCCGTCTGCATCCTGCATGGGCAGGCGGATAGCTGTCAATACCGGCGCGGGGGTGTATTCATCAACAACTGTAGTCTTCCATTTCGGGTCCGTATCTGTACCCTCATTTGTTACCTTAATAAGCTGTCTGTCTTCATCAAGGTAATAACCCTCTGTTGCCCCCTGCTTTGTCGGATCCCAAATTGCATCAGGTTTTGGAGTGCCATCCTGATTGATTAAGCTGTTGGCACCTCCCGGTGTCATATATTCTGCATAAATGGGGTTCGCTACTGACAGGAATCCATATATCACCTGACCCTGACCGTCTACCAGGTAACCATCGGGGTCAATCCCCAGATTACCCAAACGGGTCAAGTACATGTCCTTCAGCTCTTTATTTCCTGTCTCGCCAAAGGCAGAGGTCTTGTCGCCCACAATCAAAAAGCCGTCGCCGTCAATCATTATGTCGGTAGCCATGCCCGTGGGCGTGTAGTTCTTCGTGCTCATGTCCAGGTCGATGGTTCCGATGGAAGAGCCGTAGCCGTTCTGGGCCGGGTTTCTGCCGCCCACTTGGTTCGAGCCGTTACTGCCGCCCCGCACCGTGGTGTAAAGGGCCTCCAAAAAGGTGTAGCGGGTGGCCTTATAGGCGTTGGTGTTCACGTTAGAAATATTCTGGCCGATGACGTTCAAAGCGCTCATGTGCGCTTTCAGTCCGGCTACGGCCGCATACATTGCACCTGTCATTCTCTATCCTTTCCCGCGGCTTTCAGCAGGGAGCCTCTCCCCTCTGTTCCGCGAAACGAAAAAATTTGCGTAAGTCGCGGCGGTCCGGGGCAGGCCATTCGGGCCCGCCCCCAAGCCTCCCAGCGGCTGACAAAGGTCAGCCCAAGGGTCCGGCTAAATCAAAACCGCGCCGTCGATGTTGGTAAAAACGTTCTCCTTCATCTCCTCCTGGTTCATGGTGGTAATCACCCGCCCAAAAGGCACATTGATGATGAAGGCCTGGGTGGCGTTAAACGCCAGAATGTTCTTCGCGCCCTTCTCCTGGGCCTTTTCCACCGAGCCCGCCAGCTGCTGCATCAGGGCCGGGGTCAGTTCAATGCCCCGCTCCTCCGCCCGGCTCATGGCGTGCTTTGAAAAGTTGATGCCCTGGCTCTGAGGGGGCGCGCTGGGCTGAACGCTCTCCTGCCGCACCTGGCTCATAATCTCGCCAAAGCTGGCCTTTGCGCCTGGGGCATGGGCCTGCGGGGGCGTTTGCCCCACGGGCATGACCTGCCCCACGCCCTTTACCCGGTCTATCATACCCTCAACCTCCGTTCTAAACCGCCTGCTCTGGCTCCGTAGCGTCCGGGTCCGTGGGCTTTTCAGGGTCCACCGGCTGATCCGGGTCTGTCGGGTCCGTGGGCTTATCCGGGTCCACCGGGTCGGTAGAATCGTCCTTGTCCTCGCTGCCGTCCGGGTTCAGGTCCGTGCCCTTGTCCGGCAGACGGCCCACAGCCATCACGTCGTTGAGATAATAGCTCTCGTCCCCGATGAAAATAACCTGCTGCCCGTTCAGGGTGCCGGTGCCGGTGACAACGCCTACAATCTCCTTAAGCTCCTTGCCTACATACTGTCCTACCGTGACCTCCTTGCCCACCAAAGAGGCGGCATAGGTCAGCACCGTAGAGTCGTCAATCAGCGTGCTGATGTTGGTAATGGCCTGCACCACAGACATCTGTACCATCTGGTTCATCATGTCGGTGGTCGAGGCGGCATTGTCAATATCCTGGTTCTGGAACATGGCGACCATCAGGGTGAGAAAGTCGTTCATGTCCAGCTCCTTACCAGCCTTCTTGTTGGTAGAATTCTGGGCCTTTCTGGCCACATTGGCCGTGGTGCCAAGCCGGTTGGCCAAATCGCTCATTCCGGCTGTCGCGCCTGTTGGCATGGTCTTCCCGCCTTTCTACTGTAAATTTTTGGTGCCCGCGCCAGGGTTGACTGACAGAGCCACTCCGCCCTCCGCCGGACCTATTTAGGCCCTGGGTGGGCAGCCAGCCCCTTCTCTCTGCCCGGCCTCTGACCGGGCGTTCAGTCCACCTGTGCGCCCGCGTCCACCAGACCCAGCCGCAGCTGCTGCAAAAAGTCCTCGGTAGTCCCCTTGGGCCTGTGCTGCTGCTGTTGCTGCTGGTGCTGCTGCCGGTTCTGCCCGTCCGGGTTCAAAAACTGGTTGGGTGTCTCCGGCTGCTGGGGCTGCTGCACGATAATCTCCGCCTCACGGCCATCGCCCATCAGCGCACTCAACAGCGAACCGCTGTGCTGCTGCAAAAGGCTTGCCGCCTTGGCTGTCTCCGGGGTGAGCACAACGCTCAGCTGGCCCTGGGCCGTCCGGGTAATCTCCACGGTCAGCTTGCCCAGGCTCTCCGGAGTCAGCTGTAGCTGCACCATGGAATCTCCCCGCTCCAATGCCTGGCTGAGCTTTGCCGCCAGCTGCTGGGGGGCCTCGGGCTCCTCGGCATACACCGGCTCGGGGTCAGCCACCTTCACCGGCGTAGCGGTCTCCCGCTGGAACAGGGGCTGGGCTCCCACAGAAGCGTCGGTCACCTGCCCTTCCTCCTCGGTCCGCCGGGGCTCCCCGCCCTCTGGCTGAACCTGTGTAAAGGCAGCTGCCTGCTCCTTGGTCTCCACAGGCTGCACAGCCTCAGGAAGCTCCGGACCCTCCGGCTGAAGCATGGGCTGCTCCTGCACCTCCTGGTTCTCAGGCAGGGGCAGGACCTGGGTCTGGGGCAGCGTCCCCATTTCGCCCAGGCTCTCCTGGGTCTGAGGCTGGGCCTCCTGCACCAGGCCGGGCTGGACCTCCTCCGTCCGCACGGGGGCGTCTTCCACCCAAACAGCAGCGTCCGTCAGCACAGGCGACTGAACAGCGCCCTCCAGCCCGACGGCTGCGGTGTTCTCACCGGCGCCAGCCACAAGCTCAAACGGCACCACAGGCTGAGAGGTCACAAGAGCCGCGGCCACCTCCTGGCCCTTCTCTGTGGTCTCCTGACCTTTGGTGCTGTTTTTCTGGGACTCTTCCGTCTCCTGCTTCCCGTCGGCCTTGTCCTTAGGGGCTTCCTCCTTGCGCTGGGGCTTCGCGGCCTGACTCTGCTTCAGCAGCATGGCCTCAAAATCCTCCTCCTCGCTGCCAGAGTCTCCGGGCACTGTGGTCTGCACATTGTGAATGATATCCGCAGCCACTCCTTGGATCAACAGATCTAAGTTCATTTCGTCCACCTCCTTTTCTATGTATATGCTATATGTTATGCCCAAAGTTCTTTTCGGGCCTTATACTCCTGTTTATCCGGCGGGTCCTCACAGCGCGCCCTCCTGCACAGCGGCAGAACGGCGGGCCATCACCAGGTCGTCAATCTCCTTCTCCTCGGCCTTTGCCACAGCCGCGTCATACTCGCCTCTCTTTATGTCCTTCAGCTTTTCCAGCGACTGGGTCTCCTGTCTGGCCTCCACCAGCAGCCGGCGTTTCTCCTCCTCGGCCTTCTGCAGCTCCTTAAGAAGCCCTGCCTCCCGCTGCACCCGGCGCTCCAATACCTCAATACCGGTCTCATACTTCATGGAATCCGCGATGGTGATTCCCTCGGCCTTCTTCCGCCGGTACTCTTCCTCGCAGGCGATCCGGTTCCGCCGGGCCTGCTCCAGCACAGCCTCCTGACGGCGTACCGCCGCCAACGCCGAGCCATGCTCCGCCAGCCGGATATCCAGCACCTGGTTTTTATACCGAAGCACCGTGTCCAGCTGAAACTTGAACTTCTTCATGGCCATCGCCCTCTTTCTACAAATAAAATGGCTCTCTTATATATTATGACAGCAAACGCCGCCGGTTCCTGACCAGCTCCTGCCGGCCCATACGAAAAGACCGTCCTTCACCGCTGCCCGGGCATACATACATCCCGGCCTACCGGCGTTTCAAGGGACACAGCCGTGCCCCGTCCCACTATATATGAAGAAATACTGCCGCCCCACCGGGCCTCTTGCCCATGGGCGCATCATTGTTACCGGCAAGCTGGCGGCACAGCAACCAGCCGCCCCCCACTTTTCCTTATCTTCCCGCAAGAATGCGGTTCATCTGGTCCACGCATTGCTCGTAAGTAAAAGCTTCCTCTGTCCCCTGCTTCAAAAACTCGTTAATCTTGTCAATTTTTGTCAGCGCAAAGTCCAGCTTAGGGTTCGTCCCCGCCTTATACGCACCAATAGAAACCAAGTCCGCATTCTGATTGTAGGTGCTCATAATATCCCGCAGCCGCGAGGCCAGCTGCTTGTGCCGGTCGTCCACCAACTCCACCATCAAACGGGAGATGCTGGCCCCCACGTCAATGGCTGGGTAATGGTTGGCCGCGGCCAGGCTCCGGCTCAGCACAATATGCCCGTCCAGAATGCCCCGCACCGTGTCGGCAATGGGCTCGTTGGTGTCATCGCCCTCCACCAGCACCGTGTAAATGCCGGTAATCGAGCCCTTTTTGAAGTTGCCGCTGCGTTCCAGCAGCTTGGGCAGCTCCGCGTAAATAGACGGCGTATAGCCCCGGGACACCGGCGGCTCGCCGATGGCAAGTCCCACCTCCCGCTGGGCCATGGCGAAGCGGGTCAGCGAGTCCATCATCAGCAGCACGTCCAGGCCCTGGTCCCGGAAATACTCCGCAATCCCTGTGGCCACGGTGGGGCATTTCTTCCGCAGCATGGCCGGCTGGTCCGAGGTGGCCACCACCAACACAGAGCGGCGCATTCCCTCCTCGCCCAGGTCCTTTTCCACAAATTCCAGCACCTCACGACCGCGCTCCCCCACCAGGGCAATCACGTTGATGTCCGCCTTCACATACTTGGCAATCATCCCCATCAAGGTGCTCTTGCCCACGCCAGAGCCTGCGAAAATGCCCATACGCTGGCCCTTGCCAATAGTCAGCAGACTGTCAATGGCTTTTACCCCAAACTCCATACGCTCCCGAATGGGAGGCCGGGTCAAAGGGTTGATGTAGCTGCTGCCCAAAAAATATGTATCGCCCCCCTCAAAGGGGGCCTTGTCGTCAATGGGCTGGCCCAGGGCGTTGATGATGCGCCCCTTGAGAAAGGGTCCCACCCGCAGCCGCAGCTGATGCCCCGTGTTGCGCACAAAATTGCCGGAAGAAATTCCGGTCATCTCCCCATAGGGCATCAGGAGCATCCGGTCATTTTTAAAGCCGACTACCTCTGCTGGTATCTGCCCTCCGGATTCCCCGCTATATATACGGCATATATCTCCGACAGCTGCCCTGCCGCCGCTGGCCTCGATGGACATGCCTACGATGTTTTCTATTTTGCCGGTGTGGCCGATGGTCTCAGCCTGCCGCACCTGCTTGATGGTATCCTCAAACATAGCCGCCACCTGTGGTCTGCCAGCTGCCCCGTTCGCCCTCCGTGCCGGTGACAATGCCCCGCAGGGTGTCCATCTGGGTAGAGACGCTGGCGTCAATAATCTCATCCGGCATCTCAATAATGCAGGTGCCCGACTCATCATCCGCCATGGGAATAATGCGCACCCGCTCAGACAGCCGGGACAGAGCCTGGGTCAGCTCAGGGATGGTCTCCGCCGAGGCCCTGGCGTCGCAGTCCGCAATATAAATCTGCACCCACTCGCACCGCCGGCGCTTGGCAGTGGCCGACTCAATCATGCGAATGAGAATACCGCTGCTGCTGCGCAGGCTAACCCGGATGACCTTCTCCGCAATGGCCAAGGCCAGCTCCTTCAGGTCATCCTTGCTGTCCTCCAGAATGCGGTCTCTGGCCCGCACAGCCTCCTTCAAAAAGGCCTGGACCTCCCGCTCCTGGGCTGCAGCCTGCTCCTCCCGCTCCTGGCGGGCCTGCATACGGCCCTCAGCCACTCCTTGGGCAAAGCCCATGTTATAGCCATCCTCCCGGGCCACCTTGCGCAGCTGTTCCAGCTCCGCCTGGGCGTCAGCCACAGCCTTTTCCAGCAGCTCCTTGGCCTCCCGCTCCGCGTCAGCCAAAATGGCCTCTGCCTGAATCTGGGCAAAGTCCACCGGCGTGGGCTCCTTGGGCTCAGGGGGAGGCTCGGGCGCAGGCTGCTCCTCCCCGGCCTCAGTCGTCGGCTCAGCCGGCTGTGGCTCGGGGCTGGAAACAGTAAGGTCCTCCGCATCCGGAAAGACATATTTGTCAGCCGCCACATTAACGAAGCGTTTGAAAATACCCGGCATACAGAAGACCTCCCTTACCATCTTACCACTTGGGGTAAGCTTTATCAACCTTGTGTCTCACTTCGAATTGGTTCCCGCTCCCAGAGCCCCTCCTTTGGACTGGGAAAAGCCCTGTCAGCGGCGGTTATTACGCAATAATATCGTCCTTGCCACCCTTGAGAATGATGATCTCGTTCTTGGCCTCCAGGTCACGGATAAGCGCCACAATACGCTGCTGGGCGTCGTCCACGTCCTTCATGCGCACATTTGTGGTGATCTCCAGGTCGTCCTTGATCGACTCGGCCATACGGGTGGACATGTTCTTGAACAGCTTGTTGGCCAGCTCCGCACTGGCGGGCTTGAGGGCCAGCACCAGGTCGTGGGTGTCACAGTCACGCACAAAGCGCTGCACAGACCGGTCGTCCATGGTGAGAATATCCTCGAACACGAACATGCGCTTGCGAATCTCCTCGGCCAGCACTGCGTCGTACATGGACAGGCCGTCGAAAATGCTCTTCTCGCTGACACGGTCCACGTTGTTCATCACATCGGCCACAAAGTCGATGCCGCCCACCTGGATGTTGCTGCTGCTGAAGATATTGGCGAACTTGTTGGACATCTCCGCCTCGATGATCTTCACTGCCGTGGGAGACGCGCTGTCCATGTTGGCAATGCGCTCCACCACCTTAATCTGAATATCCGGCTCCAGCTGGGCAATCACTGCCGCCGCCTTGTCCGGCTCTATGTAGGACAGCACCAGGGCAATGGTCTGGGGACGCTCGTTCTGCAGCGCCGTAAACAGGTCCTTTTCCCCGGCCTTGTTCATAAACGAAAACTCTCTGTTCTTCAGAGACTTGGTAACCTTATCCAACAGCGAGGACGCGGTCTGGGCTCCAAAGGCCTTTTCCAGCACCGTGCGGGCATATTCCAGCCCGCCCTCGGTCACGGCCTTATTGGTCATGCACATCTGGTAGTACTCGTTGAGCACCGCTTCGGTGGTGTCCGCGTCCAGATAGCCCAGCTTTGCCACCTCAATGGTGATCATTTCCACATCCTCGGGCTCCATGTACTGGTACAGCTGAGACGCCTTATCCACCCCAAGGGAGACAATGACCGCCGCAGCCTTCTGCGCGCCGCTCATGGCGTCCAAAAGCGAGCTCTGCAGAGGCAGCTCTGGCAGAAGTACCTCCTCGGCAGGAGCCTCCGCGGCAGCGGCCTCGCCCTTTTTTGCTCTTTTCTTCTCGGCCTTTGTCGCTTTATCCGCCATTGCCCTCTTCATCTCCCCTCAACAGAGCCTTGATTGCCTGGGCCGCGATCTCAGGATTGCTCTCAGCAAGCTCCCGCACAGACCGGCGCAGCTCCATGCTCTTTTCGGTATGTACATCCATAATATCCGCGCCCATGGGCTCCTGCTCCTCCACGGCGGGCTCCTGCTCCTCCGCTTCGGGGCCGACCACCACCACCGGTTCCAGCGGCTGCAGCCTGCGGCGGCTGCGGCTGCGGCCCAGCAGCACAAACACGGTAAACAGCACCATGAACAGGAACAGCCCTGCCAGCAGCGCCAGATACACCCACAGGGGGATGTCCCCGAAGATGTTGGGCACCGGGGTGGTATCCGCCGGGACATTGTCCTCCTCAGGCCGGTAGAATTCATGGGTGATAATGGAAATCTTCTCGTTCTGGTCCGCCGCGCTGATGCCCACCGCCCGGGCAACATGGCCCACCAGCTGATCCTGATTGGCCGTGTTGGGCACCCGGCTGTTGATCGTCACCGACACAGTCACGTCGGAAATGTAACCGCCAATGGTCTGCTGCTGGGTGATGGTCTTGTTGTTCTCAAATTGCTTCTCCCCGCTGACCTCCAGCCCCTCTTCCTCACCGGTGGGGGTAAACTCCTCTACATAAGTGTTCAAGTCTGCGTTGGGATCCGTGCCCACCACACCGCCGACGCCGTCCTCACCAGCGATTATTTTGCCAGACCAGATCTTCTTGCCCACAATGCCTTCGCCGTTGGTGTCCCCTCCGGCCCAGTCGGGCTGAGAATAGATGGTGGACTCAGACTGAGAGCTGTCCATATTCACAGTGGTGTTCACGGCGCAGGACACATTGCCCTCCCCATACATGGGCTCCATCACGTCCATCACCTGCTTGCGCAGCTTCTTGTTCCACTGGTCCTCCAGGTTCAGCTTGGTCTCGGCAATGGTCTTCACATCTCCGCTGGCGTCCTGAGACCCGTCATAGCTGTTGCCCTCGCTGTCCCGGATGTCCACCTCGTCGATGATGAGCCCCTTCACCGAGTGGCTTACCGTGGCCCGGATAGACTCGGCCAGGCCATCGGTCATGCGCTCGCCGTCCTTCATGGTCACCACCACAGACGCGGACGCCTCAATGGTGTTGTCCTGGCTCAGCACATACCGCCTGTCCTCCCCAGGGGCAATGTTCACCACCGCGTCGGCCACCCCATCGTAGCAGCGGATGGTGGCCGCCATGCGGTCCATCAGCTCATACAGCGCCATCTGGGAGCGGTCCGACTCAGTGGACAGGGAGCTGATATTCGTGAGGTACAGTCCATAGTCCGGGCTGGACTGGGGGTAGCCCGCAGCAATCAGGCTGGCCCTGATTCGGTCTGCCTGGCCCTTGGGCACCGTAATGGTGTTATTGTCCTGCACCTTGTAGTCGGTGGTCCCCTCATCCGAGAGATATTTGCACACAGCGGTCATGTCGTCGCCGTTGAGGCCTGTAAACACCTCTTCATACTCCGTTTTGGAGCCGTTGGCAAGATAGACCGCCAGCGCTGTCAATAAAATCACAATAACGGCGACGATAATGGCCTTCACTGTTTTGCTCAGACCGCCTACCGTCCCCTTGACCTGTATCCAGATGTCTTTTGCCTTGTCTTCCACTTGCCTGACCTCCTCAGCCCTTCCGCGGTTTTTTCATGGCCCTGCTTACAGGCTGATACGCATAAGCTCGTTATAGGCCTCCACTGCCCGGTTGCGCAGCTGCGCCAGCAGGCTGACAGAGAGCTCGTACTTGGTGCTGGCCATATTCAAGGCCACAGGGTTATCCAGCTGGCCCGTGGCCATCAAATACTGCATCTGGGTTTTCTCCGCATCGCTCTCCTTCACTGCGTCAATGGCAGACTGAAAAATGCTACCAAAGCCGCCTGCAATCCCGCTGCTCTGCGTCTGCTCCTTCCCCTCCTCAAACAAGGAGGTAATGGGAGCCATAGAGCTCATACCAGAGGTAAGAGGCGTAATGGAACTGATCATAAGAAACTTCCTTTCCTGGGTGCTGCCCCAGCCCCTGCCAAAAAGATAAGGCCGGGCTGCTCTTTATAGTAAATGCGCCTTCCGCGCTTTTTGTGTCTTTGTTTCCAGCTGTCAAACAGCCTCAGGTCACCTGCTGCCCAGGTCCAGCCCCCGGGTAATCACGCTTTTCAGGGTGTTAAAGGCCGTCACATTGGCCGAATAGGCCTGGGTGGCCGCCATCGCGTCCGTAATCTCCTTTACCAGGGTGACATTGGGCATCTGCAAATACCCGTCCTCATTGGCGTCAGGATGAGTGGGGTCGTAGCTCAAGGAGAAGGGGCTCTCGTCCTCCACAATCTCCGCTACCCGCACTCCCGCCGAACGCTCGGTGCCCCGGTTGGAGTTGTTCACCGCCTGGGCCATGGCCATGCGGAAGCCGTCCCGGCCGCTCTCAGCCTCAAAAACCACCATCTTCCGGCGGTAGGGGCCCTCCCCGTTCTCTGTGCGGGTGGTGTTCAGGTTGGTGATGTTCTCAGAAATAATGTCAAGACGCAGCTGCTGGGCGGTCAACCCAGAGCCGACTATGTTAATATTGCCTAAAAATGCCATAATCCTTCCGAATCCTTTCCGGCTGTCTCAAGAATATATCCGCCTGTCCTCCGCTTAACCGTTGATGGCGGAGCGCAAAGCGGCAAAGTCGCTGTTAATGCTCTGGTAGACGTACTGCAGCTGATAGGAGTTGCGCACCAGCTCGGTCATCTGCTCAGTCAGGTTCACGCCGTTGTCATCCCGCCGGGTAATCTCCTCCGTCTCCACTACCTGCCAGTCCGCGCTCTCAATGGCGTCCCGCATGGTCTTTTTGGTCAGCTTGTTCCGGCCATGCTCCGCAGCCTCCAGTTGAGCCTGAAAGCTCTCCTCAAAGGTCACAAGCTTGGTCTTGTAGTTGGGGGTTTCCACATTCGATATATTATCCAGCAGAGCGTTCTGCTTTACCCACAGAAAGTCCATCGAACGCTCCATCATCCGGAGACTGTTGTTGGTAATCCCGTCCACAGCCGTCCCTCCTTTATCTTACTTGATCAGGGGCTTTGTCCCTTATTTTACCCGATTATGATTAAGTATACCATGTTTTTGCCTTATATGCAAGCCCCACGCCGCATTTTCTCTTTAGGAATAAATTCCAGCCCCACCCTGTCCTTTTCCCAGGAAAACAGCGGAACTCCGGGAAAACCCCCTCTCTGGGAGAGGCCTCTTTTTTCAGTATATGAAAAAAGTCCGCAAAATATTTTTCCTATTTTGTCAGCCCAGGTCAATCTCTTCGGCCTGTCCGTCCACCAGCCGGTAGACTGCGGTGCCGTCCCGGGCCACCAAAAAGGTCTCCTCCGGGGTATTGGTCCCCGCCTCGGTTTTGGCATAGACGATAAGCTTCATGCAGGGCAGGTTATCCACCGGAATGGCCTTTTCACTGGGGTAGATCTGATAGTCGGCCATGCTCTCCCCCTTCAGGCCCAGCGCCGTTGGGTCCAGCCTTTTAAAGTACTCAATCGTCTCCTCAATGGTCATCATATGCAGCTGCTCGCCCTCTGTCTCACTCAGGGTCGAGGAGGCCCCGTTCACCAGGGGGTCCGAGCCCTCCGCCAAGGTCCCTGAAGAGCCCGAGGCCGCTGAGCCCGGGTCGCCCCCGCCGCACCCGGCCAAAACCAGGCTGAGCGCCAGCGCGGCCGCTGCCGCCCGCAGGCTGTAGTGCTTCATTGGTATCCCTTCCTTCTGTCTTTCTGTTGTCAGCTCCGGTCCTTATACCGGATGGTCACCTGATCGTTGGGCCGAATCACCTGGCTGAACTGCCCCTGGGCTCCGTTGACCAGCAGCTCCACAGGTCCCTCCAGGTGGTCAAAGTCCAGGCCTGAGCGTTCCAACAGGTCCATCAGATAGTAGTCCCCGCCCTGGGCCTTGGGTTCCAAACGAATGGGCTCCCCGTTGAGCATCACCGGAATCTCCGGCCTGAAGGAGAGCTGCTCCGCCTCCCTCTGCTGCCGGGGGCCGGACTTTTTCTCCTGAGGGGCCGGTTGCGTCCTGGGGGCGGCTTCCTTTTCCTTGGGCTGCTCTGTCAAAAGCTTTTCCAGCTGCTTTGGCAGGCCCCTAGTCTTCGCTGGGGCCAAGGCTCCCCCCTGCTTTTTCTCCGGCTGACTCTCCACCGGCTGCTCCTCTTTGACAGAGGCCCCCTCCTTGCTCTCTTTCGTCTGACCTTCCCGCGTCTGCTCCGGGGCCAGGTCCTGTTGACCGGGGGGAGGCCCAACCGGCTTCTCCTGAGCGGCCGACTCCTTTTTCCCAAGGCTCTCCTTCCTCTCCGCCCCAACAGGCCGCAGGGGCTCGGGTTCATAGTAGGCTTTGCGCTTCTGCCGGGGAGGCGTCTCTCCCCCCTCTGTCACCACCTCGTCTCCCTGACGGATGGCGTAGCTCAAGGGCTGGGGCTGGCCGTTCACCACCGCCTCCCCTGAAAAGTCCTCTCCCAACAGCTGGGCCAGTGTCTGGGCAGCGGCCCGGCCAGAGCGCGCCGGGGTAAAATCGATCCTGTCCCCCGCCTGAACCAGCGTAGAGAACGCCGCCTCCTTCCCATTGATAAACATGCGGGACTCCACTGCCGGGGTGCCCCGGAAGAATTCCCTCTGCCCATTCAGGGTGAAGGAGAGATTAGCCCCGGTGCGGCCCATCATGTCCCCATAATGATAGCCGTTCATCAGCAGCACATCCCGCAGGCTCAACGCCCCGTTGCGGAACAGCTTGGCAGGCAGACCGTTCAAGGTGACCATATAACTGTCGTTGATCATCCCCAACGCCGCCGAAGCCCCAATGCCAAGGGGCGTGGCATACTCCGGGTCCGCCAGCTCATACTCCTCCGAGCAGGCGCTGGCCCCAAAATGGTTGCCAGCCAGAGCCACCCGGGCCTCGCTCATGTCCAGCTCAGCAGCCACCAGCTGGGGCAGGCCCGCCAGCTTACTGCCGCCCCCGGCCAGAAACACCGCCGAAGGGGCCGCGCCGTTGAGCAGCATAATCTGCTCCCCAATCTCCCCGGCCAGCCGCTGGGCAGCAGGCTTCACCAGCTCCTTCAGGTTCTCACTGGTAATCTCATGCTTCATCCCCAGAATATCCGGGTACTGCAAGGGCTCCACTGAGCTCATGTTCATTTTCAGCCGTTCGCCGGTTTTAAAGTCCACCAGCAGACTGCGCATCAGCAGCTCGGTGACCTCGTCCCCGGCCACCGTGGCCATGGTGTAGCCCACCACGCTGCCCTCCCGGCACACCGCAATGTCCGAGGTGCCCGCGCCAATGTCTACCAGCACCAGGTTCAGCAGCCGGATGTCAGGGGGAATGGCAGCGTTCAAAGCCGCGATGGGCTCCAAAGTCAGGCTGGAAACCTCCAGCCCCAGCCTGCCGGTGACTGCGTAGAGGCTCTCCACCACCCCGCTGGGCAGAAAGGTCGCCACCACATCCGCTTCAAACACCTGCCCCCGGTGGTCCATCAGGTTGGTCATGGGGTAGCCGTCCACCACATATTGACGGGCCGTGTAGCCCACCATATAGAAGCGGCCCTGACCGGCGTTCTCCCCAGCCAGCAGCTTCTCCGCCTCAGAGACCGCCCCGGCCTCCAACTGTCCAATCAGGTCTGCGTCAGCCTGGCGCAGATCGTCAAACCGCAGAGTAAAGGCCGCGCTCTGCGACTTCAACGCCCGCCCCGCCGCCGCAACACAGACCCGGCTCAGGCGCACCCCCACCTTTGCCTGCAGGCGGTCAATCACGCTTCCGGCCACCTGAGCCACCTGCTCAATCTCCACAATCTGCCCGTCCAGCATGGCCCGGCGGCCGTGCTCCTCCTTTTCAATGGCCTCTACCTGGAACCGGCCGTTCTCCACCCGGCCCAGCATTCCGATGATGCTCCGCGTCCCAATGTCCAGCGCGAACACCAAGCCCGCGTCCTGCTCCTTTAAGACCTCCGGCACAAGTATCACCTCTTACTTTCTGCTGTTCATTCTCCCCAACTTTTCTGCATCCTTCCAACTGTGGGAATAGGAAAAGCTTTCCTGACCACAAAACCGGGCGGCCCAAAGCATGCTGGCCGTCCGGTTATGGTTTTCTATATTACCGGCTTCCGACCCACCGGTATTTCCGGCGGAAAACGCGGCAATGGATCGGGACCGGCAGACCGCTTTTTAGTACTTGTCGTAGCTGGAAGGGCCAAAGCTGTCGCTGGAGCCCCCTGCGGTGCTGGTGTGAATGGGAGCCGCCATGGGCTCGCTGGCGCCGCAGTCCCGCAGCCGGAACTTGGCCATCAGCTGATCCATGATCTGCGCCTGAGAAGACAGCTGCTCGCTGGCGGCAGCGCTCTCCTCGCTGGTGGCGGAGTTGCTCTGCACCACAGCGGAGATCTGGCTGATGCCCTCGCGGATCTGCTCAATGGACTCGGCCTGATGCTCGCTGGCGTCAGCCACATCGCCCATCTTGGCCACAGCGCTGTTCACCAGGGACACGGTCTTATCCAGAGCCTCAGACACGTCGGCCACATACACGCCGCCCTTCTGCACCGCGCTGATGGCGTGCTCGATGCGCTCCTTGGTGGCGCGGCTGGCCTCGTCAGACTTGGAGGACAGCACCCGCACCTCCTCTGCCACTACCGCGAAGCCCTTGCCGGCCACACCGGCCCGGGCAGCCTCCACGGCGGCGTTCAAAGCCAGGATATTGGTCTGGAAGGCGATGTTGGCAATGGTATCCACAATGGTGCCAACCTCTTCGGCGGCAGCCTTGATGTCGTTCATAGCGCCCACGGTGCTCTGCATCAGGTCGCTGCACACCGTGATCTGCGCGCTGGCGTCATTGGAGAGCTGGCTGGAGTCCCGTGCCAGGCTGACCCCTTCCTCGGCTCCCTGGGCAATCTCGGTAATGGTGGCGGACAGCTCCTCCACTGCGCTGGCCTGCTGGGTCGCGCCCTGGGCCAAAGTCTGGGCAGAGTTGGAAACCTGATCCGCACCAGAGGACACCTGGTCGGAGGAGGACTGGATCTGGCTGAGGGTGGCGCTCAGGCTCTTGTTGATGCCCCGGATGGAGGTGAGCACCGCGCTCAAAGCGCCCACATAATCGTCCTCCGCCTCGGTGCGCACGTCAAAGTTGCCGTCGGCCATGGCCTTGAGCAGCCGGTTCACGTCGGCGATCACGCTGCTCAGCACCCGCTGGCTGGTGCGCAGGGCCGCGCACATGTCGCCCAGCTCGCTCTGGCTCTCAAAGTTCACGGGAATATCCAGCTTGCCCTCGCTGTAGCCGATCAAAGCGGTGCGGGCCTCCTCCACGGGTATGGTGATGTTGCGGATGATGCGCAGCTCAAGCAGCATCACCAGAATGGTGGCCACAATCAGCGCCGCGATAATAGAGGCAATGGACACCGTGACCATGGTGGACTGCTTTGCCAGAATATCATCCTGGCTGGCGGTAATCTCCGTCTGCAGCTTGGAGGCCGCCTCGTCCACCTTGGACAGAGCTGGCGTACACTCCTCCAGAATCTGTCGGATCGCCTCGTCCACCTTGCCGCCGGTAGCATTGTTCATGATATCCGGCACCATGGTGCCCCATAGCTGCACAGCGGATATGTACTCGTTGAGAGAACCCTCGTTATCCACAGCATGGATGTCGCGCAACTCGGTGATGTCGGCCTCAAGAGAGTTCAGCTTTTCGTTCACAGCGTCGATGGCGGTCTTCGCGCTGGCAGACTCCGGAGACAGGGCCACGTCCCGCAGGCTGCGGGCGGCCATGTTGACATTCAGCCGGCAGGTGCGCACCAAAGCGCTGGCCCGCATGTTGGTGTTGATGATACGCTCGTAGCTGCTGGTCTGTACGTTCATGACGATCAGGCTGGTCACAACAATCGCAATGCTGACCAGAATGGTGACGCTGAAGCCCAGGATGAGGCTCATCTTGATTTTCATGTTTTTGAGCATGACTGCTCCTCCTTCTTTACTTTATGGTTCTATTTTGCTCGGACGCGGCGGGCGTTCAGGCAGCACCGCCGTTTTCCGCACCTTCCCACAGAGAAGCGGCCGGTAACCTTACATCTCAAATTATAAGTCCTCTCCCACTGTCTGTCAATGCCCAGACGGCCCGGAAGGGGCTTAAATTTTCCCTCAGCTGTCCCACACCGTATATTATAACCCTCATCCCGCCGATTGTCAAATCATAATTTTCGTAAAGAGTAAATTCTCTCTCCACCAAACCCGTTCTTTCCTCAACGTTTTGCACAATATTTCACACAATATCACCAAAACGGCCCTTCTTCACGTCGCCCACAATTTTCCCGTCCACCAGCGTCACCACCCGGCGGCGCATGATGTTCACAAACTGCCTGGAATGGGTGGACATGAGCACTGTGGTGCCCCTGCGGTTCATCTCTTCCAGCAGATGGATGGCGTCCCAGATGCTGTCGTCGTCCATCATGTCCGTCATCTTGTCCAAAATCAGCACCGGCGGGCTGTAAAGGATGGCCTTTGCCAGCTCGATCCGCCTGCACTCAGAGGCGGAAAACTCCCCGGGCCGCCGGTCCTCGCAGCCCGCCATGCCCACCAGACCCAGTGCCTTGGTAATCAGGGGCCCGTCGGTCATGGCCCCGCCCATGCGCCCGAACCGCCCTGGGGGACACAGGTTCTCAAACACCGTGGCGCTGCGCACCAGCTGAGACTCCTGAGGCACCCAGCCAAAGGTATATTTCAGCTGCTTTTCCTGGCGGCGGTTAAGCTTGGCCAGGTTGATCCCATCCAGATACACCGCGCCGGCGTCTGGCTGCAGGTTGCCGGAGATCAAATTCAGCAGGGTGCTGCTTCCCGCCCCCCGGCTGCCGACAAAAAACACAAACTCTCCCTGGTCAATCTGCAGGTTCACATGAGAAAGGGTTTCAAACCTTTTCTGAGGCTCCTTTTTCGAGCCTTTCGGGCCCTTGAAAATTTTTGATACGTTTTCCAGACGGATGCCGGGCATAAGCGCTGCATCTCCTTCTATTTACAAATATGGTACGCTGCCTCGTGCGCAAGGCTTTAAGCTTTACATCTTCTTCGCCGCGACTGTGTCAAGCAAAGCCCTTCACAACCTGGCCTGCTGTCTGTACTTTCTATATAATATAATAATATGCGGGCAGCGGAATACCGCCCGAAAAAGCCGCCCCTCCCCAGGCCGGCTGCGGCCCGCTGGGACGCTCTCTGTAAAGCGGCTGCGCTTGCGGGGACTGTCCCAAGCTCCCTTAACTAGAGAAACGCTCTCCCTTTTTTCAAAAGCAGACGCGCCCCTTCCCTGGGCTTCTTTCCCCCCATGCCAAAGTCTTCCTCCGGGTCCCAGCACTTCCATGCTTGCGCTTGAACGCTTTTTTTGCTATAATGAGAGTAATATCCCCTCACTTCGGAGGTTCCCTTGAAATACTCAGTCGATCTCGCAGAACAGCTCGTCCGTCCCCGCCGGCGGGGAAAGTCCCGCCTGGCCCTCACCCTTGTGCTGGCCCTGCTGTGTGTGGGCGGCATGGAGCTGGCCTTCTGCTACTTTTTCTCTCCCGTTCTTTTCCACCGCATCACCGACCCGGTGGTCCGCCCAGTGGTGCAGGCTGTACAGGCGGCGCAGGCCCAGGTGCGGCTCTGGCAGTTTGAATACGCCCGGGACAACCTGGCGGACAATGTCAGCGTCCGTCTGGGAGAATACTTTACACCCCATCCGGTCACCCATCCCAGACCCGCGCCTCAGGTAAGCCTGCCCACCCCCACCCCTCTGCCCACTCCCGCTGTCACACAGCTGGTGCAAGAGAATGGCCGCACCATTCTCACCGGGGGCCTGCCCTGTGTCTACTACAACCAGAACGACCCGGCCTGGCGGGACCAGCCCTTTGGCAGCGACCCGCTGGGTCCCTACGGCTGCGGTCCCACGGCCATGTCCATGGTGGTCTCCACCCTGACGGACCAGCCCATGGACCCCGCCCAGATGGCGGTCTGGGCCTATGAGCACGATTACTGGTGCGCGGGCAGCGGGGCCTATCTCACCATTGTAGAGGGCGCCTCCAAGGCCTTTGGCCTGGACTGCGTCCTGAACAAGCAGTGTGACCCAGCCGCCCTCACCAGCCACCTGAAGGCCGGGGGCATGGCCATTGCGCTGATGGGCCCGGGGCATTTCTCCGAGCTTGGCCATTTTATCCTTCTCCACGGGGTAACCGAGGAGGGCAAGGTGCTTGTGGCCGACCCTGCCAGCCGTGAGAACAGCCTCACCCTGTGGGACCCCCAGCTCATCGTCAAGGAGGCCACCAAAGAGGGAGAGGTCCGCATGTGGCTGATCAAAAAGCCCGGGGCCTGAACTTGTACCAAATGCTATTGCGCCATTCTTACCGGCAAGCTTTGCTACCGGCAAAATTTTCTTCGACCATCCCGGCACAAATCCTATCAGCACAAATTCTTAGACTATTATAACACGAAATCCTCCCCGCAACAAGCCCCTGCCAGTCTGAACCCCCCGAGCGTAAGAAAAAGCTTTCGCCCCAGTGCCCACTGCTTCTGTCAAGCAGCCCTCCTTACACGAAACAAAAAACCGCCGCCTGGACTTCTCCCGGCGGCGGTTCTTTTGTGTCTATCGGTATTTGGTATAGAAGGACCTCTTGCCGTCCACACTCATGCTGATGCGCTTGTCAATCTCCAGGCAGCGCGCCAGCAGCCGCTGGTTCTGGGCCACCTGGCTGCACAGCATGGCCTCCTCAGGCTCTTTCTGGGGGCTGCCGTCCAGCAGCTCCTTGGCCCGAATGGCGTCGTCCTCCGGCAGCTCCAAAAGCCTCTCCTTCAGCTGCTCATGAAGCTCCTGCAGCTGGTGGGCTGGCTCGCCCCGCATATTCAACAGCATCTGCACCGAGACCTCGTCCCGGCGGTCCACCGCCTGGGCCAGCTGGGTGGTCAGGTTCTCAAACTCGGTCAGCTTGATATAGAGATGTCTGGTTTTCAAAACCAGCTCCTGCAACACATGCCCGTCCATCCGGCACCCCCTATTTCGGCTCGGCGGCCTGCCTGCCCTCGGCCTCCTCCGCCACATTCTTATCCGCCTGGCGGAAGGTGTCCCGCAGGTCCATAATCATGGGCCGCACCTGGTCAAGCACCTGCTTGTTCCGGCCAATCTTCACCCTGGTGAGCTGATAAGTGAAATACTCATACAGCCTGTGCAGCTCCCGGCTGATGGGATACTGGTCGTCCAGAGTGTCGTCCAGATAGCGGATAATATCAATGCTCTTGTCCGCTGCGGCCTCCATCAGCTCATATTCCTGCTTTTCCAGCGCCAGGCCGCACCGAAGCAGATCTTTGACCAATTCGTCATACAGCAGCAGGAGCAACTCGTTGGGCGTCATGGTGTTCACCGACTGCTCCTTGTAGTGCTGGATGGGATTGTTTTCCATAACTACCTCTTTCCCGGTCCCTGCCGGTTACTTACATTCCGCCGGAAAGCCCGGCCAGCATCGAGCTCTGAGAGTTCATCTGGTTAATGAGCATTTCCAGCTGAGTGAACTGGTTGGTGTAATAGTCCACCCGGTCGCTCATGCGGCTCTGCCACTTCTCAATTTCCTCCTGTATGGCGTTAATCTGGTCGTTGAGCTCGTTGTTGTTCAGCGAGTAGGAGGACAGCGTGGAGCCCGCCTTGTTTACCAGAATGCCCGGGCTGCCAATGGAGGTGCTGGCATAAGACTGCAAGGTGCTGCGCAGATTGGCCATAATGCCGTTGGTGCTGGCCCCGTTAGAGGTGGTCTGGGTAAAGGCGTCCTTCACCTTATCCGGGTCGCTCTCCAGGGCGGCGCGCAGCTTATCCTCGTCCAGACTCAGGGTGGTCAGGTTGTTGGAGTAGCTCACGTCCAGGCCAATGCTGCGCAAGGTCGAGCTCAGCCCGCCGCTTCCCTGCACCGCGCTGGTCAGCTTGCTGTACAGATTAGCCAGGTCCGTGTCCGCGTAGAGCAGGCCGGTCTTGGCTTTCTCCTCATAGTTCTTGATAGCCGTCTCGCTCATCTTGGCCTGGTCCTCGTCAGTCAGGGGCTGATACTCCTCCTTCTGCGAGTTCTTCAGGGGCTCGGTGGTGTAAGCGCCCCGCAAGGCCGTGACCAGCTCGTTATAGTCCTTCACAAAGTCCTTGACGGCATCCACAATCTTGTCGCTGTCCGTGTTGGTCTTAAAGGTGATGGGGTCAGCCGAGGTGTCCTGCGTGCCGTCGGCCTTGTAGCCAAAGGTCTCCTTCAGGGTGACATTATACCCATCCAGGTCCACATTGTTAGAGGAGCGGGTGAGCTGCATCTGCTTGCCATTGACAGTCACGTCAAAAATAGCATCCTGGCCCCGGGTGTATTGAACTGAGGAATTTTCTGGGGCGTCATACTTTTCTTCAAACTTAACATAATAACCGCCAGACGGATTAGGCCTATCCGGATCCGGCACCATCTCGCCTACCTTCAAATCTACCAGCGCACCGGTTTCAATGTCAGTAATTTCCAGCTGCCCCGTATACTGGTTGACAGAGGCAGTCTTACCATGATTGGTTTCCAGCAGACTTGATAATTTTTCTGCCACATCCTCCATGGTGTCGCCTTCATTTACGGTAAAGCTATATACTGCCCCAAGCCCATCTACCTCGAAAGAGACTTCTTTGCTTTCGCCAGGATTCAATCCCAAACCATACGCCTCATTGAAGTTTGAGCTGACCTTCTTGCTGGGGTCGCCGCCAAACAAGACCTTGCCCACATCGCCCTCAATCTCAATTCTGGAATCCACGCCCGTCTCCTTGGCCGTGAAAGCGAACTCGCCGGTCAGGCTGGAATACTTTACCTCCACCCCAGCGTCCGAGGAGCCGATCTTATCCATCATGTTCTGGATGGTGTCGTTCTTGTTCAGCTCAATGTCCACGCCGTTAATCTTCAAGGTGGCCACCTGGGCGGCCTCGTTGACGTCATCGGTCTCCTTGCCGTTGGCGTCAATCCACTTGCCGGCAATCACATTGCCGTCCTCGTCCACAGCCTGCTTCGCATGGAACATATTGTCGTCCAGCACCCGGTCCAGGGTCCAGCTGGTCTGCACCGTGTTGCTGTAGCCCCCCTGGCCCAGACCCAGGGCTTCGTTTACCTTGTCGTCGCCGCCCACCTTAAGGGTAGAGCCCGATTTGGCGCTGAACTGCAAGGCGCCGCCGTCCTCGCCCACAGTAATCTTGCCCGCGCCAAACTCCTTATCCAGCCTCTGCTGAAGCATATCGGCCAACGCCTCGCTGGCTTTTTCGTTATATGCCCCGGCTTTATATCTGAACTCATCTGTGTCCACAATGTCCGCCAGCTTAATGGTCTTGGTCTTGCCGTCCAGAGTGACGTTGATGCTCTGCTCCTTCAGGTAGTCCGTCCGCTTGACCGAATCGAAAAGGGCCACCTGGTCCTTGCCGGTGCCAATCGCGTTGGAGGTCATGCTATACTTGCCGCTCTCCTCGTCCTTTTCAAAAAGCTTGGTCATGTCGCCGCCCACACCGGCAATTTCCAGGTGGTCGCCAGTAACTTTAACAAAAGTCAGCTTGTCGCCATCGTTAATGGCCTTGACGTTGCTCAGGGCAGACTTGCCGTTGACCTGCAGGTTCTCCAGCTTCTTGTTGACCGCGTCTACCAGCTCGTCAGTGGTCTTGTAGACCTCGTCCTCCTCAAAGCGCAGGGTAAAGCGGGTGCCCTTGCTGGAATCCGCCGCGCCGCCCAGCTGGAAGGTGATCGAGCCGCTGACGCTGCTGGTCTCAATGGGATCCTTCCACTTAATCTCGCTGGTCTGCGAGCCCTTGCTCACCAGGTGCTCCACATTCACCGAGTAGCTCGCCGCCTGGGCCAGCTGCTTGATGCTGTCAATCTGCACATTGCTGCTGCCCTTGCCGGTAACCGCCACCTTGCTGGCATTGGCGCCGCCGGCCACCGCGTTCACCGCCTTGCTGAAGAAGGAGGAGCTGAACAGGTTGGTGCTGCTGGTGTAAGACATGTACTTGTTGAGCATGTTGTTCATCTGGGTAATCAGGCTGCGGTAGGCGTCCTGCTTCCACTGCAGCTTGGTCATCTTCTGCTGCAGGCCCGTGATCTTCTGCTTGTAGCCAGCCACACTGTTTTCGATCATCGCCTCGGTATCCATACCGCTGGCCAGACCGCTGATTACGTTGCGGTTGCCATACAAACTGCTGGTGCTGCTCGAGCTGTTCATCAAACTTGTGATAGAAGCCATTGCATTCACTCCTTTTTTGTGTTAACATATAGATAATAGGTCTTGATTCAACTGTTTCAGCCGTTTTCAGCCGGAGGCTTTTTGAAAATACGGTTGTGGCAATTATCTCTTTCCTTAAATATATCGACACTACAAATGGAAAGATAAGAGCTTTCCGCGAAATTTTTGAGGACCCGCGCAGCTTTTTTTGCGCTGGTTCCCAGTCAGGAGAGGTGTTCGTATGGAGAAAATCATTGCAGTCACCAACCAAAAGGGCGGCGTGGGTAAAACCACCACCTCCCTTTCCCTCATCAACGCCCTGCATCTGCGGGGCCTAAAGGTTCTGGGCGTGGACCTGGACCCCCAGGGCAGCCTGGGCTTTTCCGCCGGCCTGGATATTGAGAACAGCGAGACCGTCTACGAGGTGCTCAAGGGCGCCGCGGCTGTAGAGGATGTTATTGTCTCCACCGACCTGGGAGACATTCTGCCCTCCAACATTCTGCTCTCCACGGCCGAGCTGGAATTCAACACCCCCGGCCGGGAGTATCTGCTGCGCAACGAGCTCTCAAAGATCGAGGAGAATTACGACTATATCATCATCGACACGCCTCCCGCTCTCAATGTGCTCACCATCAATGCCTATGTGGCCTCCGGCGCCCTCATCATCCCCATGGCCCCGGAGATTCTCAGCCTGCTGGGCATCTCCCAAATCCGGGACACCATTAACACGGTGCGCAAATACTACAACCCCGACCTGCGGGTGCTGGGCATTCTGCTCAACAAGTTCAACGGCCGCCTCACCCTCAACCGTGAGGTGCTGGAGCTTTCCAGCGAAATTGCCCGCAAGCTGGACACCCAGGTGCTGGACACCAAAATCCGCAGCAGCGTGGTGGTGGCCGAGGCCCCTGCCCACGGCGAGAGCGTGCTCTCCTACGCCCCCCACTCCAACCCGTCCCTGGACTTTCAGGCCCTGCTGGACGAGCTGCTGAACGAGCGGTAGCCAACTGCTCTCTGAATATTTTCCGTCATTGTTGACGCTGATCGCCCTACTTTGGAAGAAAGGAAGAAAGGAAGAAAATTATGGCAAACAAAACCAACAAATCCAACAACAAGTCCTCCAAGTCCAACAAGACCGCCCATGTGCTCAACCTGCTTACCGAGCCCGGCGAGGCTGCGGCTGAGCCCGCCAGCCCCCCCAGACACCCCAGCCAGCCCACTCCCCCTCCCGACAACAGCGCCGAGGTGGCCGAGTCCATCCGCAGCGCCCTGGAGGAGGACCTGCTTGCCGAGCTATCCGAGGAGCCTGTGCTTCAGCCCGAGCCGGAGCCAGCCCCCGCTCCTCAACCCGAACCTCAGCCGGAGCCCCAGCCGGAACCAGCTCCCGCTCCTCAGCCCGAGCCCCAGCCGGAACCAGCTCCCGCTCCTCAGCCCGAGCCCCAGCCGGAACCAGCTCCCGCTCCTCAGCCCGCGCCTCAACCGGAACCGGCTCCTGCCCCTCAGCCCGCGCCCCAGCCGGAACCAGCCCCTGAGACGCCCAAAAGCGGCATCGCCTATCTGAACGTGATGCAGGCCCTGGTGGAGGACAAAGTAGACAGCTATATGAAGCGCTTCCATATGTGCACCTGCGAACGCTGCCGCATCGATGTAATCGCTCTCACCCTGACCAGCCTGCCCGCTAAATACATTGTGGTGCCCGACACCCAGGAGGTCCCCATGCTCACCATTTACGAGGGCCGCTACAGCGCCGCTGTCATCGCGCAGCTGATGTGGGCCTGCCAGAAGGTATCGGAGCACCCCCGGCACAACTCCGGCGAAAACAGCGAGCTCCGCCTGGGCGCCCCCCGCCACGACTGACCGCCAGCAGGCCCCTTCCCCATGCGCTCAGCTGCCCCAGACAACCCACAGTCAGGCCCATGGCCGCAGTTCGCATCCCTGCCCCTTGACCGCTATAGGCATCGCTTCCCATTGGCAAAGCTTTGCCCGTACACCGCCATCCACAGAATCCCTCCCAGCTGTGCCAACCAGCAAAACGCATTCCCCCATTTCACCCACAGCCCAGTCATTCTGTAACCCAGCCATCCACATCAACACCTAAAAGCAGCCGGCCTATCAGCATCGTGGTAGGGCCTTGCGCCCTGCTCCACCAAAAAGGCGGATTAAAAAAACATCGTGGTAGGGCCTTGCGCCCTGCTCTACCAAAAAGGCGGATTAAAAAAACATCGTGGTAGGGCCTTGCGCCCTGCTCCACCAAAAAAGCGGATTAAAAAAACATCGTGGTAGGGCCTTGCGCCCTGCTCCACCAAAAAGGCAGATTAAAAAACCTAGCAGCATCGTGGTAGGGCTTTACTCCCTGCTCCGCCAAAAAGGCGGATTAAAAAAAACGCGGAGCATTTAAGCTCCGCGGCTTTTTTATTTTTCTGGTTTTCCGGGCGCACCCTCCGGCGGCTGGTGGGACAGCATGGCAAATGCGTCCAGCAGCTCCTGGGGCAAACTCTGCTCCTGGGCGGCTTCCCGGTTGGTGTTCATGGCAGAGGCCAGCTCGCAGCGCAGCACAGACACCTCTTTCGGGGCGTCAATGGCAATCTGCACCTCTTTGTCCTTGGTGGCAACAATCGTCACCCGCACATCGTCCCCAATCAAAAAGGACTCTCCGGTTTTCCGGCGAAGGATCAACATCGCTCAGCCCTCCTCGGTCTGGAATTCCGACAGGGGATGCCGCATTCCATACTGGTCTCCCTCCAAAATCACCTGCATACACTGCCGTGTTCTGTCGTTCACCACCACCGGGCACTGCAGGTTCACCGTGCTGCTGGAAACCGGATTCTTCACCACACACAGCACATAATAGCACAGCTCCGTGCTGTCGCTCACCCCCAGCTCCTGCAACTCCTCCGGCTGCAAAACAGGGGTGTAGCTGCCGTCCAGAGAAAAAGGATTCATGGCCACAAAGGCTAGCTGCGGCGTCTGCCGGCTTTGCAGACACAACAGTGTGCCGTCGCTGCCAGAAAAGGGCAGCAATAGGAACTCCGTCTCCTCCTCAAAGGCAAACAGCCCCTTGGGAAAGCACAGAATGTCCTCCTCCTGGCAGTCAATCTCACCAAAATATTTTGTAGACAGCTTCAATCCGCTACCTCCTGAGAATTATGCCCGCACGTCCACCGGCTGATAGTCCGGGTCGGCCGAGGGCGGAACATACACCGCGCCGCCCACATACTTGATGATCACCTCGGGGCGCTGGGTCATGGTGAACTCAATGTCGCCAGGCACAAACTTAAAGCCCTGGCCGCCGGTCTTCCAGTTAAAATTCAGCTTATCCATCTCATAGCGGATCTGCATCTGGCCGGGCTCCCAGTCCAGATTGATGCCGCCCTCAGGCAGAAATCCCAGCCCAAAGTCCTCCAGGCTGCGCCCCATCTGCGCCTCTTGGGTCTCCTGGGCAAACTGGGTGATCAGCTCCTGGCCCAACTGGGCGTCCATCACCAGCTGGCCCCGCTTGGCATAAGTGGCCGTGGCCTGATAGGCCGCCTGCTCCCCTCTCTGGGCCGACTGCTGGATGCTCTGCACCGCCGTGGGCCGCACCGAGCTCTGGGCCTGGAAGGAGTCCACATTCAGCTTGATGGGCCGGCTTCTGATGTTCAGCCCGCCCTTGTCCCGGCTGACCTCCATCTCCACAGTCCCCCGGGAGTAGATCATCTGCGCACTGGTGGTCTTCATTTCAATTTCAATCGGTACACTGGTAATTTCAATCAACGGACCCACACACAATCCCCTCTTTCGGTAAAAATAGCCTGTCTGGCAAAAGATATCAGCTCATGTAGTCAATCAGCGACTGGGACAGAATGCTGGTGCCAATGCGCAGCGCCGCGTTGTAAGAATACTGCGCCCACATCAGCGCCGTAATCGCCTCGGCCGGGTCAATGTCCTCAATGGTGGTAATCTGCTCATTCAGGGTGTCGTCCATGGACTCCAGCCGGTCCTCGTTGGTCTTGAGAAAGGTGGCCTTGGTGTCGTGGGACATCCAGGTAGCATGCAGCTCATTGAGCTTGGTCTCCAGCTGCTTTTCCAAAGCGTCGCAGCGGGTCTCAGAGCCCTGCGGCCATTTCTGGGCGTCGACAGGGTAAGAACCATCCTCCGGGCTGCACTGAGCCAGAATCTCACCGTACTCCCGGATAATGGAAATAATATTGTTCGGCACATCCTTCACATCCACATCATTGCCATCTGCATCCTTTACGGTGACAGTAGAGGTGCCATAGCCAATGGTCCCAATGCCGCTCAGGGCCGTGTCAAAGGCGCTGGAATCAATCAGGTTGCCGTCCTTGTCTTCCTGCATACCCATGCCCAGGTCCACATAGGTGTGCTCGTTCTGCACGGTGCCATACAGCTTGGCATAGTCAGCATACTTGCCCTCCCAGCCGCCAGCCGCCAGCTCATCCGCAGTCGGTGTATCCACATCCACCGGCATCCCCCGGTACAGCAGCTTACCGTCCGCCCCCCAGCTGAAGGGCACTGTCTGGCCGTCGGCGCCAGAGAAGATAAAATTCTCGCCATACTTGGCGTTCATGGTCTGCATCACCGAGTCCGCCGCGCCCTTGATGACCTCGCCCAAAGCCTGGCGGCCGCCAGCGTCCGCGTCGTTCTCCGCCCGCAAAGAGGAATACTTCACCAGCTTGGTGCCCAAATCCTGATAGGTGTCGTCCATGCAGTCCCAGGCCTGCTGAAACTTATGCCGGACCTGCTTGTTATTGGAGAGCTGGTTTTCCACATTCCAGCGGGTGCGGCGCAGCTGAAAAGCCTGGCTGGCCTTAGAAGGGTTCTCCGCATAAGAGTTAAACTGCCGGTGGGTAATCACCTTTTCGGTAACCCCAGCCAAATTGTTATATGAGCGCATCAAATTAGACTTATAGCTCATCATCATGCCATTCGTAGTAATTCTCCGAACCATCGTCTCACTTCTTTCTTTTTTTAATCCGCCTTTTGGGCGGTGCAGGTCAATGGAGCCCTACCACGATGCTGATAGGTCGCCCCCTTATAAGCCGCTCTGTCTTTGGGGACACCGGTATCCGCCTTTTGGGTGGTACAGGTCAGCGGAGCCCTACCACGATGCTGATAGGTCGCCCCCTTATAAGCCGCTCTGTCCTTCTTTGGGGACACCGGTATCCGCCTTTTGGGTGGTACAGG